>JBKBIC010000204.1:0-8459 GCA_046299435.1 Saprospiraceae bacterium
GGCCGGCGGAGATTTTCGGGTTTTTGGCGATGGTCTGGCTGAGGAGGGTGAGGTTGCGGTGGATGGGTTCGGGGGCTTGGCCGTGCATGCCGGGGTTCCAGTCGCAGTGCAGGAAGACGGATTTCGGCAAAAGTGCCCGCACGGCCCGTTGGCCCGCGCCGTACATGGCATCGTAGGCGAGTTTGATGCCCGCCGATTTGATGCCTTTCATGTCAAAATTTTGGCGGCAATGGCGCAGGTACATGGTTTCCAAGTCTGCGTCTTGGAACAGTTTCTTTTCTACCAACTCGCTGATTTCCGGCAGTTTGGACAGCGAGCAGACCTCCGGGATGAGTGCTTCGACGGCGGCGATTTCCGAGGGAATCATCGGGCCGCCGTAGCTGGCTTTCAGTTTGTAGCCGTTGTACGAGGGCGGGTTGTGGCTGGCCGTGATGACGATGCCGAGGTCGGCTTTCAACTTGACCACGCCGAGGCTGACCATCGGTGTGCTGACAAAACCCACGCCGACATGGCTCTTGATGCCGTGCGCGCCGAGCACACGGGCAGTGATGCTGGCAAACAGCAGCCCTCCGAAACGACAATCGTAACCGATGACCGCTTTTTTCATTTTGCGCTGTTTCATGTAAAGCGCGGTGGCTTCGGCCACGCGCTTCACGTTGTCCACCGTGTAATCGTCGGCAATGATGGCGCGCCAACCGTCGGTGCCGAATTTGATAGGTACTGCCATTTTCGTTCAGTGATGATTGATGAGTGATAAGAGATGAATGGGGAGGGCTTGCGGCAAAAGTAGCTCAAAACAGGGCGAGTTTTCCGGCATTTCCGGGCAAAAACTTTTCGCGGCGGCCAAGTTACTTTTGCCCGGATTGAGCGCATTTCGTGTATCGTGTTTGGTGTTTCGTTTTTCGGGCACCGAGCGAAACACCAAACACGAAATACCAAACACGACACACACAAATGCACCCTGTTGATTCGCTCCGCATCCATTTCAACCCCGACCAGATGTTCGTGCTGAACATCGCCATGGCGTTCCTCATGTTCGCGGTCGCGCTGGACGTGCGCGTGGGCGATTTCCGGCAGGTGGTCAACTACCCGAAATCGGTGGCCGTCGGGCTGCTGGCGCAATACTTGATTTTCCCGGTTTTCACGCTGGGCATCATCCACTTGTTCCAGCCGCCGCCGAGCGTGGCCCTCGGCATGGTGCTTGTCAGCGGCTGCCCGTCGGGCAACATGACCAATTTCCTCGTCCATTTTGCGCGGGCGAATGTGGCCTTGTCGGTCACTTTGAACGCCATCATCATCCTGACAGCGACCGTCGTCACGCCTGCGGGGTTCTTTTTCTGGTCAAAATTCGTCCCCGGCACCGACGCGCTCCGGCAGTCGTTCCAGCTCGAATTTCTGGAAATGCTTCGCATTATCGTGCTGCTCATCCTTGCGCCGCTGCTTGTGGGCATGGGCCTGAACAGTCGTTTTCCGGCTTTTGTGGCAAAAATCCGGGCGTGGGTGCAGCGGTTTTCGCTGGTCATTTTTTTCGCCATCTTGGCCCTCGCGCTGCTTGGCAACTTGGACAACGTGCGGAACTACCTCGGCTTCGTGTTCCTGCTCGTGGCCGTCCACAACGCCACCGCGCTCGGCACGGGCTACGCGCTCGGTCGCCTCGCCCGGCTGCCCGAACTCGACTGCCGCACCCTCGCCTTCGAGACGGGCGTACACAACACCGCGCTGGGCCTCATCCTGATTTTCAAGTTTTTCGACGGGCTGGGCGGCATGGCACTCATCGCCGCGTGGTGGGGCATCTGGGATTTGGTGACGGGCGTGGCGCTGGCGGCATTTTGGCGGCAACGAACGGCAACCAATTGACGCGAATCCGCGCCGAAGTTTTGCCTACTTTGCTGTTCAAAAATCACCTTTTGACACATGAGAAATCTGCTCGCCGCCCTCGTTTTGATTTTGTGCCCGCTTTTTTCGGGGCAAAGCCTCGCCCAATCCTGCGCTCGCAACCTCATGTCCAACGCCGGTTTTGACATGGGCAGTGCCAAAGGTTGGCACACCCCCACGGGCGAGCCGGGCGCATCTGCCGGCATCGCGCCCGACGGGCTGGCCCATTCGGGCGGCGCGGCCTTCGCGCTGCGAGCCGCTTCCGTTTGGCAAAGTGTGCGGGTGATGCCCGGCATCAAATACACCATGCGCGTCTGGGCGAGGGCAACTTCGGGCGACAATTCAGCTTACATCCATTTCAATATTTTCAGCGCGACCGGCCCGCTCGGCAGTGAGCTTGTTTATGTCAATTCTCCTGATTATCAGGAATATACGCTCGAAGTCGTAGCGCCAGCGAATGCCGTTCGGATAGATGCGAGCGCGACGGCAGCAGGGCCAAACACCGCGCTTTTCGTGGACGATTTTTACCTCACCGAAGGCTTTGCGCGGCCTGCGCCCGGCGATGCGGCCCTGCTCTGCAACGGTGGATTCGAGGAAAGTTTTTCGGGCTGGGAAGGTTGGGTGAGCGGGTACTCGCGCACGGCCTCGGCGGGGCTGCAATCCGTCTCTTTTTGCTCGAACCAAGATTTCTGCCAGACCGTCGCGGTGCGCGGGGGCGAGCGTTTCCGGCTCCAGTTCAAAAGCCAAGCCTGCACAATCGGGGCAAGGGTCATCGGCTATCTCAAATTCCTTTCTGCCGACAACCGCCCGCTGGCATGGCAATCGGTGGAGTTGGAGGCGCGTGATTGCCCGTATTGGGGCATGGCTACGTTCACAGAAACGGCTCCGGGCGGCACGGCTTGGGCGGAAGTCGGCTTTTTCATGGAAAAACAAGGCTGTTTGCTGGTGGACGAAGTGCAACTTTTTGCCGAACCGAGCGAAGACCGCACGATGCCCACCGCAGATTCGACCGCTGCCGAAGCAGCAACCAACCTCCGAATTTTCCCGAACCCAGCGCACGAATCGGCCTTCGTGGACGTGGCCGGTTTCGAGGGCGCGGAAAACTTGCGACTCGTCATTTTTGACAGCAAAGGTTTGATTGTCAAAGATTTGAGTTTGTCAGAAATGGCTTCGCCGCTGACCGAAATTTCATTTTTCGATTTGCCGAACGGCATCTATTTCGCCCATTTGATTGCGCCCAGCCTGCGGCCAAAAACGGCCAAACTCGTGGTGCAGCACACATTTTGAACATGGAATTGTTTGACCAAATCCAAGAAGCGGCGGCCTTCGTCCGCAGCCGCACGGCCTTCGTGCCGCGCACGGGCATCATCCTCGGCACCGGCCTCGGCAACCTGACCGACGAGGTGCAAACCGTCGCTGAAATTCCGTTTGCCGACATCCCGCATTTTGCCCGGAGCACCGTCGAGAGCCACAAAGGGAAACTGGTTTTCGGCCACATCGGGGCGCACCCGGTGGCGGTCATGGCCGGGCGGCTGCACTATTACGAGGGCTGGACGATGCAGCAAGTCACCTTCCCGGTGCGCGTCCTCGCCGCCCTCGGCATCGAGCGGCTCATCGTGACCAATGCTTCGGGCGGCGTGAACCCGCACCTCCGAGCGGGCGACATCGTGGTCGTGAAAGACCACATCAACCTGCTGCCCGAAAACCCGCTGCGCGGCCCGAACGACGAGCGGCTGGGGCCACGCTTCCCGGATTTGTTGCACACTTACGACTTGGAAATGAGGCAATTAGCCCTCGCCGCCGCCCGCGAAAAAGGCATCCGGGCCATCGAGGGCGTGTACTCCGCACTGCAAGGCCCCAACCTCGAAACGCCCGCCGAGTACGCCATGCTCCGCACGATGGGCAGCGATTGCACGGGGATGTCGTCGGTGCCGGAGGTGCTCGTTGCCAAACACGCGGGCCTGAAAATCATGATGTTGTCGCTGGTTGCCAATGTGTCGTTCCCGCCTTCGGCCATCCGCGAGACGACTTTGGAGGACGTGATTCGCGTCGGACAGGAGGCCGAGCCGAAGTTGCGGACATTGGTGCGGGAAGTGTTGGCGCAGGTGTGAGCCGAGGACGGTCAGGCGGGCAGGGGCGGCTTGCGGAAGATGTCGTTTGCCGAAATCTGGAATTCGGGCAGCACCGGGGCCGCCGAGCAAAGCATATCGCCCTTGCAGATGCTTTTTTTGTCGGAAGTGTAAATGTGTACCTGTTCGAGTTTGGGGGAAATCAGCCACACAACCTCCACTTGGGCTGCCTCGTAATCGTCCAATTTGTCCAGCAGGTTGTCGGCAATGTCGTTGTCGGAGATGATTTCTATGACGAAGCGGGGCACTTGGTTTTGGCGGTGCGCCATGCGGGCCACTTGCTCGTCGGAGAACCAAGCCATGTCGGGGCGGCGGTGGCTTTTTTTGAGGAAAAAGGTGTCAATCTCGGTCAGGATTTCGCCGGACACCTTGCCTGCCAGTTGGAGTTTGATGAACTGCTTTTGGATGTTGAGCAGCATGAAATACTGGTATTGGTTCATATCTCGCGTTGTTTTCACGACTTTTCCGCGCACCCATTCGTACTTGAAGCCGTCCTCGCGGGGCAGGTATTCCTGCTCAAACTCTTCCCAAGTGATGTTTTTTTCGGGCAAAGGGTGCTCGTCCGCCGGGGCGGGCGCGGCGGTGGCGGTGGGCAATTCTCGAACCATGACATCTGACATAAGGCGCGGATTTTTTGCCAAAAATAGGGTTTGCGGGCCAACAAAACGCGACGGTTCCACGAACCTCAGACTCCCATGAAAAGCGAGGCGATGCTCTTGTGCTCCACCGTGTTGCGGATGGCGCGGGAGAAGAGCTTGCCCGTCGGCAGCACTTTGATTTTGGGCGACTGCTTGCGGAGCGGCACCGTGTCGCAGACGATGAGCTCGGTCAGCTGTGATTTTTCGATGTTTTCATACGCCTTGCCCGACAGGATGGGGTGTGTGCAAATGGCCCGGACGGATTTCGCGCCTTTTTCGATGAGCGCGTCGGCGGCTTTGCAGAGCGTGCCGGCGGTGTCCACGAGGTCGTCCACGAGCACCACGTCGCCGCCTTTCACATCGCCGATGACGGTCATGGCCGCCACCTCGTTGGCCTTCGTGCGGTATTTGTCGCAGATGACGAGCTCGCGGCCAAAGTGCTTGGCGTAGATGCGGGCGCGTTTCACGCCGCCCACGTCGGGGCTGGCGAAAATGGTGTTCGACAGGTCACCCTCGGCCAAGTGGGCCATGTAAATCGGCTCGGAGCGCAGGTGGTCAACCGGGATGTCGAAGAAGCCCTGCACTTGGTCGGCGTGCAAATCCATCGTCATGATGCGGTTGCAGCCTGCGGCGGTGAGCAGGTTGGCCATGAGTTTGGCACTGATTGGCACGCGGGGTTTGTCCTTGCGGTCTTGGCGGGCATAGCCGAAATACGGGATGACGGCGGTGATGTACCCGGCGGAGGCGCGTTTGGCAGTGTCAATCCAGAGCAGGAGCTCGACGAGGTTGTCGTGCGGCTGGCAGGTGCTTTGGATGAAAAACGTGAACGAGCCGCGCACGCTTTCGTTGATGATGGTTTGCATTTCGCCGTCGCTGAAACGGGCGAGGGCCTTGTCGCCAAGTGGCGCGTCGAAATGGAAAGCGATGTCTTTGGCGAGGGCTTCGGAAGCCGTGCAGGAGAAAAGTTTTACTTCTGGCATGGCCGCAAAAGTAGGAATTAGGATTGTCCACAGGACTCCTTTGGAGAGGATTGGGGAATGGCGGCGGCAAAAAACCTGTTGCAGCGGCCTCTGTGGCGCGTTCACTTTTTCACATACTGGTTGGCGCGGATGTTCTCGGCGGCCAAGCGGACGGTTTCGGCGATGCGTTTTTGGCGGGTTTCGGGTGTTTTGGCATTCATTATCCACTCCAAAATGCCGCGCTTGACCGAGCGCGGGAAGGCGGCAAAGTGCGTCGCAGCGGGCTGCAGGGCTTCCAATTCGGTCTGCAAATCGGGCGGTACGATGAGTGCCTCCACTTCGTCCAAGGCCGCCCAAGTGCCTGTTCGTTTGGCTAATTCCACCATTTTCAGCCCGCTTTCGGTCATCAAACCCGCCGCCATGAGGCGTTCGACGCGCTCTTTGTTGATTTTCGACCAGTTGCTTTTGGGCTTGCGCGGCGAATAATACTGCATGGAGCGTTCGTCGTCCAGCTTGCCCGGTTTGCTGTCAATCCACCCAAAACACAGAGCTTCCTCTACTGCTTCGTCGTAGCTGAGGTGGGGTTTGCCGCTTCCTTTTTTGTAAAAAACGAGCCATACGCCTGTGGCCGTCCGGTGGTTTTCGGCAAGCCATGCCCGCCATTCGGCGCGGTCGTGGGCGAGGAATTGCACAGGCTCTGCGCGTTCGTTTTTGGCCATGACAGGTGTGTTTTGGGGCAAATATCGGATTTGCCGGGACTTGCGGCGGCAACCGGCCTGTGCTGGGTTTTGACCCGTCCGGGCTGATTTTCGCCGGGCCGTTGCCGTTGTTGTTTAGGTTTGCGCCAAGAGCAATTGAAATGCTTTTAAAAACGGATGTCCACGCCCGCAACAGAAAATTACCGCACACAAAGGCTCATCGTCGGCATCGGCGTGGGGCTTTTTGTGTTGAAACTGACGGCTTGGTCGCTGACCAACTCGGTCGCCATTTTCACCGATGCGATGGAAAGCATCGTCAACGTCGTCAGCGGGTTCATCGGTCTGTACAGCCTGCACCTGTCGGCACAGCCCAAAGACCACAACCACCCCTACGGGCACGGCAAAGTGGAGTTCGTGTCGGCGGCCATCGAGGGCACGCTCATCAGCGTCGCTGGGATGATTATCATTTACGAAGCCATCAACAACTTGCAACACCCACACCAATTGGGGCAGTTGGACACGGGCATTTTGCTCATTGCCGCAACGGCGGCGGCCAATTTCGGGCTGGGGCAAATGGCCGTCCGGCGCGGCACCAAAAGCAATTCGCTCGCGCTGGTCGCCACCGGCGAGCACCTAAAATCCGATTTTTGGTCAACCGCCGGGCTGATTGCCGGGCTGATTTTGATTCGCCTGACAAACCTCGCTTGGCTCGATAGCGCGGTGGCACTCGTGTTCGCGGGCTTCATCATTTTCACGGGCTACAAAATCCTGCGCTCCTCGCTGGCGGGCATCATGGACGAGGCCGACAAAGAACTTTTGAGCCGATTTGCGGAGGTTTTGCAGCAAAACCGCACGGAAAACTGGGTGGATTTGCACAACCTGCGGGTCATCAAATACGGCAGCACCTTACACTTGGACTGCCACCTGACCGTGCCTTGGTACCTCAACGTACATGAAGCCCACCGTGAAGTTGACCGCTTGGACGGCCTCGCCAAAAACAGCTTTGGCGAAAGCGTCGAGCTGTTCGTGCATACCGACGGCTGCCTCGATTTTTCCTGCCGCATCTGTGCAAAAACGGACTGCCCCGCCCGGAAACTTCCCTTTGAAAAAAAGGTGCGTTGGGACATCGAGAACATCTCGCGCAACGACAAACACCGCGTTGCGGACTGAAAAAATGCGACAACTTTCCCTGACCCGACTCCTGTGGTTCGACGGCCTCGCCGCGCTCGTCGCCGGGCTTGTCATTTTGAGCCTGCGCCAGTTCCTGTCCAGCCTGCTCGGTTTCCCGCTTTGGTTGCTCGTGCTGCAAGGCGGCATCAACCTGTGCTACGCCGCCTATTCGCTTTCGTTGGCGCGGCGCGAACACCGTCCGCGCTGGATGTTGTGGACGCTCGCGGTTGGCAACATGGCCTACGCCGCATTTGCGTTCGTGCTGCTATGTGCTTTTTTCCCGACTTGCACGGCTTGGGGCGTGGCGTTTTTCGTGGCGGAAATCTTGACTGTCGGCGGCTTGGGTGTGCTGGAAGCCTTGATTTTCAGGAGGTTATCGCTTTGAAAGAATCCATGCTCCAAATCTGGGCATGGATTCTTTTACGCTCGTGCAGCGGCATTAAAACACCACCAACTGCCGCGTCTCTACTTTTTCGCCCACCAAAACCTTCATCACAAAAACGCCCTTCGGCCAGTCGGCGACCGGGATTTGAAAAACGCTCTCCCCAGAGGAAATAGGCCACAAGTCGCTGAAAGTCAACTTTCCAGAAGCGTCGAAAATTTCAATTCTGGCATTGTCGGCGTTTTCGGAGAGAAACTGGATCGTGGCAAGGTCTTTTGCCGGGTTGGGAAAGACGTTAATCTCGGTCTCGAATTTCAATTCGTCCTGCTGTTCAATGGCAAAAATTTGCTGCCGACCGACCGCCGAATTTTGCAAAACAGTCGGCAGCGTGGTCGTGAAAATCGGGCTGACTTTCCAGACCGTGCCGCATTTCACCCGGATTTTGAATTGATAACTCGCCCCGGCCGTCAGGCCGCTAACGGTGTGCGTATTTGTCCCAAGCGGGACAACGATTTTGGAAAACGTGCCAGACGTGCCTTGCCGGTAGAAAAGTTCTTGCCCGATGGCTGCGCTAATGTTACTCCAAGTCAATGAAAATGAGGAAGTTG
>JBKBIC010000205.1:0-8413 GCA_046299435.1 Saprospiraceae bacterium
CCCCTGAAGGGGGAGTCTTCTCCAGATGCAGGCTCCCCCTTCGGGGGGCTGGGGGGAGAGGCCACGCTCACGTTTTACACCCTCTACGGCCACCTCACAGAAGGCTCGCTCGACGGGCTTTTTGTGGGAAAAGAATTCAAAAACGGCGAAAAACTGTGCGAAATCGGCCCAATGCCCATCAATGGCAACTGGTCGCCGCACCTCCATTTTCAAGTCATGCTCGACGATTTGGGCATGGTGGGCGATTTCCCCGGCGTGGCTTTCCCCGAAAAACGCGCCATCTGGACGAGCCTTTGCCCCGACCCGATGCTGCTGCTCACTGGGCAATTTTCGCCAAAACCCGCCGCCATGCCCGCTGCCGAAATCCTCGGTTTCCGCCGCGAGCATCTGGGCAAAAACCTCAGCGTCTCGTACCAAAAACCGCTGAAAATCGAGCGCGGCTGGCGGCAATATCTGTTCGACGACACAGGCCGTCGCTACTTGGACACAGTGAACAACGTCGCGCACGTCGGCCACGAACACCCCCGCGTGGTGCGCGCCGGGCAGCGGCAAATGGCGGTTTTGAACACCAACACACGGTATTTGCACGAAAGCATCGTCCGTTTTGCGGAAGAACTGCTGAGCACATTCCCCCTTCAGGGGGGCGGGGGGGCAGGCACCGGGCTGGTCGCGTTTTTCGTCAACAGCGGCAGCGAGGCCAATGAGTTGGCCCTGCGGCTGGCGAAAAACTTCACTGGCCAGCGCGATTTTTTGGCCGTCGAGCATGGCTATCACGGCAACACGAATGCCTGCGTGGAGGTCAGTTCCTACAAATTCGACGGCCCCGGCGGCACGGGCGCACCCGTGCACACGCACGTCGTGCCGATGCCCGATGTGTTTCGCGGCATTTTTCGCGCCGACGACCCGGCTGCCGGGCTGAAATATGCCGCCGAAGTGGGCAAAAAAATCTCGGAAATCCGCGCCGCCGGGCGCGGCGTGGCAGGTTTCATCTGCGAATCGGTCATCAGTTGCGGCGGGCAAGTGACGCTACCGCCCGGCTATTTGGCCGAAGCCTTCCGGCTCGTGCGGGCGGCGGGCGGCCTTTGCATCGCCGACGAGGTGCAGACGGGCTGCGGGCGACACGGCCAGCATTTTTGGGCGTTCGAGGAGCATGGCGCGCTGCCCGACATCGTGACCATCGGCAAACCCATCGGCAACGGCCACCCGCTCGGAGCCGTCGTCACGACGCGCGCGGTGGCCGAGGCATTTGCCAACGGCATGGAATATTTCAACACATTCGGCGGCAATCCAGTGTCCTGCGCCATTGGCCGGGAGGTGCTGCGCGTCATCCGCGAGGAAGGTTTGCAGCAAAACGCGCTGGAAGTTGGGCAGTATTTAAGCGGGCAGTTGCGCGCGTTGGCCGGGCAGTTTCCCGTCATCGGCGACGTACGCGGGCCGGGGCTTTTCCTCGGTTTTGAGTTGGTCAAAGACCCCGAAACGCTCGCTCCGGCAGCCGAGCAAGCGACGTATTTGGCCAATCGGATGCGCGAACTGGGCGTGCTGATGAGCACCGACGGCCCGCTGCACAACGTGCTGAAAATCAAGCCGCCCATCGCGTTCAGCCGCCGCGACGCGGACTTTTTGACCGACACGCTGGCGCGCGTGCTGCGGGAGGATTTCATGCAGGTGGGGTGATGGCTCGCCGGGAATCTTCGCAGGATTTTTTACGGAATAAGCCTAACTTTGCACCACAGTCGAGAGGCCTGACCTTTTTGGGCCGAGAGAACTTGGTTTCTCCTTGACTGTTTTTTTTTGCCCATATCCCTCCCATGCACCTCCTCTATTGCGATGAGTCTGGTTCGGTTCCTGACCCCAATCAAGCGCATTTTGTGCTGGCAGGTCTTTCATTGTTTGAGCGTCAAGGCTACTGGATAGCGAATGAACTCGATAAAATCGCAGCGACTTTCAACCCTGCCGACCCCGGCAGCGTAGAACTGCATGGCAACGCAATGCTTGCTGGGCGTGGTTTCTGGCGACAGTTTCCTAAAGAAAATAGGATTCGGGCAGTGAGCAACGCGCTGCAAATCTTCCAGTCGTCTCATCCTGCAAACAGGGCATTCGCCTGCGTCATCAACAAAAAAGCAGCATCCCCAATGAACCCGATAGAGCTGGCATTTGAGCAGATTGCAAGCCGTTTCGACCGTTTTTTGATGCGCCTTCACAAAACCGGCGACAGCCAGCGCGGCATTGTCATTTTTGATAAATCCACTTACGAATCCACCATTCAATCGCTTGCAACCGATTTTAGGACGGTCGGCCACACATGGGGCGTACTCCGCAACCTTGCCGAAGTCCCGCTTTTTTTAGATTCCAAAGCCTCTCGACTGATTCAACTGGCCGATTTAATTGCTTATGCTGCGTTTCGCAAATACGAAAAAGGGGACGGCGCGTTCTTTGCTCTCGTGGAGCCTCGGCTGGATTCAGAGGGAGGAGTCGTACATGGGCTTTATGAAAGGCTTTGACAGCTCAAAACGCCGCTTTTTTCAAACGCAACGTACTTTTACGCCACCGCCGTTGCGGGGCCGAAAATTCAATCCAAACCAGTGCCGGGCGGACTTCATGGCATCCTCAAATCATTGATTGCCAAGTTGTTGGAGCCGCCTGCGCCAGTCAATCGAACATTTCCATGAAAAACTATCTGCTCAGTTTTTGCCTGTCCTTGCCGTTCGTGGCCTTCGCCCAAGCGGACGCGCGGCTGGAATACATCAAAAAACACAAGGAATTCGCCATCGAGGAAATGGAACGGGCGGGCGTGCCGGCGAGCATCAAACTGGGACAGGCCATCCTCGAAAGCAACGCCGGGCAAAGCACGCTGGCCATCCAAGCCAACAACCACTTCGGCATCAAATGCGGCAACGATTGGGACGGCAAATCCTATTACAAAGAAGACGACGACCGCGACGGCAACGGCAACATCGTCAAATCCTGCTTCCGCAAATACAAGGACGCGGAGGATTGCTACGAAGACCACTCGGACTTCCTGCGCGACCCCAAAAAATACAACCGCTACGGGTTCCTCTTCCGGCTCGACCAGCGGGACTACAAATCTTGGGCTTACGGCCTGCAATCGGCTGGCTACGCGACCTCCGACACCTACGCCGAGTCGCTCATCCGCGTCATTGAGGCGTACAAACTGTACGAGTTTGACGAAATGTCGGGCGGCGAAGTGCCGCCACCGATTTCCAACCGCCGCAGCGTCGGGCGCGTGAACGACGTGAAAGTCGTGCTGGCCAAAGAAGGCGAGACCATCGAGGACATCGCCCGCATCTATCGCCTCGCCACCGAAAAAATCATCGAATACAACGACCGGGGCTACCTGCGTAGCGACAAATTGAAACAGAACACCCGCGTCTTCATCCAGAAAAAACAAAAGCGTTGGCATGGCCGCGCCAAGTTCCATTTCGTGCGCGACAACCAGACGATGTTCGACATCTCGCAGCAGTACGGCATCCGGCTGGAAAAACTCCTGAGCGGCAACAAAATGGACGCAGGCGAAGAACCAGCCAACGGCGAGCAAGTGCGCTTGCGCGGTTTTTTCTGGAAAAAAGGCCCCAAACCGCGCCTCCGCCCAGCCAACGACCCCAGCAAACCGACTTCGCCGAACGGCACCGACCCGCGCCCATCCACGACCACGCCTGCCAACGGCAAACTCACGCCCGACGGCGAGGAACTTTTTGAGATTGGCGAGGGCGAAGTGAAAAACGACAAGGACAAACCCGGCCAACCGGGCGGCAACAAACCTGCCACCACCGGCACGCCTTACCCGTCCGACCCTGCTTCGACGGGCACAAAACCGACGGACACCAACGTGAAGCCACACATCCCGCCGCCAGTCACGCGCCCGAACCCACCCGCTAAGCCCGCCGGACAAGGTGTTTATCACACCATCGTGAAAGGCGATACCCTGTACAGCGTCTCCAAAAAGTACGGCACCACAGTCGCCCGCATCAAAGAACTCAACAACATGACCGACGACAACATCAGAATCGGCCAATCCCTCCGGGTGCAGTGAGGAGGGGTGAGACGGTGAGACAGCGAGATAGGTGAGATGGCGAGATGATGAGGCCGCGAGGTAATTATTTGAAAGGCCGGAGCAACCATGTTGCCCCAGCCTTTCCATTTTCTTTTTTGCAAGAAAACCTCACCGTCTCACCTCTCACCTCTCACCGTCTCACCGTCTCACCGTCTCACCGTCTCACCGTCTCACCGTCTCACCTCTCACCGTCTCACCTCTCGCAGTCTCACAATTTCAATATATTGATACTGTATATGGCCGAAATGCCCATCAGCCCGACGCGCCCGTTGTAAATGTCGCGCCCCCGGACGTAAAGATTATCAATGTTTTTCATGCCGATTTGCGCCCGGATGCCGAGCCGGCCCTCCATGTCTTTTTTCCCGAAATTTTGCCGCCATTGCAGGCCCAAGACACCGCCAAAATCATTTTTGGTGAAGTCGTTATTGAAGTTATACACCTTCTTGTTGCGAACGGGTTCCTCCGTGCCATTGACGCGATTGCTAAGCAAACGCCCGTAATACGGCCCGAAAATGAGCGAAAACTTGCCGTCGCGCCGCAAGTTGACCTCCGGCAGCAGCCCGACGGTGAGCCAAGTTTGGTTGTACGTCAGGTCGCGGTTGATGACGATCAGCCCGGTATCAGAGAGGGACTCGAAAGATGCTTTCGTGTGCGAAAACTTGCCGGCCACGCCCAGTTCCACGTTTAGGGAAAGGAACCCGCCGCTGCCCTTGAACACCGTCGAAATGCCCAATTCCCAGCCCGGCCGGGGCGAAAACTTAGGCGCGGGATCCACGCCGATTTGGTTGGTTTTGTACAGGTTGAACACGTTGAGGCCGCCGCGCACCCGGAACTCGACGCTCGCCGGGTTGAATTCCCGCTCGAACACATATTCCTGCTTGGTCGGGCGGCCATTGCGCGTGCCTTCGGTCGTGACTTGCAGTTCGCGGCGTTGGAGCAGGAAATAGCGGATTTTTTTCGGGTCGTCGTGCTGCGGGTTCTCGAACAGGTACTCGTCGTAGCCTGCTTCGGTGAGTTTGAAAGGCACGAATTTCCCGTCGTTTTGGCCGCGCACACGGGCAGAATAGATGATGTCGCCGCCGCGCAGTTCGAGCCGCAGTGTTTCGAGTGTGACCGTGTCGCCGTTTTCGGGTTTGATGCGAAGGCCTCGCCCGGTCATGGTGGAGTCGTCGGCGATTTGCCAGATTTCGAGGCGGTCGCCCCGGTCGGTCGGCATGAACCAAGTGCCGTCGAGTCGGGTCAGTTCACGGAAAATGGCCGGTGCGTCCTCGATTTGGGCGAACACCGTCAACGGCATGGCGAATAGGAAAAGGAGTGGTAGTTTTTGTGAAAAGCGCATGATTGAGAATTGGTTGCAAACTTGGAAGGGAGGATTCCTTCGGGCAAAAAAACGGCAAATCCGGCAAACGCCCGGCCCGGCTCCCATCCGACGGGCGAAGTTTGTGTACTTTTCGGCAGCCCAAGCCGCATTTCAGATGCTTGTTCGGTCTAATATTTGAGGGTTGCGAACCGCGAGCATCTTGCTAACTGACCACCGACCACTCACAACTTATTCTGCCATGAATTTCCTATCGAAACTGGGGCTGTTGACGGGCTTTTGGGCCGTCGGCCTGCACGTTGCCACCGCTCAAAATGTGTTCATCCAAAGCACCGTGCCCGCGTCGGATTTCACCGTTTGCAACACGGCCTCGTTTTCGGTCACGGTCACGAACGGCGAGCCGACGGCGTTGGCCGGCCTCGCGGCTACCATCACTTTTCCGGCGGGCGTGGAATATGTGCCGGGCAGCGTGGCAGGAGCCAACCAACAGAATATCAGCAATTTACAAAGCCCGATTTTGGGCCTTCAAAACTTGGCAACGGGTGCGTCGGCCACGTTTTCGTTTTCGGCCCGCGCCACTTGCGCCCTCGTGGATTCCATCAACATGGGCGGGTCGTTCGAGAACGGCATCCGAATCGCGTGGACGGGCGGCGCAAAAACCGCCAAGACCATCCCGTACATCATCGAAACACCGCTGCTCGTCATGGCCGTGACCACCGGGCAAAACCTCTTCGGCGCACTCGGCAACGAACTCACGCGCACCATCACCATCCGCAACAACAGGCTTGGCGCACTGACCAATTTCATGTTCCAAGACCTGCACCCGTCGGGCGGTTTCACCCTCACGGCAAGCCCCGGCGCGGTCGTGACCAACACGCCGAATGAGTTAAAATTAAATTTCAATGCCACTCATTTTCAACAGATTGGCGACAACGACGGCCTTTTTGAACTGGACGAGCAAATCGTCATCACCCAAAAACTGACCATCACCGACTGCGGCATCTCGCTCACGCAAAGCCCGTCCAGCTTCACGGCCACTTGGGGCTGCGGCAGCGACACTTGCCAAATCGCCAAAGCATCGGCCAACCTCATCATTTATCAGGCTGACGTGAACCCAAAACTCCAGCTCATCCCGCGCTATGGCTTGACCGAAGATTTCTGCGGCGACCGCCCGGCCACACAGCGGCTTGTCGTGAAAAATACGGGCACTGGCCCAGCCATTGGCGCGGTCATTTACCTCGATTCGCCGAACCAAAACCAAACTGGTGAATTGCTCACAGGCATTGACCCGACGCTCGTTTGGTTCGATAGCGCGGGCATCATCAAACCCGCTCAAATCGCTGATTTTCAGCGCGATACCATGCCAGACTGCCCCGAACACGAGGTGTTCCGAAACATGGCGGTCAACCTGCCGAGGCTGCGGGCGGGCGACTCCACGACGCTCGTGTTCGCGCTGCGGAGCTGCGACCAAGCCTGCCAAAACTTCCTGCCCACTTGGATCGCCGAGCGCGGCCTGCCGCTCAACTGCCCGCCGGGCCTATTCGACACGACACTTTACCGGGTGGCGGGCGTGCCGCGAGACACCATTGCTTTGCAAAACCTGCTTTGCCTCAAAGTCCCGCTGGAAGACAACAACACATACCCGTTCACTTTTCGCCTGAATTCCAACCTGTTGCGCGACTCGGTCGGTCGGTTGCGCGTGACGTTCCGGCTGCCCTGCGGCCTGACGTGGGTGGGCGGCCCGCTCCAACTTTGGGGCGACGCGGCCACCGCGAGCGGCATCGTGCCCGACGGCGACGCACAGGAACGCTGGTTCGAGTTCGCGCTGCCGTTCGATTCGGCGTTCGTGGCGGCAGACCTGACTTTCCGCTGGGACTGCGACGCGCCCTGCCTCGACAACAGCGGGTGCATGAGTTTTTTTGCGGCCAATTTTTGCCCGAACAGCTGCGACTTTGACCCCGATTCGCTGCCTTACGCGCCGTTCCAAGTCCGCACCGAACTGTTTTTGCACCCGTCGTTGCAGTTGGGTTGCGGCATCAAAAACTGCGAGGACTTGGCCCTTTTTTACGAATGCCTCGATTCGTGCGCCACGCCGATTCGTGGCTATGTGGAGCACGAATCCACGTTCGAGCGCACCAGTTTCGGCCTGCCCGACAACGACGACGACCGCTTTGCCGACCCCGCTGGCAGCAAACTGGATTTGTCGAAAATCCGCCGCGATCGCTTCCTGCCCGGCGACTCCTCGCGGCTCGAATTGCGCGGCGTGGTGCGGACGACGCAGCCCAACGGCGCGTTCCAGAACGCCCTGCTGCGCGTCTATTTTGAATCACATTCTGCCGACAATGGCTACATGGGCGGCGTCAATTTGGATTACAACCTGAAAGGCGACATCGTGCCGCTCAGCGGGCGCACCCTGCGGATTGTGGACAAAAGCAGCGGCCAAAAATACACCTGCGCCCTGCCGCCGCCGGACACGACCGACAACATCAAACAGTATTACAACACGCTGAACATCAACAACATAGCCTGCATTGACACCATTGACCGGAACGCTTTGCAGTTTTTCACGCACGATGTTTCGGTGCCCCGGCTCATCGCAGCGGGCTGCCCATTGCCTGCCAATTTCAGGTTTGCCGACGGCGATTCGTTGGTGCTGACGGAGGGTTTCCGGTTCATGCGAATCCCTGTGGACGACAAAATTTTCAACCTGCGCGTCAAGACCACCGCCTCCGTTTTCAACGGCTACGAACCCAGCGGGCTGCCGCTCAACCTCAACGCGCCGGAGCAGGATTTTTCGTGCTCGTGCCCGTTCACGCGCATCCAACTCACCGGCCTGAAAATCAACCGGACGAAACTCAAAATCTATCTCGACCCCTGCCTGCCCAGCGACCAGCCGCAGCAGTCGCAGTTTTCGCTCCGGCTCGGTGCGGGCAATTTTTTCCCGTATGAGTTCAGGCCCGTCCTGAAAATCGAGGAATGGTGGAACCTCATCGCCCCGCCCGTCAGCATCGCCGGGCAGCAGG
>JBKBIC010000206.1:0-8329 GCA_046299435.1 Saprospiraceae bacterium
GGGCGAAGGTTGCCGTTGAGCGGCTGTTTTTCGGAGAAATTTTGCCGCTTTCGGAGCCGGGCGGGCACAAAAAAACGGCTGGCAACCTGTGGATTGCCAGCCGTTTGTGGGCATTGGGTTTGGGTCGAGTTGTGGAGCTGGCGAAACCAGCCCACTCCGATGTAATCTGCATAAAATCAAGGTTTTACAATCGTTCATCGGCCTCTTGTGTCGTTTCTGTACATCACCCTCCCCTTTATTCACCGAATCAGCACAACAGACTGAACCAAGAATATGCAGCGGAACAAGGTGAACAATGAGACAAATAGGCCGAAATAGGTTAGGTGGAAGAGAATGCCCAAGTCCATGCTCACCGCTGCGGTACGCAAAATGCAGAACCACAAGAACGAACCCCCGTAGACCCGACAGGCCCACGAAAACGCCCGAATGAGTTGATGGTACGCCGGACTATTGAAAAAGTATTCCTTGCCGCTGGTTGGCTCAGCATCCTCTTCAAGCCGAGGTGTGTTGTCGCGCATCGAGGCGATGATTGCCATTGCAGTCAACACGAACCCCCCAAGCGAGATGGATGACGAAACCAACTCATTCAAAAGGTCTTTTATCGCGTCCAGTTCATATTGCACGATTTGAACGCCGAAGTGCATCAGCACGGCATTCAGGGCAACCAAAAGCACGGCGGCTACCACGTCCACCAACACAGGATAGTCAAGGTATCCGTCAAGGAGCCGCATCCGCAGCGTAGGCCGGAGACCCAAAATTCCTTCTAATTGACGTTTCAATTTCTCCGTAGAACTCATGGCTATTGTAATGCTTTGAGCGTGAGCTTCGTTTGCGAGCGTTGACTTCAGCGGCAGTCCTATCTGCAATTAAATCATATAATTGCAATGGCCTTTCGCCTTCTTGCGCTCGGATTTCGATTGACTCAAAGTTATCAAAAAAGCCGGGATGCTCTCGGTTTATCTGCTCCAGTCGAGCGACCTCTCTTTTCAATTCTGTAGTGTCGGGGCGGTCGACACGCCTTACATCGAATTTGTAGCCAAGTATCAAAATGACAAAATCAGTGTGGGCTATCTCTTGCACAGCCATCAAAGAGGAGCCAAGTCCCTGATAATGCCTTCGTATGTCTGGAATTTTCTCCTTTACTGCCTTAATCTCCAAAGTCGCGCATTCTGAAAGGGCGGCAATCAACTGCTGGGCAGACCGACCGAGTATCGGCTCCGAAGTCACCTCAAACCGATAGCCGTTGCCGCGCAGCCACCATTCAAAGTACGCAAGGATATTCCCGATTTTCGGGCCGCTCCTGACGGTTTCTACGGCCATGATTGGCCTACGGTATTGTAGGTCTATCACAAAATGGGCTTCCTCGGTGATGCCCACATCATCAGGCGTAACATCGGCAAGTGATGTGGCCACACCAGTGCTCCGCTGAAAAGTCTCAGGCAGTTCGTTGTACCGAACAAAAAATGCCTTGCCATAAAGTCGGCTTGTGCGGGGTGTGATGTCGCCGGTGTTGCCAACCTCAACAGAGAGACTGGCATGAATGGCGGATAAATCGAACACCAAGCGAGTCGCAGGATTTCGGCCTCGCGATTGAACAGCCGCGAATACTTCTCGCAGCAAATGTGCTACGTCCACGTCCGGGTCTGAGAACTTGACTTCGTGGAAGGTGATTTTGCGTTTTATGGCCATATATTTCAGGTTTTGGTTTAAATTTCAGTTCCACCACCCTCAAACCGTCACAGCCTCCACCGCCCGCGCCTCCAGTTCCTCCACGCGCTGTTGTAGCCGTTCCAGTTCCTGCGCCCGTGCCTCGTCGCGTGCCCGCAGCTGCTCCAGCTCCCGCAGCATCCGTTCCAGCAGGCCACCGCCCATCTCGTACCGCTCGCCCGGCTCCTCCACCACCGCCCGCCCGTGCTGCGGCTCCTCTGCCTCGTTTTTTTTCAAAAAAATTTCACCGTCTCCATTCAACAGCCACGAGATGTTTACCTGCTTGTAACACTTGCTAATTCCTTCGAGCAAGTCCCCAGACAACATCCTTTTGCCCTTGATTATCTGATTAATGTATGGCGAAGTGACCCCCAGAGAAATGGCAAACTGCCTTTGACTCATGTTCAACGTGCTCTCTATCAGCATTTTGAGTCGTTCCCCTTGAGTCGTCATTTTTGAATGGTTAGCAATGCTTAAAATGTTTTGAGAAAAAGTTGCACCGGATGTTAATCATTGCTTTACATTTGCACAACCAACGCACAACATTAGCAAAATGATTGCACAAACAAAAACTTCGGAACTGTACAACCGCATCTCGCGGCATCACGGCGCGATGCAGGAAATAAGCCAGCGAACAGGCGTGAACCGCAACACTGTACGGGCGCACGTCTCTGGCAAGTACAAATCGCCGGACGCGGACATCATCCGCGTCGCCTTCGAGGTATTGCGCGAAAGAGAGGCCCGCGAAAAAGAGGCTCTCCAGATGCTCGCCTACCAACACGAAGCCGCCGAGTACCTGCACGCAGCGGCCTAAAACAAAAAACCCACGTCCACCGGACGCGGGCATTTCTTCACAACAGGCCGAGCAGCAGGGTTCGTATTGAAGCACAACCCCCACCACTCGGCCCAAAAATCCCTGTAAAGGTATGTTTTACAACCAAAACGCGCCACCTGAGGCGCAAAAACCCAACAACGTGCTCTCCGAGCTATTCTCCGCATCGCGCGGCCTCGCCGCCATCTTCCGCTCCAGCCCGGAGCAAAAGCAGCGGGCTATGGACTTGCGCTCCAACCCAGCGACCTACCTCGACGAGATTGCGTTCCTCGTGAAAGTCGCCCTCGTCGTCGCGTCGCTGGTCGTCATCGGGGCTAACTCCTTTTTCATCCGGGGCAGCTACACCGATTCGCTCGGCGACGGCTGGTCGTGGGGCACGGCAATCGGCTTCGCCGCGCTCATCGAGGTCATCAAGGTTTCGCTCGGCCTCGCGGGCTGCGTGTTTCTCGCCTTCGGGTGGGCTTTTCAGTCTTGGAAGTACCTCATCCCCTGCGCCCTTATGCTGCTCGCATCGGCCTACGCCTTCCGAAAGGATATGCAAATCAGCACGGACGGGATGCGCGAGTTCACCATTGAGCAGTACCTGAAAAAACATCCCGCCGAGCGGAAAGACCTCGCCGAGCTCGCCGCCGCCGCCGGGGAAGCAAGCGGCATCGGCACCACGCAGCGGGTCATCGAGGAGGGTTTGAAATCTAAGGGCCGCGACGCGACAGGCAAAATAGTCACGAGCGAGCGCGGGCTGCGGGCTGCCGAACGCGCCGGGCGCAACCTGAGCACCCAACTCGAAACGCAGCGCGAACTCATCAAGGCCGCGCAGGCCGACTACGAAGCGAAAAAGGCCGAGATACAGGCCGCAGCCGAGGGCAAGGCCGCATGGACGAGCAACTTCGGCGGGCTGGGCCAGTACGCCCAGATGTTCCTCATCGTCATTCTCGCCTTCTGTTTTGCCGGGCTGAGCGGCATAAACCAAGCCGAGGCGCAAGACGACTCCCCTACCCAAGTGGTCGTGCAGGGCCGCAACCCGCAGGTGCGCGTGAACGGCCAGCAAGTCCACCAAAACCACCTGCGCCGGGTCGGATACAACTTCGTGGACGACAACGGCCACGTCGTGCCGCAAAACCCACACAAAGGCACCCCCTTAAAGGGGGTTATAAACCCGCCTTTAAAGCCCCCAACCCTCGACGAGTGGATTGCAGGGCTGGACGCAACCGCCGGGCAGTTCCTGCGCGAAAACAGGCCCATTGTCGGGCTGCTGTTCCAACGCGCCGCGCAAATCGGGCAATTGATGACGGAAAAGGGCCTGACTGGCGAGGAAGCGGCGCAGGTCGTCGCCGAGCAATACCGCATCACCCGCATCGCACAGGCCACCAACCGCTCCGAGGCGCACGTCCGCAACGTGCTGCGTTGCCTGCAGAACTCCAAAATGCCTGAAAAAATCACGCTGGAAGGGGAGGCCGCTGCCGCATGAGCACCCTGAACAAGTACCCGATTAAGGACGGCTGGCTGCACATGAAGTTCAAGTTGAAGGCGGGGCACAATCTCGACGAATTCGAGATGAAGCGGCTCGCCACATTTCAAAAGCCGCTTGATGATTACGAGTTCGCGGTCGTGCGCGTCGGGAAGGTCAGCGCGACTGTGATTCTGCGCCGCAAACCCGTGATTGAGGAGGGTTAGTTGGTATTCTGTTTTGTTGGCCCGGCGGGGAAAGGACTCACGCCGACCGCCGGGCTTTTTCGCAGATGTTCATGGGATTACCCCCCGCGCTATCGCTGCCCGGAAACGTCCGGGCAGCGGCGAGGGCAGGGGAGAAGCCCGGAAAAAGGATAATCGTTAGAGTTTGGTTTTTTTCAAGGTCATGTGGGGGCCGCCGCACACGTCGCAACGACGGACGCGGAGCATCGCGGCCCCCACCTTGAAAACGCACTATGAGCAGGCACTACGGCCCCGGCGGTGGGGCAGAAGGGGAAAATCAGGCCCCTGCCGCCGGGTTTTTAATCTGCAAAACATACATGAGGACGGCCAAGACTTGCAATCAAATCCGCTCGTCCCATGACTATCATTTCAGTTGTTTTTTTGGTGCTCAGCGTGGGGTTCTACCCGCAGCTGCTGCGCCACGTCAGCACCCTCCATCGGCGCGGCATCCGCCGCCGCCGGGCATTTCACTAACACTCTGGCAGGCACAACAAACCCTCCGGCACCGCGCCGGGGCGGGGCGTGGTGTCTGCCATAACCTACACAATTTCAACCTTTTGTGATATGAATAAGCAGGATTTGCACGAATACGACCCCAACTTTTTGGCCTACGACGAGTGGCTCGTCGAGGAAAACGAGGCAGGCAACCGCGTGGCGGCATTCACCCGCGTCGAGTGCCGGATAACCGAGGATTGGCGCGCAGAGTGGCAGGAGGAATTCTGCGAGGCTGACCTGCTCGACGGCGACGAACTGCTTGAACTGGAGTTGGCCTACCACCACGACCAGCACGTTCGTGCGGCTCAGCGGTACAGGGCACTGGTTCAAGGCCAAGTCCAAGTGCCAGAACCGGCTCGAGCACTCCACATGAAGGAGTGCTTCGAACATGGTGTCGAACGCGACCGGCTCCGGGCGGTGCTTGACCTCCGCGAATCGGCAGCCTCAATTTTCTAACCACCGCCCGGCGCGGCCCACAGCGGGCTGCGCCGGGCATTTTTTCAATCCTTCTTTCAGGTAAACCCATGTCGGACAACCAACAAGAGTTAAGTTTTTTCGAGTCTCGGATGCAGTTGCTCGGCGTGACTGAGCAGAAAAATCGCATCACCGTCACCGACCCGGAGGCGGAGTTCCCGGCTCCGGAGCGGTACGAGACCGCATTTTTCACGGAGGAAAAGTCCTCCGGCGACATCGAGATTTTCTACTGGACGATAGAAGGGGAGGTGATTCGCTACCTCCAGATGAGCGACGCAAAAACGGCATCGTTGAACGCCAAGCTGAAATACTACAAGACACGGCGGCTCCGCGAGCCGAAGGGCGATATGAAATACCAGATGCCCGCAGGCCAGCCGACGCGGCCATGGTTCCCGCCCGCGCTGGTCGAGGCGTACCGGAGCGGGGCCAAAATCGAGACGCTTTTCCTGACCGAGGGCGTGTTCAAGGCATGGAAGGCCAGCGACTGCGGCATGATGACCGTCGGGCTGCCGTCCATCACCTGCTACAAGGACGGCGACGGCTTGTATGCTGACGTGGTGAAGCTAATTGATAAGTGCCAAGTGCAGACGGTGGTAGTGCTCTGGGACGGCGACTGCCTCCAGATTTCCTCGAAAGACCTCCTCCAAATGGAGGACTTGACACAGCGTCCCAAGACATTCTACGCCTCCGCCAAAAACATCGCGCAGCTCGTCCGGGAGATGAAATTTCCGAAAAACCGCGACCGGCCAGCCTGCTGGTTTTACCACGTCAAATCCGACAGTTTCGCGGAAAAGCCCAAAGGGCTGGACGACCTGCTCGTTTTGGCTGGCAGGGAAGGCGAGGAGAAGGTCGGCAGCGTGGTCAAGGAAGCCCTCGATGTGGCAAGGGAGCAGAACTACTTTTTCTACAAGAAGAACATCAGCGATTCGCCCTCGCCGCTCCACAAATACTTCCGGCTCCACAGCGCGGAGGCGTTCTACGACTACCACATGGAGCGCATCGGCTCCAAAGAGTGGAAGTTCAACGGCGGCACCTACAAATGGGACGACGCGAAGGACAAACTCGAAACCCTAAACCCTTGGTGGGCAAAGAACCTCAAGTGGGTGGGCAACGAGTTTTTCCTCGAAGAGACCGTGCCCGGCGCGGTGCGCGACCGGCGCACGCTGCTGCACATGAACGACGGCACCTGCCTGAAACTCTTTGAAAAGGGGTTTCACAAGTACGTCGCCCACCACAAGGCATTTTGTAACGTGCCCGACCACTTCAACTACCGACAGGTCATCGAGCGTGACGGCTCGAAGTATTACAACCGCTACTTCCCGTTCCCGCACGAGCCAAAGGAGGGCAAGTGGGACAATGTGATGCGGCTCATCAAGCACATCTTTGGGAGCCACAGCGTCCGGCTACATCACGCGCCCGACACCACCATACCGGCATGGGAACTGGGCCTCGATTACGTCCAGCTGCTGCTCACCAAGCCCACACAGGTACTGCCCGTGCTGTGCCTGTATTCGCCCGAAAACAACACGGGCAAGTCCACATTCGGCAAACTGCTCATCAACCTCTTCGGCGACAATGCCATCCAAATCGGCAACGCCGACTTGGAAAACGAGTTCAACGAGCAGTACGCCGACAAACTGGTGGCCATCTGCGAGGAGACCTTGCTGGAGCGCAAGCGCGACGCGGAGCGCATCAAGGCCATGAGCACCAGCGACCAGATAAGCGTGAACCCGAAAGGGCAGAAGCAGTACACGATTGACTTCTTCTGCAAGTTCGTGTTCACATCGAACAACATCCGCATGGTCTATGTGAACAAGCACGACGAGCGGTTCTGGATTATCCGGGTGCCCGTCCTGCCCAAGGACGACCCGGATTTTGAGGCAAAAATGAAGGCCGAGATTCCGGCCTTCGTCGCACACCTGAAGGACAGGCAAATGGCCACCAAAAAGACCAGCCGGATGTGGTTCCACGCCTCGATGCTGCGGACACCCGTCTTCGACGAAGTGGTGCGGGTCAACGAACCCGGCGCGGCCACCGACCTGCGCGAGGCAATCCGCGAACTGTTCATCCAAGAAGGGCCGGATTGCAAGGAAATCCGGCTCACCCTGAAGGAAATAAAAGAGGAGTTCTTCAACGGCAAGACCTCGCAGACGTGGATTCAGGAAGTCCTGAAAGACTACCTGAACGTGGACTTGGTGCGCGATGCCAACGGCGCGGCGGTGTTCGAGCGGGGCAAATACCCTTTTTACGAAACTGCGCAGACGGTGGACGGCCCGGAAATCCGGCGCGTCGAGCGGCCATACCGGGGCAGGCCGTACCGCTTCCTCCGCGAAAAATTCGTGGACGACTCCCAGACCTCCTATTTCGAGCAGCCACCGTCCGCCGCGCCTGCCGCGCCGGACTGGAAGACCGCAGCAGCAAACGCGGTGGAGCAGGAGGTTGCCGACGCGGAACTGCCTTTTTGACCTGAATTTTTTTTGCCCCAAAGGGGGTGAATTACGGGGAGTTGTTTTTGATGTTGACAATGTTGACACGTTGACAAATCAAACGCAACTCATTGAAAAACAACGATTTGCGTTTGTCAACATCCCGTCAACATCAAAAATCCATGTTGACAAAAAAAACGGGCCTGTCAACATCACCATGTTGACACGTTGACAAAGCCGCAAAGCTTTGATTATCAATGATTTACTGCTTTCGAAACAATATACACACGCAATCCGTCACCACTTTTCAGGTCGGTAGAATCGCGTTGTGTTTACTCAAAACAGTCAAAGCCATGACCCATGTCATTTCGCCCACACTTCTCCATGTGGAGTCCCGAATCGAGCGCATCAAGCGCGACTATTCCGGCACGTCGCTGCTGGTCAAGCCGCTCGCCGAAGTCCGGCAAGAGCTGTGGCTCTTGTTTCAGGCGCGGACGTTGCTGCGGTATATCGAACCCTCCCTACTGGTGTCACAGCGGAATGTGCTGGTGCGGCGCATCGCAAACGGGGAGTCTGCCCTCGATGCCCTTGCCCGCGAGCGCAGGCGATACACCAAAGAAGCCTACGCCCAGGCGCGGGCCGAAATCCGCGCCCACTACCGAATCCGGGAAGCCCGGATGAGCCTCCGGGTGCTGGACTACAT
>JBKBIC010000207.1:0-8321 GCA_046299435.1 Saprospiraceae bacterium
GGGGCAATCGTGATGGGTCATGCGAGAATCCCGAATAATCAACGTCGTGGAGTATTGGGGTGGAGTGCCCTACATTTGCTTTCCAAACACACCCAGCACATGGATACGCTTATCGTTTTACCGCAAAACATCGCGCAGAAACAAACCATCGAAGCCTTTTTGCAGGCTTTGAAAATCGCATACTTGCCCGCGCAGCCCACGCCCGCAGAGCTCGAAGCGTGGCTTTTGCCGGGCCAGCGCGCCGTGTGGGAAAACATGAAATCCGGGCTGGACTGGGTGGCTCGGTACAAGCGTGGCGAGGTGCCGCCAGAGGAGGTCAAAACATTGGACGAACTGCTCAACGAGTTGGAACATGAAAATCATCCCCTCTGACCAGTTCGCCAAAGACCTGAAACGCTTGGCGAAAAAATACCCCTCCTTGTCTGCCGACCTGCGTTTGTTGCAGGCCAGCCTCTTGGAAAACCCCACGCAAGGGGTCGCGCTCGGCGACGACTGCTACAAAATCGGGCTGAAAATCGCTTCGAAAAACAGGGGCAAAAGCGGTGGCGCACGGGTCGTCACCCTTGTCTTGATGCTTGACGAGGAGATTCACCTGCTTACGATGTACGATAAATCCGAAGTGGAAAACATCAGCGATAGCTTTTTGGACGAGCTGATGGCCGCCGCCAAAAGGCGGTAATCCTGCGATGACAGGGATGCCGGTAGCGGCGAAAAACGGCCAGAAATTTCCTCGGTTCCCAATCCCCGATTTCTCACCTTCGTCCCATGAAAAAGACAGTCATCGTCACCGGCGGCACCAAAGGTTTGGGCCGTGCCATTGCCGAAATCTTTGCCAAAAACGGCTTCGATGTGTGCGTTTGCGCCCGTACGCAGGGCGATTTGGACGCGATGCGGGCCGATTGGTCGCGCCAGTTCCCCGATGTGCAGCTGCTCACCCAAGCGGCGGATTTGAGCAAAAAACCCGACGTGCTGCACTTCGCCGATTTCATCCGCAACCACTGGTCGCGGGTGGATGTGCTCGTGAACAACGCGGGCCTCTTCCTGCCCGGCAACGTCGCCGACGAGGCCAGCGGCACCCTCGAAACTTTGATGGAAACCAACCTGTACAGCGCGTACCACCTCACCCGCGCCCTGTTGCCGACGATGCTGGCCCGGCGCAGCGGGCACATTTTCAATATGTGCAGCGTGGCGAGCATGATGGCCTACCCGAATGGCGGCTCGTATTCCATCTCGAAATTCGCGCTGCTGGGCTTCACCAAAGTGCTGCGCGAGGAGATGAAACCGCACGGCATCCGGGTCACGGCCCTGCTTCCCGGCGCGGCTTGGTCGGATTCGTGGTCGGGCGTGGATTTGCCCGAAAACCGCCTGATGCAAGCCTCCGATGTGGCCAAAATGGTGTGGGCTGCGTATTCGCTCTCGGATTCGGCGGTACTCGAAGAGGTGATTTTGAGGCCGCAGCTGGGCGATTTGTGAGACCAAACTGGATAGGATTGGAACGCGGATTGAACGGATTGGGCGGATTTGCACGGATTTTTTCAACTGACTTCCTCCAAAAAATCCGTGCAAATCCGCCCAATCCGTGTTCCTATTCTGCCACGCACAAACAGTTTTCTTGCCATCCCAGACTCGACTAACAGCCGACGCATCCGCTCGGTCAATGGGCGCGGGCATTTTCAAAGCCGAAATCCTGCTCGACAAAACCGGCGAACAGACGTGGCGATTCAAGCCGGGGCTGCACCGCGTGGCCGTCAAAGTCGTTGACAATGAAGGACTTGAAAGCGTGGAAGTGCTGAAGTTGAAGGTGAACGGGAAGGTGGAGCGGGGGTGATGGTCAGGGATAAACACGCCGCGACCTTCGTGCCAGCAGGCCCGGCAGGGCATCGTCGTCGGGGTTCATGCCAGTGATGACGGCGTGGGCGGGATTGTCCGAGCCGTGCGTTTCGGGGGTGAGTGGGTCGTGGAAAGTTTGCAGACCGATGCCGAGGACATCGCGGTTGGCAACCTCGAAAAGCATGAACTTGGATGTATCGCCGACGGCGTTTTGGGGCGTGGTCATGCTTTTCACATCTACCGAAAGTTCGCCGTTGTCTTTTTCGCGCAGCGCGAAGACCCGCGACGTGGCGGTGCCGTCGGGGTTCATGTACTTTTTTTCGGGCGTAGAATACCCGCGCCGGAAGAGCCATTCGGCGGGGTCAACGGGTGGGCGAGCGTCAGCCATTGAGCCATTTGAGGAGTTTAGGCAGTAGGTCGGGGTGGAATTCGCCCTGTTCGGGTTCGCCGGCAGCAGGGAATTGGACGTACCGCATTTTTTCGGGGTAAAAAAGTATCTCTACCGATTTACCGTTTTCGCGGAGGTCAACCATGATTTCGCCACGCGGGCCGGGCGCGATGTGGAAGACTTTTTGCCCGGCACGGTTCAACTGATTGACCAACACTTCTGCATGGCGGATTGCGCGTGGGCTTGGTGCGGGCGCGCCTTCTTCGTCCCAGTTGTCTTTCAGTTTTTTGAGCTCGTTCAACAGGTCGAGTACGCGCTGGTTGAGCACGGTTTCGTGGACTTCGGGCCAAAAGAAAGTAGTGCCGGAGCTTGCCCACCCGATGCTTCGCATGGTTTGGACGGTGGATGTCAGGGTCGGGAAGGATGTATAGGAAGGGGGGGCGTAGTCAGCGGTCGAAGCTTGCATAGAAGTCGGGATTGAGCATATTGACGAAGGTATCGGAGGTGGTTTTATGGGCAAATTCGAGCCAAGCAAACAGGTTTTTGAAGTTCAGGCCGACGGATCTTTCGGTTATAGTAGTCCAGATGATGGCCGGGTTGCCTGTTTGGTTTTTGATGCCGTTCTGGATGCTCAATTGGAGGGTTGAGTTGTCTTTTAGGTTGAAAGTCTGGGCGATGTGGACATCCGCAGGTTTGCCGGCCAGATTGTAATCGTTCTTCAATATGGTGTTCATATTCCGGGCGATGAAGCTGGTGGCGATTTCTTTCCGGGGGTCGAACTCCACAGCGTCAACGTATTGCAGCCGTGCTCGTTCAATTTCGAGGTGAAATTTCCCGGCATAGCTGTGTTGCAGTGCCTTTACTGCTTTTTTGATGTTTGCCTGAAAATTGTTCGCCCAAACGTAGTTCGTCTCTGTGTCATTTACTGCGAGGATGCCTTGGCCTAATTGCACGACAGGCCACATCAATTCGTCTTTCCAAAATTGGTGGACGGGCCTGCGAAAAAAAAACAAGGGAAACTCCGCTGCCAGCCGTTTGTGTACCGGGAAGTCGGGCTGGATTTTTGAGGCAAAAACGCCTTGCGCCAACTCGAATCCGGGGTCATGCGCGAACCCCTGTTCATTCGTGGGCAGTTTCCAGAACAGCTCGAAGATGACTTCTTGCAGCGGGGCCTGTTTTAGTTTATGGCTTGGCATCGTTGAGTGGAAATGCTGCAAACATACATCGGCAGGATGTCTTTCATAGGGCTAAGTTCCTTCCCTCTTTTGTTCGGTACCAGCGGCTCACAGCAACGTGTCCTCGTACACTTCGCGCAGCGTGACGGCGCGGCCCTCCACCAAAAACGAGTCGTCGGGCGCGGTCAGGCGGGTTTCGAGCCAGCGGGCATTGTCGTTCAGTTTTTCCCAGACGGAAACTTCCACGCGCTGCGAATCCACGAAGATGATTTGCCGGAGGCTGGGGATTTGCTTGTAGCAGGGCAGTTTGTCGGCCAAGTCGTGGGCGCGGGTGTTTTGGGAAAGCACTTCGAACACCAGCACAGGTGTGAGTTCGGCGTTCATGCCGGGGCGGTACTCGAACAACTCGGCGGGCAGCCCGACCACCGAGCCATCGGGGTTGAACACGGCATGGCCGCAGGCGGGGATACAAACGGGGCGGTTGCCGTTGCGAACCCGAAAGCCACTTTTCCCTCGGAAAACTTCTTTTAGCAAATAGGAAATTTGCGTGGCGATGTCAGAATGAAGGTCAGTCTCGTAGCTCATTGTGGCAACGATTTCTTCCTCAAAATACTCGACGTTGAACTCCGCCTCAGCCAGCAGCTCCCAGAACTCATCGAACGAGGCCGGAAACCGTACCATGCCTGTCGGCCCGGCCAGCTCGGACAGTTCGGCATTTGTCGTCGGAAATTTTGTCTCGGCAACCATGATTCGAGTTTTTAATTTTGACCACAATTATAGGCGATGTCGGCCAATTTTAACGAACTGAAAACGCCGTGTTAATCCACCCGTGCCGCTGCACTTGCCCGGCGGGAGCCTCGTTTTTCGGCGGCACAAAACCAAAACCATCCCTCCGATGATGATTGCACATTTGACTTACACGCTTCGCCCCATCTCTTCCCACTTCCTCTTTTCCTCTCTTCCGCTCTTCCTCGTTTTCCTCTTTTCAACTTCGCCACTCGCCGCCCAGACCGAAAACTGCACGAACGGCCTCGACGACGACGCGGACGGCCTCGTGGATTGCTTCGACCAAGATTGCACCTGCACGGGGCAATGCGACGATTTTTATTACACCACTTGCAACGCCGATTGCTATTACATCCCGCCTTGCGACAGCATCCAACTCGGTGTGCAATGGACGGGCGAGGCCAATTTGAACACCTATTCCGTGTTCGTGGCCGGCGACATTGACCGCGACGGCGTGCCCGATGTGGTCAGCTACCGCTGCGAATTCCCGGATATTTATGTGGCCGACGGCGCGACCGGGGCCACGAAACTGCACATCGTCGGCCCGACAAAATACCCCGGCGGCACCTCGCCCGCACTGGCCGATTTGGACAAGGACGGTTTCGGCGAGATTTTGCTCGTCGGCGAAGACCGCATCCTCCGCTGCTGGGACCACCTCGGCAACCTCAAATGGGCCTCTACGATTCAGATGGGCTATGGCTTCCGCTACCAATATTCGTCGCCGAACGTGGCCGATTTCGACCACGACGGCTGGCCCGAAGTGAGCGTCGGCAACCAAGTTTTCAACGGCCAAACGGGCGCGCTTTTGGCCGAAGGCGGCCCGGATTTGAGCGCGGGCGAGCATCCGGCCCGCAAGGCCAACGGTTTTTCGTTCAATGCCCCGGTGCCGATTGACGCGCTGCCCGACGGTTTTTGCCCCGATTGCGAGGGGCTGGAAATCGTGGCCGGCAACCAAGTCATGTCCGTCAATTTGCAAACAGGCGTGGTCGCGGCCATCCGCTCCGCCCCGGCGGCGTATTCTGATGGCTTCACGAGCGTCGTGGATTTCGACCGCGATGGCGACCTCGACGCGGTGGTGCAGGGGCGAAAAGGCCAGCAAAACACCTGCTACGTCTGGGATTTGCAGAGCGGCCAAGTCATCCGCGAGTACGCGCTCGTGAACAACTGGTACGACGGAGCCAGCCGCGTGAACGTGGCCGACCTCGACGGCGACGGCCAATTGGAGGTCAGTTTTGTCGGATACCCCTGGCTTTACTGCCTCGAAAACGACTTTTCGCTCAAATGGCGGCTTTTCACCGACGATGCCTCCTCGGTCACGGGCAGCAGCGTGTTCGATTTTTGCGGCGACGGCTCCTCGGATGTGGTCTATCGCGGCTCCACGTTTTTGCAAATCATCGAGGGCGCGACGGGCAAGGTGAAATGGCAGGATGCTTGCGTCTCGGCCACGCACATCGAAAACCCGCTCATCCTCGACGTGGACGCGGACGGCCAGACGGAGGTCGTCATTTCCTGCAAACTCGGCATCCCGGACGGCGGCAAACTCGTCTGCTACGAGGCCGTCGGTACGCCGGGCATTGCCTCGCGGCAGGTCTGGAACCAGCACGCCTATTTCAACGTCAACATCAACGACGATTTGAGCGTCCCGCGCTACCAACAAAACCCGCACCTCGTGGGCAACGGCCTGACGCTCAACACTTTCCAAAACCAATATTTCAACCCCACTTTCCCCTCGCCCGACGGGGTTTTGACCCTCCAAAACGTCTCGTGCGCGGGCGATTCGCTCGTCGTCAGGGGCACGATTTGCAACCCCGGCGACAACGTGCTGCCGCAATTCACGCCCATTTCGTTTTACAAACACAACCCGACGACCGCCGCCGCCGAGTGGGTCGGGATGTTTCCGCTGGGCTTCGATGTCGCGCCAAACGACTGTGAATCAATCACTTTCAAAATCCCGCGCCTCGCCAACGACTCCATTTTTGCAGTGCTGAACGACGACCATTCCAAGTTGCCGCCGCTCAATTTTGCCGCCGATTTCCCGGTGACGAGCATCGGCGAATGTGGTTTTGCGAACAACATGGCGGGCTTCCGGTACAATTACAACCCGACGCAGATTGATTTCGGCTCGCCTGACACGACCGTTTGCGACAACGCCACCGTGCCGCTTTCTGCCGTCGGCAACGACCTCGTCAGTTGGGTTTGGTCGGACGGCTCGACGTTGCCGACGTTCACCGCGCCCGATGCGGGCATCTACGCCGTGACCGTGACCGACCGCTGCGGCCTGACGCAAACCGATGAAATTCAAGTGTTTATAGACAGCAGCACGGTCGTCCAAATCGGTCCCGACCGCGAAATGTGCAAAGGCGAAGCATTGGTTTTTGCCGAATCGGGCTTCGATTTTTACAGTTGGTCGCCTGCCAATGTGGTCAACTGCCCGACCTGCCCTGCCGTGTCGGCCACGCCCGCGCAGTCGGGCCTCATCGTGTTGGAGGCCAGTTTTGCCAACGGCTGCCGCTCCCGCGACACTGCTTTCGTCATGGTGCGCGACACGTTTTACCGCACGATCGACACGACGATTTGCTACGGCCTTTCCGTCCGCTGGAACGGCGCGGACATCCTGCCCGACCAAGAGCGCGTGTTCAAATTCCAGACCGTGCATGGCTGCGATTCGACGGAGCGCGTGCGGGTGCGCGGCACTTCGGTCGGCACCTATTTCCACAAAGTGGACACGGCCATTTGCCTCGGCAAATACCTGCCCTACGGCGCGGCGGTGCTGCCGCCGGATTCGACCCACGTTTTTTACCTATCTGCCAAAACCGGCTGCGATTCAACGGTCGTGGTCGAGGTTTTCCCGAAGGACACCTTCGCCACCGCCCAGCAACTCGTGATTTGCGGCGGCGCGACGGCCTCCATTTTCGGGCAAGACGTGGGCGCGTCGGGCATTTATCGAAAAACCTTCACGGCCCGGAACGGCTGCGATTCGACGCACACCGTTGACCTGCTCGTGCTGCCGCAAATCACGCTCGCCGTGGACGGCACGCCCACTTGCTTGAACGAAATGACCGGCACCGTGACCGCCGCGCCGGGCGGCGGCGTGCCGCCGTTCCGGTTTGAATGGAACCTGCCGAATGAAACCGCCGCGACCCAGACCGATTTTCCCGCTGGCCAATACGCCGGGACCGTGGCCGATGCCGCCCCTTGCACGAAAACGGCCAGTGGCGAAGTGCCCAATTTTCCGCCGATTGTATTCGAGGTGGAGACCGATTCGGTGCGGTGCTGGGGCGAGGCGAACGGCGAAATCCGCGCAATCGCCGCCGACGCGACGCTGATGTTTTCGCTCGATGGCGGCGAAACTTGGGCGCAGCAGACCGTTTTCGGAAATCTGCCCGCCAGCGCGTACACTTTGCAAGCGCAGGACGTGCACGGCTGCATCGAAACCGCGCCCGCGCCGATTTTTCAGCCCGACCCGCTCGTGCTGGCCCTGCCGCCCGACCAAAGCATCCAACTCGGCGACTCGGCCTTGCTCGCCGTCCAGACGAACAGCCTGCAACCGCTGGCCTACCAATGGTCAACGACCGAGTTTTTGACCTGCACCGATTGCCCGTTCCCATATTCAAAGGCTTGGAATTCAATTCGTTACAGCCTGACGGTGCGCGACCCGAACGGCTGCACGGCCACCGACGAAATCATGCTGGAAGTGCGCCGCGTGGTGGATGTGTTCGTGCCGAACGTGTTTTCGCCTTCGGCCCGCGACGACCAAAACACGCGCTTGCTGCCGCAATTTGGCCCGGCAGTCGGCAAAATCCGCTCGTTCCGGGTGTTCGACCGCTGGGGCACGATGCTGCACGAGGTGCGGAACGTGCTGCCCAACGACTTTGCCGGGGCTTGGGACGGTCGCCAATCCAACAGCAAGACCGTGCCGCTCGGCGTGTACGTCTGGGCAATGGAGGTGGAATTGGTGGACGGCACGCTGCGCCGGTTCGACGGCGATGTGAGTGTTTTTTGAGGAGTGGGGCACAAGAGAGATGACCTTCCCGCAAACAAAATACCCCCCCCGCATAGAGCGGGGGGGGGTTTTTTTTGGGGTAGGGGCGGGGGAGTTGAAGGCGATTTTGGTTGGCGTTTTTTGGTAGACATTTTGCTAG
>JBKBIC010000208.1:0-8316 GCA_046299435.1 Saprospiraceae bacterium
CATCCGGGTACCACTGCGTGTCGGCATCGGTGGCCTCGTCGTCCACGATGCCGTTGCAATCGTCGTCGGTGTTGTTGCAGGTTTCGGTGGCGGCGGGGTTTATGGCTGGGTCGGTGTCGTCGCAATCAAGGTAATTGGACACGAAGCCGGCGGGTGCGGGCGGCAAGGCGGAGACGGAGACGGCTGCGTCGCCGTAGCCGTCTACATCGGTGTCCGCGTACCAATTTTGTGGGGCGCAAATGCCCGGCACGCCGGAGCAATATTCGTGGCAACCGATGTCAAAACCGCTGCCGACCGGGCGCGGGACGTTCATCAGGTCAAAGCCAACGCCAAGTGCCGTAAGGTCGGTGCCTGCATTGAGGAGCGGCGAGCCGGGTGCTGGCATCATCGTCAGGGTGTCCTGAAAAACGCCGGGCACGAACGAGTTGGCGGTATAGTTGGTCTGTTGCGTAGCCGTTGCACCTTGCAAAAAGTATAGGAAGCTGCTGCCCGCCTTCACCATGACGTTGTTGGCCAGGAGGATGGAGTTGTTCTGGTTGTAGAGGCGCATGGCATTGCGCCCAGCGTTGACGATGGTGTTGTTCAGGAAATCGCAGTAGGTGTTGGGCAAGGAACCGTTGCGGTCGTCGCAGAAAATGGCGTCGCCGCCGCAGTTGACCAGCAGGTTGTTGAAAAAACGGTTGTTGCCCAAGTGCCCCAGAATCGCCAGCCCGGAGCCGCCGACGTTCCGCACCACGTTGTTGTAGCAATCCCCGCCCGCGCCGCCGCCGCACTGGATGCCGTTGTTCTGGAATGCCGCGAAAGGCGCGATGCCGCAGTTGGTCGCTACGTTGTCGTGTACTTGCGCGTCCGGGGCGCAGGCATATTGTATGCATTCCGCGCCCGACCTTTCGATGATGTTGTGGTGGAGCCTAAGCCCATAGATCAAATGCGGGTAAACCTGCGTGTTCACGCCATCGCACTTGATGGTCATGCCATTGGCATAAAAGGAATTACCGATGTAAAAACCCTCGCCGCCCACGTCATGGACGTAATTGTGGTGTACGTCGAGGTTGTGCATCGCAAAGTTTCCCTGCCAAGTGGCCGCGTTGCAGTTCGGGTCGGTCTTCATCATCATACCCGCAAAACCGGCCTTCGCCACCTCAATGTGGTCAACCTCGAAATCGCTGCTCAACGCCCCGACCGCCAGCGCAGAAGCCACCCCACAGGAGTCGATGCGGATACCATAGGTGTGCTCCGCGCTCCCCGTGCCCGTCACGTGGAAGTAGCGGCAGCCCTGAAAATCAAGCGCGGCGTAGTAAGACTTGTGCCCGATGGTCACAAGGCCCCCGCAGTTTTTCAGCACAATGGGAGCCTCCGCTGTGCCCTGAAAACCGATGAAGCGCAGCATCGAGTAGTTGCCCGCCGCGATGCAGACCGTGTCGCCCGGCTGTAAATCGAGGTAAAACGGGCCGGAGCCCTGCGAAATCGGCCTATATATGCCCGATGCGGTGAGGGTCTTGTCGCAGCCGCAGCTCTGCCCGGCACAAACACAGGCATAGGCCAGTAGGCCCAGGAGGAGGGGGATTGTCTTACGCATGGTAAAACAAGGGATATGGGTGGAAAAATTAGGAGAGCAGAGATTAAAGCCGGGGCGGACAGGCTTAGGGCGCGAAGCCAATGCCCCATGACACCGGCAAAAGAAGCGACCGCAAATAAATAGACTTTCGGCCAACTTCTCGTCCGTTCGGGCCGAATCAGCGTTGTTCGTACCTAATATTTGCTACGATTCAAATAATTTTTTTTCGCACCCTCAAACACCCACAGAAAACACACACACACTGTCGCCAACCTTGCCACGCACCGCCGCATCTTCGCGCCAGCCATGACCTTCCAAATCGTCTTCAACCTCTACCCCTTCGGCGAGCAAGCCTGCCTCCCATCCGCCAACGTCGTGCAGACCGACCCGACGGGCGCATTGACCCACATCATGCAAAAAGCCACGCCCGAAACCGTGCCGCCCTACGGCATCAGGGCCACGCCCACGCACGAGCGGCTGCTGCAAATCACCGAATCGCTCGCGCCCAAAAACATCGAGGCACGGTTCAAGCCGCCGAAGGCAAAGCAGCCCACCCCGCTCGCGCAACTCCTTGCAAATCAGGATACTAAATCGTTGGTTGAGACATTCATCCACCGCGAGTTGGACGTGTTTTTGACCGAAATCGCCCGCGCCCGCTTGCCGCTGACGTGGCACGTCGAGAAAAAATCGCTCGCCAAAGACCACCTCGTGGCCTTCCAAAAAGACGAATTGGTGCCGCACCTGCACTTCAAAAAAACACCCGGCGGCGTGGAATACCGCCTCCAACTCGCCACCGACGACGGCGAAAAATGGCGCATCCAAGACCGCGACGTGGTGCCCCTGACCAACACTTCGCCCGCATGGATTCTGGTCGGGCACGACATTTTCCGGGTGCCGGGCATCAACGGCAACATGGTCAAACCCTTCCAAGCGAAGGACGTGGTGAGCATCCCGGAGCGCAACGTCCGCGAGTATTTCCAGCGCATCATCGTCAAAAACGCCAACCGCACGCACATCGAACCGGAGGGTTTCGCGCTTGATTTGCGCGAAAAACTGCTCGGCGGCACGCTCACTTTGCACGAGGATTTTTTCCAAAAAACGTGGCTGCTCGCGCCCGTTTTCCGGTACGAGGGGCGCGAATTCCCGTTCGGCGAGCGGCGGCGGCAGTTCACTTGGGTCGAGTTCCCGGCGGACGCGCCCATCGCGCTGCGGCAGGTGCGCCGCGACGAGGCCGCCGAATCCGCGCTGGTTTCCGCGCTCGAAAAACTCGGCCTGCGGGCCGAAAACCGCGCCTTCCATTTTCCCGAAAACGCGAATCTGGAACAGGCCATCGGCTGGCTGGCCATGCACCGCGCCGCGCTCGAATCCGCTGGTTTTCAAATCGTTATGCCCGAAACCGAAGGCCGCCGCATCGCTGCTTTTGCCGGAGCAATTGCCCTGCAAACCGCCGTGCAAAACGACTGGTTCGATGTGTTCGGCACGGTCACGGTCGGGCCGTTCGAGTTTCCGTTCCGGCGGTTCGCGCCGTACATCCGGCGCGGCGAGCGGCATTTTCCGCTGCCCGACGGCACGTTTTTCCTCATCCCGGAGGCATGGCTGGCGCGGTACGCCGAGTTGGTGGCCGTCGCCCGCGAAGGCGAGGATGAGCGGCTGCAAGTGCCGAAGGCCCTGTTCACGGTTTTGGAGACGCTGGGCTTGGCCGAGGGCATCGCCGAGTTTCCCGAAATTGACCCGGAAAAGATTGATTTTCAACCATCTGCGCGGCTGCAAGCCAGTCTGCGCCCGTACCAGTTGCGCGGCGTGAAATGGCTCATCGGCCACCAAACGCACGGCTTCGGGGCCTGCCTCGCCGACGACATGGGACTCGGAAAAACCCTGCAAACCATCGCCGTGCTGCTCCATGCAAAGGAACGGTGGACGGCAGACGACGGACGGCAAACGGTGGACGGCGAGGCACGGCAAGACGGCATAACCAACGTCGTCCGTCAACCGTCCACCGTCAACCGTCTACCGTCCACCGTTAGCCGCTCACCGTCCACCGTGCAACTTGACCTTTTCGCTGCGCCGCCGCCTGAACCAGAACCTATTTTCAGCGATAACTCATTGAAAACCAGCCATTCATCATTCATCACTCATCGTTCATCATTCACCGCGCTCGTCGTTTTGCCCGCCTCGTTGGTGTTCAACTGGCAGGCCGAATTGGACAAATTCGTGTCGCCCCGGCTGTTCACCTGTCGGCACATCGGCCCGAAACGGGCGACCGACGCACGGGCTTTGGCCGCCCACGACGTAGTGCTGACCACCTACCACACGGCCCGCAACGACCTTGATTTGCTGGGGCAAATCGAGTGGGACTACATCATTTTGGACGAAAGCCAGCAAATCAAAAACCGCGATTCGGAGGTCTCGAAAGTGGTGCGGCACCTGCGCGGGCGGCACAAAATCTCGCTTTCCGGCACGCCCATCGAAAACTCGCTGGCCGACCTCTGGACGCAAATGGAGTTCATCAACCCGGCCACGCTGGGCAGTTTCGCGGATTTCCGGCGGCAGTTTTTGCAGCCCATCGAACGCGGCGACGCGGCGGCGAAGGCCGCGCTTTTCCGGCGGGTGCGCCCGTTTTTCCTGCGCCGCACGAAGGAGGAGGTCGCCCCGGAACTACCCGAAAAAACAGAGCAGGTATTCCTTTCGGAGATGTTGCCTGACCAAAAACGCCTGTACGAGCGCGTGAAAAGTGCCGTCCGAAACGATATTCTGCGGCTGTTCGACGACCCGAAAACGCGGATTTTGGCCATCCAAGCCCTGACCAAATTGCGGCAAATCGCCAACCACCCGGCACTTGCCGGAGCAATTGGAAATTGGGGATTGGAGACTGGAAATTGGGAATTAGAAATTGGAAATTGGGGGTTGGAGGCTTCCTCAATTTCTGATTCCCAATTTCCAATCCCCGAATCCGGCAAATTTGACGACGTGCTGGCCCAGTGGGAAAGCATCCGCCGGAGCGGGCACAAAGTTTTGATTTTCAGCAGTTTCGAGCGGAATCTGCGGTTGTTCAGGGCGGTTTTTGAGCAGGAAAAAACGCCGTTCGCGTGGCTCACGGGCGACACGCCCGCCACCGACCGCGCCCGCGAAGTGGAGCGTTTTCAGGCCGACCCGGCGGTGCAGGCTTTTTTTATGACCACCAAAGCGGGCGGCGTGGGCCTCAACCTGACCGCCGCCGATTACGTCTTCATCCTCGACCCCTGGTGGAATCCCGCCGTCGAAGCACAGGCCATCGCGCGGGCGCACCGCATCGGGCAGACGCGCCCGGTCACGGCCATCCGGTTCATCGCACGGGAAACGGTGGAGGAAAAAATCCGGCAGATGCAGGAGCGCAAAGCCCAACTCGGCATCGAGTTTTTTGCAGCCGACGGCGATGTGCCCACGCTGACACGGGCGGAAATGGAGGAGATTTTGGGGTGAGAAGAGTTGAAAAGAGGAAAAGTTGAGGAGTTGAATTTCTGAGCCTCAATTTTTCAACTCCTCAACTTTTCCTCTTTTCAACTCCTCAAAAACGTAGCCCGCCTCAGAAAAATGTTCCAGCACACGCGGCAGCGCGAACCGCAGGCGCGGCTCGGCTTTCAGGCTATCGTGCATGACGATGATGGAGCCGGGCAGGGCATTTTGGAGCACGTTTTCGAGGCACTGCTCGCCGGCAATATTCAGGTCGAAATCGCCGCTCAGCACATCCCACATGACGATTCGGTATTGGCCTTCCAATGCCTTGCGCTGCGCCCGGCGCAGGCGGCCATAAGGCGGGCGAAACAATTGACTGTCAACAAGTTGGGCGCAGGCGGCCACGTTTTCGAGGTAGGGTTCGAGCGGGGTTTTCCAGCCGTTCAGGTGGTTGAAAGTGTGGTTGCCGACGGTGTGGCCTTCGGCCAAAATCTGGGCAAAAATGTCGGGGTGTTTTTGCACGTTGTCACCGACACAGAAGAACGTCGCCCGCGCCCCGAACCGCCGCAACTCGCCGAGCACGAAGGGGGTCACGTCGGGGATTGGCCCGTCGTCGAAGGTCAGGTAGAGCACTTTTTCCTGCGTTTCGACGTGCCAGAGGAGGCTGGGCGCAAGGGCTTGGAGGAGGCGCGGCGATTTGACTAAGTACATTTTCGGTGGACGGTTGGCGGCGGACGGCGGACAGCAAGCGGGCGGCCATTAAAAAATGCCGTCAACCGTCTGCCGTCAACCGTCCGCCGATTTGCCTACTTTTGCGGCACAAAAGACGGAGCCAGCCGTGAAAAATCGCGCTGTTTTTTGAATTGAAAAACGGCCAACCGGATTTCACCTGCCATTATCCCATTCGCACATTCTCTCATTCGCACATTAAATTCCATGTCTGTTCGCGTTCGTTTTGCGCCTTCCCCCACGGGGGCTTTGCACATCGGCGGTGTCCGCACCGCGCTTTACAACTACCTGTTTGCCCGCAAACACGGCGGTACGTTCATCCTCCGCATCGAGGATACCGACCAGACCCGCTACGTCCCCGGCGCGGAGGAATACATCATCGAAAGCCTGAAATGGGTGGGCCTCGTGCCCGACGAGGGCGTGGGTTTTGGCGGCGAAAACGGCCCGTACCGGCAAAGCGACCGCAAGGATATCTACCGGAAACACGCCCACGAATTGGTCGCGCGCGGCCATGCGTACTATGCCTTCGACACGCCGGAGGAACTCGAAACGCGGCGCGGCGCGGAGGAAAATTTTACCTACAATTTCCGCACCCGCGACAGCCTCCGCAACAGCCTCGCACTCCCGGAAAGCACTGTGAATCAACTGCTTGACGCGGGCGAGCCGTTCGTCATCCGCCTCAAAATCGAGCCGAATGAGGACATCAAAATCCACGATTTGATTCGCGGAGAGGTCACGTTCAACAGCGGCGAACTGGACGACAAGGTGCTGCTCAAAGCCGACGGGATGCCCACTTACCACCTCGCCAACATCGTGGACGACCACTTGATGGGCATCACGCACGTCATCCGGGGCGAGGAGTGGCTGCCGAGCACGGCGCACCACGTTTTGCTCTATCGCGGCTTCGGTTGGGAGGCCACGATGCCGCAGTTCGCGCACTTGCCGCTCATCATGAAACCCGAAGGCAACGGCAAACTCTCGAAACGCGACGGCGCGAAATTCGGGATGCCCGTGTTCCCGATGGATTGGACGCAGCCGGAATCGCAGGAGTTTTTCCCCGGCTTCCGCGGCGCGGGATTTTTGCCGGAGGCACTCATCAACTTCCTTGCTTTGCTCGGTTGGCACCCCGGCGGCGACCAAGAAATTTTTTCGGTAGCCGACCTGATTGCCGCCTTCGACCTCGACCACATCCACAAAAGCGGGGCGCGGTTCGATTACGACAAGGCCAAGTGGTTCAACCAGAAATACATCCAAGCCCTGCCCAACGACGAGTTGGCGCGGCTCATCCAACCCCATGCCGAGGCTGCGGGCTACGCGACCGATTTGGCTTATCTGGAAAAAGTGGCAGGGCTGATGAAAGAGCGCGTGACCTTCCTGCATGACTTCACCCGCGAGGGTTACTATCTGTTCGAGTCGCCGAAAAACTACGACGCGGACACGCTGGCGAAAAAATGGTCGGACGAAAAACGGCCTGTTTTTCAGCAACTTACGTCGTTCATCGCGGGCTTCGAGCCGTTCCAAGCCGCCGAACTCGAACAGGCCGTGAAAAACTGGATGCACGAAAACAACCAGAAGCCCGGCGATATCATGCCCCTGCTGCGCCTCGCTTTGGCCGGCACGATGAAGGGGCCAGCGGTGTTCGACATGGCGGCGGTTTTGGGCAAAAAAGAAACCAAGAAAAGGTTGGCCACTGCCATGAAAAAATGGAGCAAGTCAAAAAACAAGAAACACCTTGTCATCGAAAAACTTTTGGAACACTGTGAAAAGGAAGACGAATATGAATTTCACAACAATAAGGTAAAGCAGGTTTGCACGGAGTTTGGATTTGGAAATCCGTTTGATGTGACGAAAATAGACAGCAAGGCCCAATTGCCACCTTCTCTCGTTGCGAAAGACTTTGCCATTCTGCATCTCGGTGAAGGCAAGCACAAATTTGTAAAGGGCATTGATAACCTGTACCACCATTTCGAACCTATCAAGAACAAAATTGAATGGCCATATAAAAAAAGCCTATTGAACCAGTTCAACACAAGTGAGAGCAACATTCTTTCAGTGGCAAACAACCAGCGCATTTTGCACCACTTCCTGTTTGGGCAGGACACAGAATTCGATGATGTAGATATTGCACAACGCCCAAAAACATATTTTCCACATCGAACGAAAACCACGCTGCAGTACTTTTTTGGTCAGCAAACACACCTCAACCTCAAAAATATTCAAATTGAGATAGACCTCACAATTGAGTTCAAAGGAACGATTGGTCTTTTCGAGGCAAAAAATGGGAATCCAGATAGCTTTTCGGTTTACCAACTTTATCACCCTTTTCTATATTATCTTTCTACTGCTGCACAGCGCGGCATTTCTAAAAAAATCAATGAAGTAATTTGTGTGTATGTCGTTCGACAAACCACCAAAGATGGAGATGTGCTCAAACTCTGGGCATACAAATTTGAAAAACCGACCGACATGACCTCGATAAAATTGGTCAAGTCATCCGAATACAAACTTATCCAGCAAAAAAACGCTTGATGCTATGGAAAACTGGCGCAATCAAATTTTCAACGAAGACGTGTTGGCTGTTTTGAAAAAAATCCCGG
>JBKBIC010000209.1:0-8315 GCA_046299435.1 Saprospiraceae bacterium
CCACCCTTCGTCGGTGTTTTATTTTTTTTGCTCAACAAACCCGCCCGCCTCTTTATACCCCCCCCCCCGCGCTTTTTTATCCCAAAAACATCACGTTCAATTTGTCACGACCAATCGTTTCGTGTTGGTTGCACCATTTTCAGCCCGAACGGTCACGAATAACACACCGGTCGGCAAACCTTCCAATGAAAGCCGGTTTCCATTCAAAGTGCCTGCGGCTGTGTTTTTCAACAAACGCCCGGCCATGTCGCGGACTTCCACTTGGGCAGCAGTCGGCATTTCGCCCATGAACACGAGGGCGACAGAGCCTTTTGCTGGGTTTGGCACGAGTGTGAAGTCCTGCGCGGTCGGTTGCTGGATGCTGCGGTCGTTGCTGTCGCTGGGCTTCAGCGTCACCGGGATGGTTTTGGTCTGGGTGGTCGAGCAGCCGTTTTTGTCAATTACCCGGAACAGGTAGGTGCCCATCGGGACATTCGTGAAATTCCCGGTGCCGTTCAACGCGCTCCAAACAGTGTTGGTGGGTGGGTTCATGGTGCGCTGGAACTTGCGCGGGGTGGTGCCGCCCGTTGCCGCTACTGCTACCGAGAACGACCCGGATGTGTTCGGTGTGCTCGTGATGCTCGTGATGGTCACGGCAGCCGGCTGGCTCAAAACAGTGGAAGCCACTGTGAGACAACCATTTGCGTCGGTCACGGACACCGTATAAGTGCCCGGAGCGAGTGAGGAAATAAGCGCGGTGGTCGCGCCGGTATTCCAGAGGAAGGTTTTGGTGCCAGTGCCGCCCGATGCTTTTGCTTCAAGGCTGCCATTGTTCGCGCCGAAACAAGTGATGGCAACGGCTTTGAAGGTCACGAGCAGTTCCTTCGGCTCTTTTACTTCTGCTTGGGCAGATTTTGCGCAGCCGTTTGCGTCGGTGGCGGTCACGGTGTAAATGGCGGGGCCGAGATTCAGGCGACTCTGGTCGGTGGAGCCGTCGCTCCATGCAAAAGTGTAGCCGCCCACGCCGCCTGTTGTCAGGTTGGCGATGGAACCGTTGTCCGCGCCGAAACAGGTGACGTTGGTGCGGGTCAGTTTCACGTTCAGTTTTGGCGGCTCGGTGACGGATACGGTGACGGACCGGATGCAGCCCTCCGAGTCGGTGATGGAGGCTTTGTATGTGCCGCCGCCAAGCCCGGAAAGTGCGGGGCCGGAACCAACCAAATTCGGGCCGAGATACCAGTCAATATCATAGTTCGGGTAGCCATTGCTGACGCTCACTTCTACTGTGCCGTCCGTGTCGTCGTAACAATCAAGTGCTGAACCCGTGCCCGAAGCAGCCATCGGCTGGTTGATAGTGATGTCGTTGGAAAGGGTGCAGTTCGTGTTGTCTTTCACGACAAACGTGTATGTGCCCGCTGCGAGATTGTTGAATAGCGCGTTGGTTTGGTAGGTAGTCCCACCATTTTTGGAATAGGTGTACGGTGGGTTTCCTCCGACCACGCCCATGATTTCGACCATGTTCTTGGCTGGATTGGTGCAGTGCGGGATGATGTCGTGGCCGAACGCGCCCACACCGTCGTAGGTGTCGCAGTTTTCGTCGGTGCCGTTGTTGCAGATTTCAGCAGCGGCGGGATTGATGTTTGCGTCGGCATCGTTGCAATCTGCTGCATTATTGGAAAATCCGGTGCCGCCCGTGCAAGCCAATGTCGGGTTGCTGCCTGCCGCGCCGTATGAATCGTTGTCGGCATCTGGATAAAAATTGGCTGGCAGGTTCGGGTTGCCGTCGTCGCAGTCGAGGTTGTTGGATACATAACCTGTGGGCGGCGTGGTGGAGCAGAGAATATCGGTGTTGGCGGGGTCGCCGTAGCCGTCGCCGTCGGTGTCGGCATAATAAGTGGCCGGCGTGTGGATGTTGGGGTTGCCGTCGTCGCAGTCGGTATTGTCCAAAACATAGCCAGCGGGCTGGTTGAGGGCAAAGGTGGTCACGGCCACATTGCCAAACCCGTCGCCGTCGGCATCTTGATACCAAGTTTGCGCCTGCGAATTGCCGATGACAAATGGCGAAAACGAGGCAAAACCGCCCGCCGAGGCCGTTGTGCCGGTGAGTGTGGCGGCGGTTTCCGTCCAAGTTGTGCCGTCGTAATGGCCGATGAAAATCGGGTTGGCGGTGTTGTAGTTTGCGCCGAGGGCGGCATTTGCGGCGTATGTTAGTTCAAGCGCGGCATTTGTGCCGCCGGCAATGCCTTCCGAAATGTTGTACGCCCGACCGACGAGAGCCGCCGGATTGAGCACCGTTGCGGGCAAACCGCTGATGCGCACGGTGAAGGAGTCCACTATGCCCGTGTTCGTGATGCGCACCGGGTCGTAGCTATCCAGCCAAAAACCGACCGGAAAATCTACCGGGGTCGCGCCCACATTTGGCCGACTGAACGCACCCGCGCCGTTTGTGATGATGTAGCTGTTCGGGCCGCCGCCAGTCATCGCGCCCGTTGAATGGATGGAAAGGTTGGCGGCGTTGAGGTACATTTTCCCGTTGACCAGATTGAGCACACCGCGAATGACGGTGCTGTTGTTCAGGATGAGGCCCTCGTTGGCCAGCGGGCCGAGGTTGATGGTGACGCTGGCCGTCGGCGACGTTGGCAAGCCTGTGCCTGTTTGTTGAAGGGCGGTGGCATTCCGGTTGAAAGTATAGTTGGCGGCTGCGTCAAACACGCGGGTCGTGGTTTGCACGTTGCCCGATGCGCCCGTTGCCATGATGCCTGTGTTTGCGGTCACGCCGAGGTTGCTACCTGCTTCGGCGATGAACTGCCCGGTGCCGCCCACGCCCGTGAAAACGGTCGGCGAAAAGTTGACCGTGCCGCCGGGCTTGACCCGGAATTGGGAAAGCCCGTTGCTGTTGAACGAGCGATTGACCGTCATCACCGCGCCATTGAGGACGTTGCCTGTTGTAGCCACCGTCGTGCCTGTCCCTGTGTTCAAGAAAAATATGCCCGTGCCGCCGGGCGCAAGCGAGATGTTGCAAGTCGGGCTGGAGAAGTTGACAACTGTTGTCACGTTGCTCGTCGAGGTCGGGCCAATTTGGTAGTTGCCCAGCCCAAAGGTCATGTTGCCCAAGATGTTGAGCGTGCCATTGAAAAAGCCGATGGTGCCGACGGTGGTCTTGATGTCTGTGACCGTCGTGGTGCCGGCGGTGCCGTTGTACACCACGCCCAACGACGCGCTGTTGGATTCCAACACCCCGAAAGTACGGTTCAGGAACGAGTGCGTGGCCGCTGAGGAGTCAATCCGGTAGGTGCTCGCTGGCGCAAAGGCGCACACGGCGTTCGGAGCAGCTGCACCAAAGGGGGTAGCCCCGTAACCTGCGGCATAGATGGAGCCATTAGCGAACGAAACGGTGTTGAGGTTTGTCGTGCCGAACAGACTGCCCGAAAAACCGAACATCGTCCGGCAAAGCGAGCCGTTGTCGAACACCAGGCTGTTGGCATCGGTCGCAATAATGCGGTGCGCCGCCTGCCCGACTTGAACCGTTCCGTTGATGATGCCAGAAGTGCCAGTCGGCAATGTGATGGTGACGGCGTTCACGCCGTTCAGGTTGAGCGTGCTGCCAGTGCCCACGTTCAGGTCGGTGCCGGGGCCGCCACCGATGGTCAGCGTAGCGGCGGCATTGGCCCGCAGGTGCGCGGTGGTGTTGCTCCCGACGCTGAGCGTACCGATGGTAGCGGTCGGGACGTTCGTCAAAATCAAAATAGTGCCCGTGCCCAGTATCACATCGTCCGCCGCGCCGGGCACACTGCCGGAACTCCAGTTTGCGGGATCCTGCCAGTCGCCGCCGCCGGAAGGCCCCGTCCATGTGACGACTGCGGCGGCACGGGTTGCGTTTGCTTGGGCTGTACGGACTTTGCCGGGGAAGAGCTGCAGGGTTTTCCCGAATTCAGGGGCGGGGATTTCCTCGTTGACTTCAATGGTCTGGATTTCAGGGTGGCCGCCGGGAAATAGCGGGCCGTCGTCGTGCAAGACGCTGATTGGCTTTTGTGCTTGGAGGAGAGATAGGCAGCACAGGACGGCTGCCAAAGCGGGTAAGGCATTTTTCATGGAAAATCGAATGTTTGTGGTGAGAGAATATGGTGTGAATAGGAATACAGACGGAATAAGACGAAAGCAAAACCCTTGAACTTCAAAATGAACGAAGCAAATGTAGTTTTCCGAACGAATCTTTTATCGCCAAAACAAACATCTAATTTTTCGGCCCGCCCGGCCTGCTCAGCTTTGCAAAAACGCCTTCATCCAATTGGGGAACGCCAACATCAGTATTGCAAAAACTATGGCGATGGTGAAAATCAATAAAAAATAGCCGAGCAGCACGGAAAGCCCGGCTTTTACCCAAACAAGCCATTTGTGCCGTGTGGGTTGGAGCAGCTGCACCATGCCCCAGCCCACATACCCGACCCAAAGCAAAAGCGGCAACACCATGTAAACATTGATGGAAGTGACCCCCAACCACCGCTGCACGAGCGACATCGGCACCGAAAACACGCTGCATTGCCCCATCAAAAAAGCCATTGCCACAAAATGCTCCGCATAATTATAGGCGTGTCTTCGAAGCATGGCCCACGAGAACAAGGCAAGCGTCGGTATCATGGCCAGCATCATCAGCGTCGTGTGCTCGAAAAAAAAGCGCGACAACTTCTCGGTCTTGGCAAAGTCCGGGTTGCCAGCCCGCATGATTTCCATCATCTGGTCGTCGAGGCCGACAAGGTGGAATACCAAGAACGAGAGGGCTGAGGCCCAAACCGTGAATTTCACCGGCTTCATCAAATTAGCCCGTTTGCCTTCGATGAAGTCGCGCACCGCATGGCCCGGCCTCCGCGTCAATTCCATGATTGTGAACAGAAAACCTTTGTCGAAATGGACGACCGCTTGGCGCAAGTCGTCCAACACATGGGCTGTCGTGATGCGGCGCGTCTTGGCTTTTTGGCCGCAGTTGGGGCAGTATTTGCCCTCGAAATCGGTTTCGCAGTTTTTGCAGGCAATCATCTTGACAAGTTTGATTTTCGGGCAAAGAAAATGCGCGGCCCATTGGTTTCGAGGAAAAGAATTTCGCACGGACTGCAAAATCCCAGCCCCCGCGTCCAAAACCTTCGCCCTATTTTTCGCGCTCAAAAATCACCTCGTCCAAATGAAACAAGTCCTATTTATCATCGCTTTCGCGCTCATTTCCAGCGCGTTGGGCGCACAGCCCGACCTCGAAAAACAAATACAGACCCAGCTCATCCTCGCCGAGGACGGCGCAACCATCGAACTGCCCGCCGCCAAAATCACACTCACGGGCACACTCTCGCTCGATGCCAAAAAGCGCATCACCATTCGGGGAGCCGGGCAGGACAAGACAGTTCTGAGCTTCAAAAACCAAAAACAAGGAGCCGAGGGCCTGAAAATCACGAACGCCGAAAACATTGTACTTCAAGACTTTACGATTGAGGACTCGAAAGGCGACCTCATCAAGACGCAGCAAGTGCGCGGCATCGTGTTCCGCAATATCACCGCCCGTTGGACGGGCAAACCCAGCAAAAACAACGGTTCCTACGCCCTCTACCCCGTCCAGTGCAGCCAAGTCACCATCGAAAATTGCACGGCCATCGGCGCGTCCGACGCGGGCATTTATGTCGGCCAATCGGACAGCGTTTGGGTGCGGAATTGCACGGCACGGCACAACGTGGCGGGCATCGAAATCGAAAACACCACCCACGCATGGGTCTCAGACAACACCGCGACCGAGAACACGGGCGGCATTTTGGTCTTCGATTTGCCCGATTTGCCCAAATCAGCGGGCGGCCAAGTGCAGGTTTTTCGCAACCACATTTTCAAAAACAACTACCGAAATTTTGCCCCGAAAGGCAACATCGTCGGCACCGTCCCGCCCGGAACTGGCGTGATGATTTTGGCGACACGCGGCGTGGAAGTCTTTGAAAATCAAATACTTGACAACCGCACGGCCTCCTGCGCCGTCATCAGTTACAAGCTGCTCGACATCCCCATCAAAGACAAAAACTATAACCCCTACCCCGCCGCCATCGCCGTCCACGACAACAAATTTTCGAGCGGCAAACGCTGGCCCACGCTCCGCAGCCCGTTCGGGAAACTGTTTCTCCTCAAATTTGGCCGCCGCACGCCGCACATCCTCTGGGACGGCATCCAAGACCCCGCCCAAATCGGTACGGACGGCACGCTGAAACCCGCGTTCAAAATCTGCGTCCGCGACAACGAAAACGGCACTTTCGCCAACCTCCGCGCGGAGCACAAATTCAAAAAAATCAACCGCGACTTGGCCCCGCACAACTGCACGTTGGCAGCGGGCGGCGAACAAGACCCGACGGAACAACCCAGCGTCAAAAAACGAAACCCATGAACAACTTGCTCAAAATCAGTGTGTTGTCCATCGTAGGGCTTGTCGTCTTTGCTGCTGCAAAGCCCGACAAGATGCCGCCCGCGCCCAAGCCCAAACTTTCGGACTACGGATTTTTTGTGGGCGATTTGAAGGCACTTGCCCCCGCTGCGAATGTTTTTGCCTATGACGTGAACGCGCCGCTTTTCTCCGATTATGCCGAAAAAGCCCGCTTCATCGCCTTGCCGCCCGGCATGAAAATGAAGTATCATGCCGAATCGGCCTTCGAGTTCCCGGTCGGCACGACGCTCATCAAAAATTTCTACTATTCCCACGAACAAGCCCACCCCGAACGAGGCCGCAGGATTTTGGAAACGCGCCTGCTCACGAAAGACGAAACCGGCTGGAAATCATGGACTTACGTCTGGGACGACGCGCAAAGCGAGGCTTTTCTGGAAGTCGCAGGGGCCACATTGCCCGCGACGTGGCGCGACGTTTCGGGCAAAAAACAATCCGTCGAATACCTCGTCCCGAACCTGAACCAATGCAAAGGTTGCCACTCGTTTGATGGCCAATTCGTGCCGCTGGGTGCGACAGCCCGACAACTCAACCGGGGCGAAGGCCCTGAAAATCAATTGGTCAAATGGGCCAACAAAGGCTGGCTCGATTTGCCGGAAGGTTTCCAGCCCGGCACCGCGCCCCGCTTGGCCGATTATTCGGAAACCCAAAACGCAGACCTGAATGCCCGCGCCCGCGCCTATTTGGACGGCAACTGCGGCCATTGCCACAACGCGCACGGCCCGGCCAGCACCAGCGGGATGTTCCTCGATTTTTCGGAAAACAACCCCGAACGGCTTGGCATCGGCAAGCCACCGGTGGCCGCCGGGCGCGGCAGCGGCAACCGACGCTTCGGCATCGTGCCCGGCAAACCCAGCGAAAGCATATTATTGTATCGCATGGAACAAGACGACCCCGGCATCCGAATGCCCGAACTTGGCCGACAACTGGCCCACCGCGAGGGAATAGAATTGATTAAAAACTGGATAAAAAGCTTGAAATAAAAAATGACAATCGGAATAATCGGCCTCGGAAAAATGGGCTACAACATCGCCCTCAACCTTCGCAATCACGGCCACAAAGTGGTGGCTTACGACCAATCGTTCGATTTGGTGGTCAAGATGTTCGGCGAGGATGGCATCGAATCGGTGCCTTCCATTGACGAATTCGGCAAAAAACTGCACCCGCGCCGCGTCGTCTGGCTCATGGTGCCGGCCGGCAAACCCGTGGACGACGTGCTCGCCGAACTTGCCCCGCAGCTCCAACCCGGCGACATCGTGATTGATGGCGGCAACTCCAATTTCAAAGACTCCGTCCGCCGCGCAGCCGAGCTGAAAACGCGGGGCATTGATTTCCTCGATTGCGGCACATCCGGCGGCACATCCGGCGCACTGAACGGAGCCTGCACGATGATTGGCGGCGAGGCGGCGGCATACCAATTTTGCAAACCGATTTTCGACGACATCTCGCTGCCCGGCGGGTCACTCCACGTCGGGCCGAGCGGCGCAGGGCACTTCGTCAAAATGGTACACAACGGTATCGAATACGGTATGATGCAAGCCATCGCCGAGGGTTTCGAGGTACTCGAAAAATCGAGCTATGATTTTGATTTCCAACGGATTGCGATGCTCTGGCAGCAAGGTTCCGTCGTGCGCTCATGGCTCATGGAATTGACCGCTTCGGCCTTTTCGAAGGATGCCAAACTCGACAGCATCCGGGGCACGATGCACTCCTCCGGCGAGGGCAAATGGACGCTCGAAACCGCGCTCGACCTCGGCGTGCTGCAGCTCGGCGAGGGCGGTGAGGGCGGCGACGGTGGTGAGGCGGGCGGTGGCCAGGCCGCCGCGGCGTTCGCGCCCGGACCGGTCGAGCTCGGCGACGCCGATCGCCTCGCGGC
>JBKBIC010000210.1:0-8184 GCA_046299435.1 Saprospiraceae bacterium
CCCAATTCCCAATTCCCAATTCCCAATTCCCAATTCCCAATTCCCAATTCCCAATTCCCAATTCCCAATTCCCAATTTCAAATTCCCAATTTCTAAAATGACCGTCGAACCCGGCACCATCCCGACCAAAGACCTGCACCAATTCATCCTCGCGGCGGTCGCGCCCCGGCCCATTGCTTTTGCCAGCACGGTCAGCGCGGACGGGGTGCCGAACTTGGCCCCGTACAGTTTTTTCAATGCGTTCAGCAGCAACCCGCCCATCCTGATTTTTTCCTCGAACCGCCGCGTGGCGAACAACACCACGAAAGACACCCTCGCCAACGTGGAAGCCACCGGCGAAGTGGTCATCAACGTCGTGTCGCACCACATCGCCCGGCAAATGGCCCTGTGCAGCATCGAATGGGGCGCGGAGGTGGACGAGTTCCGAAAATCGGGCCTCACGCCGCTGCCGTCCGAGCGGGTGCGCCCGTTCCGGGTGGCCGAAAGCCCGGTGCAGATGGAGTGCCGCGTGGACAAAATCCTGCCGCTCGGCAAAGAGGGCGGCGCGGGCAACCTCATCGTCTGTGAGATTTTGCTGATGCACATCGCCGACGAAATCCTCACGGCGACGGGCCGGATTGACCCGCACAAAATTGACCTCGTGGGACGCATGGGCCGCTTTTACTATGCCCGTGCAAGCGGCGCAGCAGTGGAGGAAATCGTGCAGGAAGTGGGCGCGGTGGGTGCGCTGGGCTTCGACCGCTTGCCCGATTTTTTGCTGAAAAACGATGTGCTGACCGGGAACAACTTGGCCGAACTGGCTGCCTTGCCCGCCTTGCCCAGCCCGAAGGAAGCCGCCGCGCTGGCCGCCGACCCCGAAGTGGGCGCGGCGTTGGCCTCCGAAAACCCACGTGCCGCGCTGCTGCAATTGGCCAAAAAAGCATTGGATAAAAAAGACGTGGCGCGTGGGGCGCAGCTGGCGGTGTTAGCGGCTTGAATCGCGCCGATAGGCTTCTTGCGAAAGTCTCGCCGAGATGGCAATGGGAACGCGGACTGGACGGATACGGCGGATTTGCACGGATGTTCCTTCTAAAATATCCGCTCGCATCTGTCAAATCCGTGTCATCTGTGTGCCTATTGATGCTACGATAGACAACTTTCGCAAGAAGTTCAATCAAAATTTTTGATGCGATACCGCTCGCCGTAATCGTCAATCCATTGTTTCAAACGCCAGACATCCTCGGCGTGGAACAGTTCGGAGCCGGTGTTCATCGTGGCCGCCGAGCCGCAAGCCACGCCAATACGGGCCATTTCGCGGTAATTTTTGCCTTGCGACAGTGCCCAAACCATCCCACCGACCATGCTGTCGCCTGCCCCGACGGTGCTTTTTTTCTCGACGGTCGGTGCTGGGATGTGCTCGAATCCGTCGCGCGTGACCAGCAGCGCACCCTGCGGGCCGAGCGACACGACCACCACCTCGCATTTGCCGAGGCGGATGATTTCGAGCGCGGCATCGTCCACTTGGTTGAGTTGCAGCTCCGGCACGCCCGCCAACGCGCTCAATTCCTGCAAGTTCGGTTTCAGCAAAAACAGCCCTTCGTCGGCAGCGGCATATAGCGGCGCGCCCGATGTGTCGAGGACGAACCGTGTCCCGATGCGCTTGGCAAACGCCGCGACAACCTCGAAATACGTCTCCGGCAGGCCCGGCGGCAGGCTGCCGCTGGCAACCAAATAATCGGGCTGCAGCTGCTCCACCAATGCCAGACAGCGTTCGGCTTCGGCCAGCGAAACTTCTGCACCCGCCATGACGAAGCGGTACTGGGCATTCGTGGAAGTCTCCAGCACGGAGAAGCTCTCGCGTGTTTCGCCTTGAATGTCAACGACTTGCGTCTCGATGTCGGCGGTTTGCAGCAGCTGGCGGAGCACTGCGCCGTTTGTGCCGCCTGCCGGGAAAATCGCCGTGCTGTGCCCGCCCAATTTGCGGATGGCCTTCGAGACATTGATGCCGCCGCCGCCCGCGTCGAGCTGGACAGTGGCACAGCGCATCTTTTGTTCGGGCACGAGCCGAGCGACGGACGTGCTCTTGTCGAGCGCGGGATTGAGCGTGAGCGTGGCGATTTTCATGTGTTGGTTGTGGGAAAAATGATTAGCGCAGATGTTTTTGATTGATGATTGTTGACGGGATGTCCCATCAACAATCATCAATCATGTAATCGTCAATCAAATTCCTGTTGAAACGGGCACCGCTTCCTCTTCTTCCAGCGGCAGGTTTTCCTCCATGCGCCGCCGGGCGCGTTCCTTGCGGGCGCGTTCTTCGGCCTCTACTTTGTCGTAGGCTTTGATGATTTCCTTGACCAAGCGGTGGCGCACCACATCGTCGGCGGTGAGGCTGATGATGCCGATGCCATCCACGCCGTCGAGGATTTCGATGCTTTGCCGGAGGCCGGAGCGTTGGTGGCCGGGCAGGTCAATCTGGCTCAAATCGCCCGTGATGATGCACTTGGCCGAGGGGCCGAGGCGGGTGAGGAACATTTTGAGTTGGAGTGGCGAGGCGTTTTGGGCTTCGTCCAAGATGATGTAGGCGTTATCGAGCGTGCGCCCGCGCATGAAGGCGAGCGGTGCGATTTCGATGACGCGGTTGTCCATGAAAAAGTTGAGCTTGTCCATCGGCAGCATATCGTCCAGCGCGTCGTAGAGCGGGCGCAGGTATGGGTCAACTTTTTCCTTCAAATCGCCGGGCAGGAAGCCGAGGTTTTCGCCGGCCTCGACCGCCGGGCGGGTCAGCACGATTTTTTTGACGGACTTGTTTTTCAAGGCCCGCACGGCGATGGCCACCGCCGTGTAGGTTTTGCCCGTGCCCGCTGGGCCGAGGGCGAACACGATGTCGTTGGTTTCGCAGGCTTCGACGAGGCGTTTTTGGTTGCGGGTCTTGGCCTTGATGGGCCGCCCGTCGCGCCCGAAGAGGATGGTGTTGCTGCCGTCGCCGTTGACGGGGATGCGGACATCGAACGGGTTTTCGCCTTGCAGCAAATCCTCGACGGTCTGCACGGGCAGTTCTTGGTGCTCGCGCAGGTAGCGCACCATTTGCTCGAACTTGGACTTTGCGGATTGGCTGTCGCGTTTTTCGCCTGTGATTTTCAGGCTGCTGCCGCGCGAGGTGAGGGTCGAGTCGGGGAATGCTTTTCGCAAAAGATTTAACTTTGCGTTGTTCTCGCCGTAAAGTTCAACGAGGTCAACGCCTTCGACGGTGAGGATGATTTCGCTCAAAATTTGTGTTCCTGATGTGGTTTTGGTTGGCAGCGGGAGGGGCGGGCAAGCGAGCGCAGCAGGTTGACAGTCAATGTGTTGGCAAAAAAATCTGCCCGGCCTCCATGCCTTCTTTTTCAAGAAATTCCTGCCTGCGACAGCAAAATTAGCAGCAAAACACGGTCGGCCAAAAAAAGGTTCGGCGCGTGCTGGCGGGCTTTGGAACCTGCCCCCACTTTTTCGGACGCGATGAAAAAAACGCTCAAAAACGAAAAGCCACCGATTGCCGCTCCGTTGCCGCCCATGCCCGTGCTTTGGCTCGTGGCGGCGGTACTCCTCCTCTATTTCCCGACGCTCAACCTCGGCTTCACCGAATTGGACGACACCATTTTCGTGCGCGAAATGGAGCCGTACAACCGCGATTTGGGCAACCTCGCCACCAGTTTCGGGCGCGGCGTGTTCAGCGACACCGCCGATATTTACTACCGCCCGCTGTTGCTCGATTCGTTCGTCCTCAACCACCGTTTCAGCGGCACGAGCGTCCGGGGCTACCATTTCGCCAATTTGCTTTTCCACCTCGGCGCGGTGCTGCTGCTGTTTTCGCTGCTCCAAAAACTGCGCTTGCCGCGCCTGTCGGCCTTCTTGCTGACACTGTTTTTTGCCGTGCATCCCGTTCTTTGTCAGGCAGTTGCGTGGATTCCGGGCCGAAACGATACGATGTTGGCCGTGTTCACTTTCGCCTTTTTAATCGGCGTGATTGACTTTTCCGAGACAGGCCGATGGGGCCGGTTCGCGCTCCAATTCGCCGCGCTCGTGGCCGCGTTTTTCACGAAGGAAACCGCCGTTTTTGCCGCCCCGGTGGCCTTCGTGCTGCTCGTTTTTTTGCTCGAAAAAAACTGGGTCGACCGCCGCAGCCTGTGGCTGTACGGTTCGTGGGCGGCGGCGTTCGGGCTTTGGTGGTGGGTGCGCTCGCTGGCCACATTGAAACAAGAGCAGCTCGATTTTGCCCAAGTTTTGGCCGCGTTGCCGGGGCGTTTGCCCGTCGTGGTGCAGTATTTCGGCAAAATCATCCTGCCCCTGAACCTCAACGTGTTCCCCATCCAGCGCGACACTTCGTCGGTTTTTGGCCTCGTGGCCATCGGGTTGGTGGCCGCCGCGCTGTTTTTTGCGAAGGGCAAAAACACAAAAACCGCGCTGGCTGGGCTGCTCGTTTTCGGGCTGTTCCTCCTGCCCGTGCTGCTCGTGCCGAACACGCTGAACGACCAGGATTTCGAGCATCGCCTCTATTTGCCCATGCTCGGTGCGCTCATTTTGCTCTCGCAAACGCTGCTTTTCCGACACAAACTGCCCGAAAAAACGCTGCTCTGGGCGGGCGTGGCGGTGTGTGCGGTGCTGGCGGCGGTCAATTTTTCGCATCAAAAAAAGTTCAACGACCCCATCACGTTCTGGACGGAGGCGCAGCGCAATTCGCCGCACTCGGCCTATGCCAACATGATGCTCGGCGCACGGCTCGACGAGACCGACCTGCCCCGCGCCCGTGCCCTCATCCGGGAAGCCTACGCGCTGAACCCCGACGAAAAATTCCTCAACTATTACATGGGAAAAATGCTGCTCGACATGGATTCGACCGATGCCGCGCTGCGGCATTTCGAGCGCGAAATCAAGCGGTCGGGCTATTATGAGTGCTACTTTCACGCGGCGCAAATCGCGTTCAACCGCAAGGATTTCGCCGCCGCCACCGACCATCTCGAACATTTTTTACAGGCAAAACCGACCGACGGGCCGGCCAACAACAACCTGCTTTTGCTCTATTTGGAAACCAAACAACTGGAAAAAGCCCGTGCCCACACGGCCAAGATGAAGGCACTGGGGATGCCCGTGCCGCCCCAAATCATCCAACAACTGAACGCACAACCCGCCGGAACTGGGGGTTGAAAAAAATTGAAGGGTTGAAAAGTTGGATAAGGTTCAACGCTTCAACTTTTCATGCTCTTCAACTCCTTTAACCACGAACACCATGCAACAAATCGTCACGCTGACCACCGATTTTGGCACTTCGGACTACTTCGCCGGGGCACTCAAAGGCGCGTTGTTGCGCCGCTCGCCCGCCCTCCAATTGGTGGATATTTCGCACGACATCCAGCCGTACAACATCGCGCAGGCGGCCTTCGTGCTGCAAAATGCTTTCCCGGAATTTCCCGAAGGCAGCATCCACCTCGTCGGCGTGAACTGCGTGTACGCCCCCGATTTTCGTTTTGTGGCTGCTCGCCGCGACGGGCATATTTTCCTTGCGCCCGACAACGGTGTGCTGTCGCTGCTGTTCGGCCAGCTGCCCGAAGGCGATGTGGTTGCGCTGGAAATGCTTGAACGTGAGCACTTTGTGGTGAAAAACGTCTTTGCCGACGCGGTGCAAAAACTGGCGGCGGGCGTGCCCTTCGAGCAAATCGGCCAACCGGCGGGGCCGCTCGTGGAGCGCATTTATTTGCAGCCCGTCATCATGCCCACCCGCATCCGGGGCACAGTGATTCATGTGGACAATTTCGACAACGCGGTGGTCAACATCCGCCGCGAGGTGTTCGAGAAAGCCCGCAACGAGCGCGATTTTTCCCTCTTCTTCAAACGCCACGACCCCATCACGGCCCTCGTCGAAAACTACTGCGACGTGCCTGTGGGCGAGCCGCTTTGCCTGTTCAACTCCGCCGGGCTGCTCGAAATTTCCATCAACATGGGCCGCGCCGCCACGCTGCTCGGCCTGAGATTGGACGATGTGGTGGAGGTGGTTTTTGGGTGATGATTCGTTGATTCGGCTATTTGGTGATTTAAATTTCAGATAACCGAATAGCCAAATATCCAAATCACCAACCCAATCATCCTTCCTTCTGCGGGTGCTGCACCTGTTCCCATTTCAGGCCGATGATTTCTTCCAGTTTGATTTTGGCGAGTTGCACGTCCGTTTCGGCCTTGATGCGGGCCTCCATCGCTTGGTGGTACGCGCTCGAAGCCTCGTTGTAGTGGTCGAAAGTTTCCTCGTCTTTTTTGAATAAGTCGCTCATCAAGAGGAAGTTATCTTTTGCGTCGGACTCGATTTGCACCCGTGTTTTCAGGATTTCGCGGGCCAACCGGAATTGTTGGTAGCGGATGAGCACCTCGGCGCGAAGTTCCAATTTGGCTTGGTTCACCTTGTGCTCGGCGATTTTCACATCGCTTTGTTTCGCCCGGTTTTTGTCCTTTTGGCTCAGGATGTTGCCCAAGTTGACGTTCACGCCCAAGTTGTAGCGCGGGTAAAACGCGCTGCCGCCCGCCGCCCGAAGCGGGACAGTTTCTCCATTTTCGTCAAAAAGTTGGGAAGTCACTGGGATTTTTTGGCCGTTTTGGTCGAGGATGAACGCACCGGACGAGTTGTAAAGGAACTTAGGCAGCGCGTCGGCGGGCACGAGGTTGGCCTCGTTGAGGTTGAAAGTCAGTTGCAGGTCGCGCATCCAGTCTTTTTGCGTGGTTTTCAGTTCGGCCTGCGCCTGTTTGCGTTCTTCTTGGGCAATCGCGCTCTCCGGGTTGTTCAGCCAAGCCAGCTGCACGAGGTATTCGGCGAAGTCTTTGGCCTTGAATTCCAGCGGCTGTACCACTGAATTGAAGTCGGCTTGCTGGCCGAAAACACCGTTCGCGGCCAACACGAACACGCACAGGGAAAATAGTTTTTGCACTGTTTTTCAGTCGTTTGTGAAAAAAATCCGGGCAAAAGTAAGCCAAAAGTAGGCCAAACCTTTTCGGTGAAAAACCTGCCGAACGAGCCAAACCGTTGCTGCAATTTTGCTGCACTCAATTTCTAATTCCCAATTTCCAATTTCCTCACTGCCATGCTCCGTCGTTTGCTCCGCCGCCTGCTGCCCTCCGAACCGCGATTCCGCGACGAATTCATCGCCCGCATCCGCGTCGCCGTCGCGGGCGAAGGCATGATGACCGAGGGCAATTTGTTTGCCTTCGACCATGCCATCCGGCATTTGCCGCCGACAGGCGCGGTGCTCGAAATCGGCAGTTTCGGCGGGATGTCAACGAACATCATCGCCCATTTGCTGCGAAAACACGGCTACGCTGCCCGCCCGTTTTTCACCTGCGACCCCTGGGTTTACGAAGGATTCCACGATACCACACGCCGCGACGATGCCCGCTACATGGCCCTTGTGGACGGCTCCGAACAGATGCAACGCATTGATTACATGGAGTTTGTGCGCGAAAGTTTCCTCCGCAGCATACGGTTTTTTTCGTCCGAAAACCTGCCGCACTCGTTCCGGCTGACTTCCGATGCGTTTTTTGAAAAATGGGAATCGGGCGGCCCGGCGACCGACCTTTTCGGGAATGCCGCGCAGCTCGGCGGGCCGCTCGCGTTCGCGTATGTGGACGGCGACCACGCCTACGATTTCGCCCGGCGGGATTTGGAAAACGCGCTGCGGTGGCTCGTGCCCGGCCTGTGGTGTCGGCGACACCTGTGTCCAGGCGAGCGACTGCGAGAGCGGGGTCTGCAACGTGACCTGCCAGGCGCCGACATGTGGCGACGGGGTCCGAAATGGTGCCGAGCTCGGGGTCGACTGCGGCGGCCCGTGCGGCGGCTGCGCCGTCGGCGTCGCGTGCGAGACGGGCGCGGGCTGCGCGAGCGGCTTCTGTGGGCCCGGCCTCGATGGCACCTGCCACACCTCGGTCTGTTCGAGCGGCGCCGCAGACGGCAACGGGGCGACCCGGACCTGCACGCGCGAAGGCGGGACCACCTACGAGGTCCGCCTCTTCAGGAACGTCGGCAACAGCACCTTCGCGACGCCTGCGACGGTGACCCAGGTCGAGGCCCTCATCGTCGCTGGTGGTGGTGGGGCGGGCGGCAGCGCCTACTCTCTCGGCGGTGGTGGCGGTGGCGGCGCGGGCGGCCTCATCCACCGGCCGGCCCAGGCGGTGACCGGCGGCCAGAGCTAC
>JBKBIC010000211.1:0-8153 GCA_046299435.1 Saprospiraceae bacterium
ATACCACGTTTCAGCCGGGTGGCGGCCGGTTTTTCGGCTTCGTTTGCCAATACACCGACACGCGCAAGGACAAATTCCAATTCGACGACGTGGCCCTGCGCGAGGATTTGCCCGACCTGACCGCGCCCAAAATCCAGAAACTGACCGTCGCCGATGCCCAAACCATTGACCTGATTTTCGACGAAACGCTTGAACCCGCAACTACCGCAGACACTGACAACTACCTCATTTCCAATGGGATAGGCCGCCCGGCGAGTGCGGTTTTTGACCAAATTTCGGGCAATGCCGTGCGCCTGAAATTGACGCAAAATCTGCAAGTAAGCATCGTTTACACGCTGACCATCGCTGGCGTAGCCGACCTCGCGGGCAACGAAATCGCGGGCCTGACCGAAAATTTCGAGTACGTCGTGCAAGCCGAACCGGGCGAATTCGACGTCCAAATCACCGAAATCATGGCCGACCCCACGCCATCCGCTGGGCTGCCGGAGGCCGAATGGCTCGAAATTTTCAACCGCTCGGCGACCGAGAAATTCGACCTCTCGAAACTGCGATTGACCGACGACGGTGGTGCCGCACAGCCACTACCCAACGCAGAACTTGCTCCAAATCAACGACTTGTGTTGTGTAGCCCGGCCAGCGCGACCTTGCTCGCTGGGCTGCCGGGCTTGCTGCCGATGCCCAATTTCCCCTCGTTGAACAACGACGCGGACGTGCTCACGCTGACCACTGCTGGCGGCAAACTGCTCGACCGCGTGGCTTATTCAGCCGCATGGCACGACGCGACGAAACGCGACGGCGGCTGGTCGCTGGAAAAAATCAGCCCGGCGCAGCCCTGCCTCGGCAGCGAAAATTGGCGGTCGTGCGCGAAGCAACCCGGCGGCACGCCCGGCGCGGCCAATTCGGTCGAAAATCTGGCGACGATGGACACTTTGCAGCCGCTCGCGCTGTCGGCTTTTCCGCTCAATGACCGCTCTATTCGATTGGTTTTCAACAAATTATTACAAACGGCTGCCGCCGACGCGGGCAATTTTTCGCTCACGCCGACGCGCCCGGTGCAGGTTGCCGAGTTCCCAAATTCCGACCGTTCGCAGGTGATTTTGACGCTGGCCGAGCCGCTGGAAGCGGGCATCCGGTACACGGTTTTGCTCGGCCCCGAGGTGCGCGATTGCGGCGGGGCGAGTGCCAAAACAGTGCAGCCGTTGGTCGTGGCTTTGCCCGAAAAACCTGATTTCCAAGATGTTGTGGTGAACGAGGTGCTATTCAACCCGGCCCCGAACGGGGCACGGTTCGTGGAGTTTTTCAACCGCAGCCAGCGGTTTTTCAGCCTGCCGGAATTTTTCATCGGCAATTTTTCGGGCACGGGCGAGGTCGTGAAAATTGGCGTGGAGCGGCTGTTCGCGCCGGGCGAGCACTTTGTTTTTTCGGAAAACACGGGCGCGGTGGCCACTCAATATTGGCTCGAAAACCCGCAAAATTTGCTCGAAAACGACCTGCCGAGCCTCACCGACGACGCGGGCAACCTGACCCTGATTTGGGCAAAAAACGGCCAAACGGTCACGGTGGATTCGTTCGATTTCGCGGAGGAAATGCACAACCCACTGCTCGCGTCCTCCGACCGCGAAGGCGTGTCGCTGGAACGCATCCGGCCCGACGGGCCGACAAATTCGGCGGCAAATTGGACTTCGGCAGCACCCAAATCGGGCAAATTGAACGGCTCGCCGACGGCCCGGAATTCGCAGTTCCAAGCCCCTACCCTGCCGACCGCAGACGAGTTTATCCAATTGATTTCCAGTCGTTTATCGCCGGACGGCGACGGGCGCGAGGATTTTTTGGAGATTGGTTACGCGCTGCCCAAACCGGGTTTTGCGGCCACGATGACCGTGTTCGACGGCGAAGGCGTGGCGGTGAAACGTCTCGTTCGGCAGGAACTGCTCGGCACCGCCGGGACGCTTCGTTGGGATGGCGACACGGACGACGGCGCGGTGGCAAGGCCGGGGATTTATGCCCTGTTTTTCGAGATTTATGGCCCGGACGGCGAGGTGCGGCGGCTGAAACGGGCGGTGGCTGTCGTTTGGTGAGTTGAGGATTCGGTGATTTGGGGTGACGGTTTGGCTGGGCATCTGATTATTTTCGCGGCAGGAAGTTCATCAATGCACGATAATCATTTGACAATGAAACATTTATACCTGCTGCTGGCCGCTTCGTTTGTATTTGCCAACTGTAAATCGGGCCAAAAAATGGCCGCTGTCCTGAAAGGCGACGACCCGCTCCGCACGGCTTTGCGTGTTCGCCATGCCGATTTTGACTCGGTGCTGGCTCGCCCAAATGTGTACGAGGTGCAGATTTTGTACACACAAATTGACCGCGACGAATTCCAGCGACCGCATTTCACGACGTACTCGATTGGCGCGGACAGCACTCGCTATTTTTATCCGGCCAGTGTGGTCAAACTGCCGCTCGCGCTGCTCGCACTCGAAAAAATCAACTACCTGAACCGCAACGGCTACCCGCGCATGAGCCGCGAGACACCATATATAATTGACAGTTTGCGGGCTTTTCAGCAAAAAGTCGTGGCGCGGAAGGGTGCGCCGGGCGGCAAACCGAGCATCGGGCAGGACATCCGCGAGATTTTCGCGGCAAGCGACAACGAGGCGTACAACCACCTTTTTGAGTTCATGGGCCGCGAAGAAATCAACCGCGCCTTGCGCGAAAAAGGCTACCTGCGGACGGGCATCGTGCATCGTTTCGACTTTCCGGGGCGGGCCAACCAATGGAGCAGCCCGATTCGGTTTTTTAGCCCGGAGGACGGCGGCACGATTTTCAGGCAGGCCGAAGTCGAGGACAAATCGGCGTGGAAAAACCCGCAGGCCAACACCAAAAAAGGCACGGGCTACTTGGACAGCCGCGACAGCCTGGTGCGCGCGCCGTTCGATTTTTCGCGCAAAAACTGGTTTTCGCTGTACGACATGGAACGGATGCTGCGGGCGGTGATTTTCCCGGAGGCCACGCCCGTCGAGCAGCAATTCGACCTGACGGCGGACGATTACCAATTCCTCTACAAGTACATGGGCGGCTTTCCGCGGGAGTGCGACCACCCGACCTACGAAGAGGCCAAGTACCCTGACAGTTACGTCAAATTCCTTGTTTTCGGCGATTCAAAAGCTAGGCAGGACGGCTCCGTGCGCTCTTTCAACAAAGTCGGTGAAGCCTACGGGACGCTGACGGACGTGGCTTACATCGTTGATTTTCAACACAATGTGGAATTCATCCTCGCCGCAACCATCCTTTGCAACCGCGACGGCGTGTTCAACGACAACAAATACGACTACGAGGCAACGGGCTATCCGTTTTTGGCAAAACTGGGCCGCTCGTTGCTCGAACACGAGCGCACCCGCGAGCGCAAGGTGAAGCCCGATCTATCGCGGTTCAGGCGTTGAACAGTTTTCAAAAAAATTTGAAACCCGTCTAAATTAAATTCTTTTCGGGCCGGGAAATTTGGCGGTCAGATTTGGTAAAATAGTTTTGCCACAGAAAAACAGTTTGCCGGCTCGCCCGACATTCAGCCGCCAGAAACTTCCTTTGCCCAACCCCAGCCGCGCACCGTTCATAACTCATCACTCATCACTTCGGAAAATGGGTTGGTTAACTAAATTCCTCTCTTCGTCCCTCGGCCAAAAATTCGTCATGGCCGGTACGGGGCTATTCCTCATGCTTTTTTTGGTCGTTCACCTCATCGGCAATTTACAGCTGCTGAAAGACGACGGCGGCGAGGCGTTCAACACCTACGCCTTTTTCATGACGCACAACCCGCTCATCAAAGTCATATCTTATTCGCTGTACGCTTTCATTTTGCTGCACACTTTTCAGGGGCTTTCGCTCTGGCAGAAAAACCGTGCGGCGCGGGGTGCGGTGCGCTATGCTGTCGCGCACAGCCGTCCCAGCGAGCGTCCGTCGCGCAACATGGCATGGCTGGGCATCGTGATTTTCATTTTCCTGTTGCTGCACCTGTGGCAGTTCTGGCTGCAAATGAAAATGGGCGTGCTGCCCGCCGTGGACGTGGCGGCTTACGACCATCCCGTGCAAAACCTCTATTTGCCTGTGAAAGAGGCGTTTGCGAACGTGGGCTACGTCGTGTTTTACGTCGTGTGCATGGTCGTCGTGGGCTTCCACTTGTGGCATGGCTTCTGGTCGTCGTTCCAGACGCTTGGGCTTGACCACCGCAAATGGACACCGATTATCAAAACTGTGGGCTATGTCTATGCAATCGGCGTTCCGGTGGGCTTTGCCATTATCCCGATTGTGATGTTTCTGTTTCCAAATTGATATCTGCCGCTTTTGAAAAGTTGACAAAACCCTTTTGCCATTCAATTCTCGTAAAAACTTAGCTGCCCGTTGCCCACAGATAAATCTGTGGGCTGGGCGTAAAAAATTCGCAGAATTTTCTTTTTACAGCCCACAGATTTATCTGTGGGCAACGGGCAGCTAAGTTTTTAACAATCCTCGCATTTTCAAATTCTGAAAAAATATGTCCGCGAAACTCGATTCAAAAATTCCGGCGGGTTCAATGTCGGAAAAATGGACTGACTATAAAGGCCACGTCGCGCTGGTTGCGCCGAACAACAAACGCCGCATTGATGTCATCATCGTCGGTTCAGGTTTGGCGGGCGCGGCTGCTGCCGCTTCGCTCGGCGAGCTGGGCTACAACGTGAAATGTTTCACGTTCCACGACAGCCCGCGCCGCGCACACTCGATTGCGGCGCAAGGCGGCATCAACGCCGCGAAAAACTACCGCAACGACGGCGACTCGGTGTTCCGCTTGTTTTACGACACCATCAAAGGCGGCGACTACCGCGCCCGCGAAGCCAACGTACACCGCTTGGCCGAGGTTTCGGTGGACATCATTGACCAGTGCGTGGCGCAAGGCGTGCCGTTCGCCCGCGAGTACGGCGGCCTGTTGGACAACCGCTCGTTTGGCGGGACGCAGGTTTCGCGCACGTTTTACGCACGCGGCCAAACGGGTCAACAGCTTTTGATTGGCGCGTATCAGGCTTTGAGCCGCCAAGTGGCCGCAGGCACCGTGAAACTGTACAACCGACACGAGATGCTCGATGTGGTCAACATCGGCGGCCAATGCCGGGGCATCATCGCCCGCAACCTGTTGACCGGCGAACTCGAACGGCACAGTGCCCACGCGGTCGTGCTTTGCACGGGCGGCTACGGCAACGTGTTTTACCTCTCGACCAACGCCATGATGTGCAACGTGACCGCTGCTTGGCGGGCGCACCGGCGCGGCGCGTTTTTCGGGAACCCCTGCTACACGCAAATCCACCCGACGTGCATCCCGGTTTCGGGCGATTACCAGTCGAAACTGACCTTGATGTCCGAATCGCTGCGGAACGACGGTCGCTGTTGGGTACCGAAAGACCCAGCCGACCGCCTGAAACACCCCTCACAAATCCCGGAAGAAGCCCGCGACTACTATCTGGAACGCCGTTACCCGGCCTTCGGCAACCTCGTCCCGCGCGACATCGCCAGCCGCGCCGCCAAAATCGAGTGCGATGCAGGCAAAGGTGTAGGCGCGAGCGGGCTGGCCGTTTACCTTGACTTCGCGGACGCTATCAAACGCAAGGGCCGCCCGGCGGTGGAGGCCGCGTATGGCAACCTGTTCGAGATGTACGAAAAAATCACGGGCGAAAACCCTTACGAAGTGCCGATGCGGATTTACCCCGCCGTCCACTACACGATGGGCGGCCTGTGGGTGGACTACGAATTGATGACCACCGTGCCGGGCCTGTACGCTTGCGGCGAAGCCAATTTCAGCGACCACGGCGCGAACCGCCTCGGTGCGTCCGCGCTCATGCAGGGCTTGGCCGATGGCTATTTTGTGCTGCCGTACACCATCGGCTCATATCTCTCGAAGGAAATACGCACGGGAGCCATCTCGACGAACACGCCCGAATTTGATGAAGCCGAAAAAGCCACCCGCGACCGCATCAACCAACTGACAAGCATCGGCGGCAAACAAAGCGTGGAAAGTTTCCACCGCCGACTCGGCAAAATCATGTGGGACAAATGCGGCATGGCCCGCAACGCCAAGGGCCTGACCGAGGCTATTTCGGAAATTCAGGCACTTCGCGCGGAATTTTGGCGTGATGTGTTCGTGCCGGGCCGCACCGACGAATACAACCCAGAACTCGAAAAAGCATGGCGCGTGGCCGATTTCATGGAACTTGGCGAACTGATGTGCCGCGATGCCCTCCACCGCAACGAAAGCTGCGGCGGCCACTTCCGCGAGGAATATCAAACCGAGGACGGCGAAGCCCAACGCGACGACGAAAATTTCAAATACGTCGCCGCATGGGAGTGGAAAGGCGAAGGCACAGCACAGGAACTGCACAAAGAAGACCTGAAATATGAGGTGGTGAAGGTGGCACAGCGGTCGTATAAATAATTCGAAGTCAATACCATAAACCATGAAATCTATCCTTAACCTCTGCCTCGTTTGTCTTTGTTTTTGCCCGGAAATGTTCGGGCAGGATACGGTTCGAGTAAATCAAACCTCTGACTCTTCAACCGTCCGTTGGATGCGAATAGCGGAATTGCCACTTGATAATCCATCTTTTGAGGATGATACAAAGTGCTGTACTGCACCAACAGGCTGGATAGATTGTGGAGAACCCGGCGAAACTCCGCCTGATGTGCAGCCCGGTTATTTCTCGACCGACCAACAGGCAATTGACGGCGACACTTATTTGGGCATGGTGGTTCGAGACAATAGTACCCAAGAGACTATTTCTCAATTGCTCACGACCCCGCTGGAATTAGAAAAAGTCTACGAGTTCAGTATCACTTTGGCTAAATCATCGCGGTACATATCTTTTTCAAGAATAACGGGAAAGGAAGTAAACTATGGAACGCCAGTTGTTTTTCAAATCTATGGCGGGAATAAATCATGTAGCAAGTCTGAATTACTGGCCGAAACAGGCCCAATAAGCCACACAAATTGGAAAGAATACACGTTCAGGTTTTCACCAAAGAAGAACAACTATAAATACTTTATCCTGAAAGCGAACTACAACCCCTCAGCCCCATCTCCCTACAACGGGAATCTTCTTTTGGACGATTGCTCTTCTATTTATGAAGTTATGAAAATCAAATAATCCGAAAAACACACAATCGCTCATTCACTCAATCACAATTGATACGATGAAATTGACGCTCAAAATCTGGCGCCAAGGAGGCAAATACAAAGGCGAATTCGTCACCTACGAAGTGCCGAACGTCAACGCGCACATGTCGTTTTTGGAAATGCTCGATGTGCTGAACGAGCAACTCGTCGCCCGCCGCGAGGAGCCGGTGGCTTTCGAGCACGACTGCCGCGAAGGCATCTGCGGCACCTGCTCGCTCGTCATTGACGGTCGCCCGCACGGCCCGTGGAAGGGCACGACCACTTGCCAAGTCCACATGCGGCACTACAAGGACGGCGACACCATCGTCATCGAGCCGTTCCGGGCCAAGGCGTTCCCGGTCATCAAAGACTTGGTCGTTGACCGCTCGTCGTTCGACCGCATCATCCAATCGGGCGGCTACGTCAGCGTCAACACCGGCCAAGCACAGGACGCGAACGCCATCCCCATCGAAAAAGAGCAGGCCAGCCATGCCTTCGACGCGGCGGCTTGTATCGGTTGCGGAGCCTGCGTCGCTGCTTGCCCGAACGCCTCGGCCATGCTGTTCACCTCCGCCAAAATCTCGCATCTCGCCCTGCTGCCACAAGGGCAGGTCGAGCGCAAACGCCGCGTGCAGGCGATGGTCGCGCAGATGGACGCGGAAGGCTTCGGCAAATGCTCCAACGTCACGGCCTGCGAGGCCGAGTGCCCGAAGGAAATCTCAGTCTCGAACATCGCCCGCATGAACCGCGAATACCTGGCCGCAGTGTTCGCCTCCGAAGTGAGCGCATGACGCAACGCACTGATTTTCAATGAAAACGCCCCGTTTGCCAATGGCAGACGGGGCGTTTTTGCTCGACCTCGTTCGGCGGAGATGCTCAGAAAAAGAAGGCCGACTGAAAGTACAGGCAGTGGCCGTTCCAGCCTTTTTCGAGCGGCGCGGGGTCGTGCTTTTTCGGGTTGTACATGAAGCCCAACGAACGATTG
>JBKBIC010000212.1:0-8140 GCA_046299435.1 Saprospiraceae bacterium
GGTCGGGGTGGGGTTCGTATTCACATTTTTCTTCCACGTTTCAATCGTTCAACCGATGAGAAATCACGCAACCGACCGGATGCGCGGCCACTCCACCGCCATGCCGGAAATGCTGCCCAAACTCCTCAAAACCAGCATTTTAGTTCTTTTCCTGCTTGCCCTCCAACTCCGCGCTGCCGCGCAATGCGCCATGCCTTGCGATGCCAGCCAAAACGTCCTGCTCGATGCCGATTGCTCGGTGCAACTGATGCCGACCGACATCCTGACCAGCACACCGCCCTGCGCCGGGCCGTACATTTTGTACCTCGTCAACGCAGCGGGCGACACCATCCCGAACTCAACCGTCACGGCTCAGCACATCGGCCAAACGCTCGTGGCGACGGTCTATCATCCGGCCACGACGAACAGCTGTTCGGGCGTGGTGCGCGTGTTCGATTCGCTGCCGCCCGCGCTGGTCTGCCCGGATTTGACGGTGGCTTGCAACGCGAACCTCGCCGCACTGCCTTTCCCGTCTGTGACGGACAACTGCGGCGGCGTGATTTTTTCGCCGCCTGTCAATGCCGCGCCGGTGGACGGGGCCTGCGCGGACAATTTCACACAAAAAATCGTCCGCACTTGGACGGCCCGCGACGGGGCCAACAACAGCAGCACCTGCACCCAAACCATCACGCTGCGCCGCCCGACTTTGGCCGACGTGGTGCCGCCGAAAAAACGCGACACCATCGCCGTCGGCGTGGTCGCCAATCCTTCGCTGACCGGCCAGCCGACCATTGCGGGCAGGCCCGTTGACCAAGCTGCTTGCGACATTGCGACGAACTACTCCGACCGCGACACCATTGCCATTTGCCTGCAAAAAGGGAATCTGGTGGAATACACCATCCTGCGCGAGTGGCTGACTGTGAACCTTTGCCCGCAGGCACCACCCACAAGCCGCCGCGACACGCAGTACATCGTCGTGAAAGACAGGATTCCGCCGACGATTACCTGCCCGCCCAACTCGACCGTCAGCACGAACATTGACCAATGCGTGGCGACCATCAATTCGCTGCCGCAGCCCATCGTCTCGCCGATGGATTCGGTGGCCGTGTCGTGGCAATTCGGCAGCGGTTTCGGGCCGTACAACAACGTGCCGCCGGGCGATTACACGCTGACCTACCGCGTGTTCGATTGCAGCCATGTGCGGACTTGCACGACAAAAATGGAGGTCGAAGACACCCAAGACCCGACCGTGAAACTGGTCGGAAACTTCGTCATGGCCCTCTCTGCCCCGTCGGTCACGATGTCGGCGGCACAGTTCAACAACGGTTCGTTCGACAACTGTGCCTCGCTTTCCAATTTGAATTTCACGGCCAGCCTCGATGGGGTGAATTTCACGCCGACGGTCACGTTCGACTGCTCAATGGTGGGCACGCAGGTCATGGTGCGCGTGAAAGTTTGCGAAGCGGCCAACCCCGCCAACTGCAACGTGGGCATGGTGGCTGTGTCCGTGCAGGACAAACTCGGCCCAGTGGTCACGTTCGCGCCGCCAAATATCACGGTAGATTGCCAATACGATTACCTGAACCCGACCGTCGGCGGCTCCAACACGCCTGTTTTTGTGGACAACTGTGGCGTGGGCGACATCTCGCTGGACATCGTGGACGACGTGAACAGCTGCGGCGAAGGCCAAGTGCGGCGCGTCTGGACAGCCACCGACGTGCATGGCAACCGCACGAAATTCACGCAAATCGTCACCGTGACCAACACGAACCCGTTCACGGAAGCCAACATCACTTGGCCGCTGAACTACCAGACGACGGACTGCGGCGCGTCGTTGGCCATTGACCAAATCCCCGTGCCGTTCCGCGAACCCGTCATTGACGACCCCGGCTGCGCGATGATTGCCGTGAGCCACACCGACCAGATTTTCAACGTCGGCGGCCCGGCCTGCAACAAAATCATGCGAAAATGGACGGTCGTGGATTGGTGCAATTACGACCCGAATTTCCCGAACGCCGGTGGCCGCTGGTCGTACACCCAAGTCCTGCAAGTCATGGACGGCTTGGCCCCGACCCTGACCGTGCCGAACGACATCACCGTGAGCGTCGGCTCCGATTGCTTGAAAGGCGCGGCGGTTTTGCCCGACGCGACGGCGACCGATTGCAGCACCGCGCTGAGCATCACGCACAATTCGAGCTACGCCACCGCGCCCGGCGCGAATGCCAGTGGCAATTATCCGCTCGGCACGCACTTGGTCACGTTTCGGGCCGCCGACGGTTGCGGCAACGTGACCCAAAAAACCACGCGCATCACCGTGACCGACAACGTACCGCCGACCGCCGTTTGCCACAACGGGCTTTCGGCCAGCGTCACCCAAATGGCGGGCGGCGTGATGGTCATGCTCGGTGCCGACCTGTTCAACGCAGGCAGCACCGACTACTGCACACCCGCTAATCAATTGAATATCAGCATCAAAAAAGGCGGCGCACCGGGCACGGCGGGGCCGTCGGTCACGTTCGATTGCTCGGAAAAGGGCCTGCAAATCGTGGAGCTGCACGTCACCGACCTGAAAGGCAACACGGGCAAATGCCTCACCTACGTCCTCATCCAAGACAACCTCGGCCTTTGCCCGATAACCGGCCCGACGCTGAAAGCCGCCGTCGCCGGGGCCATCGAAACGGAGGCTGGCGACCGCGTGCAAGGCGTGACCGTCTCGGTGCCGAACTTCGCCAACGCAGTGCCTGTGGCAACCGATTCGTTGGGTGCGTTCGTCATCCCGAACCTGCCGATGCACGGCAACTACGACGTGAAACCCACGAAAGACGGCGACGACCTCAACGGCGTGAGCACTTGGGATTTGTCGCTGCTCTCGAAACACATTTTGGGCGTGCAGCCGCTGCCGACCCCGTACAAAATGATTGCCGCCGACGTGAACCGCAACGGCAGCATCACCTCCTTCGACGCGCTCGAACTTCGGAAACTCATCCTCGGCATCTACGACCAATTCCCCGACAACACTTCGTGGCGTTTTGTGGACAAAAACTTCCAGTTCCCGCAGCCGAACAACCCGTTCCAGACGGCATTCCCGGAGGTGAAAAGCATCGCCAACTTGGAGGCCGATTCCGCCGCGCAATTCGTGGCCGTCAAAATTGGCGACCTGAACGGCAACGCCCAAACCAACAGCCTCAACGCCAGCGACGACCGCTCCGAAATGCCTGATTTTGAACTCGTTGCCGACGAACAACAGTACGACGAAGGCGACGCATTCGCCTTTGCCGTCAAAGCCGCGAACCGCCACGACATCACCGCACTGGCCTTCACGCTGGAATTCGACCCCTCGAAAATCGAATTTGACGACTGGGCACCCGGCGCGCTGCCGGATTTGGGCGAGGGCAACTTGAGTTTTCACGGCATCGGCGAGGGCAAAATCACCTTCTGCTGGGGCAATGCCCGCAGCACCGAGACCGCGCCCGGCCAGACGCTGCTGCTGTTTTCGGGCCGTGCCCGCTCGGCCACCAGCCTATCCGAAGCCATCAAACTGAACGCCAACCCGACCCGCACGGAAGCCTACGGCCCCGACGGCGAAGAAATGTCCGTGACCCTCCACTTCAACCGCGCCGACGGGACGGTGGTGCCGTCCGCACGCGCCTACGAACTCTACCAAAACCAGCCCAACCCGTTCACCGGCGCGACGACGATTGGCTTCCACCTGCCCGCCACGCGCACGGTCACGCTCTCGATTTTCGATGCGGCTGGCCGCTTGGTGGTGGAAAAAACCCAAGCCTTCGAGCGCGGCCACAACGAGTGGCTCGTCCAAGCACACGAACTGCCCCAACGGGGGGTGTTCAGCTACCGCGTCTCGACCGAAGACTGGACGGCCACGCGCAAAATGGTGCGGAATTGACGCTCGTGTTTTGCATTTTACATTTTACGCCCGCCCAAGCCTCTGGTTGTCAGGGGTTTGGGCATTTTTTTGGCGGGCCGTCCGCAAAATAATTTGTTTTACTTTTGCCCAAAATCGCTACACAGAAACGCAAAACCCGCCATGACCCTCGCCGACGCACAAGCCGCCCTCAAACGATTCTTCGGCTACGACCAATTCCGCCCGATGCAGGCCGACATCGTGCAGGCCGTTTATGCCCGCCGCGACGCGCTCGTACTCATGCCCACCGGCGGCGGCAAAAGTATTTGCTACCAAATCCCAGCCATCACGCTCGAAGGCACGGCCGTCGTCGTCAGCCCGCTCATCGCTTTGATGAAAGACCAAGTGGAAGGGCTGCGTGGCAACGGAGTCCCGGCGGCGTTTTTGAACAGCAGCCAAGACAGCCGCGAAGCCCGCGAAGTGGAGGACAAACTGCTCGCCGGCAACATCAAAATCCTGTACGTCAGCCCCGAAAAAATGGTCTCGCAAGGTTTTCAACCTTTGCTCAAACGCCTGACAATCAGCCTGTTTGCCATTGACGAGGCACACTGCATCTCGGCTTGGGGCCACGATTTCCGCCCGGAATACACGCAGCTGAAATTCCTGAAAGCGCAGTTCCCGCACGTCCCAACCCTCGCGCTCACCGCAACGGCAGACAAACTGACGCGCAAAGACATCATCGAACAACTCGGCCTGCGCGACCCGGCGGTGTTCATCGCCTCATTCGACCGACCGAACATTTCGCTGACCGTGCGGCCCGGCCAAAAACGCATCGAGCAGATTTTTGAATTCCTGAAAAAACACCAAAACCAATCGGGCATCATCTATTGCCTTTCCCGGAAATCATGCGAGGACATGGCCGAAAAACTCGTCGCACGCGGCTACCGCGCCGCCCACTACCACGCCCAAATGCCGCCCCGCGAGCGGTCGCGGGTGCAGGAGGAGTTCATTCAGGACAAAACGCCCATCATCTGCGCGACCATCGCGTTCGGCATGGGCATTGACAAAAGCAACGTCCGCTGGGTCATACACTACAATATGCCGCGCAACGTGGAGAGCTATTACCAAGAAATCGGTCGCGCCGGGCGCGACGGGCTGCCTGCCGACGCGCTGCTGTTTTACAGTTTTGCCGACGTGAGTTCGTACCGCGACATGATAAACGAGAGCGAGGCCGACGACGCGCAAAAGGAATTCAAACTCGCCAAACTCAACCGGATGTTCGAGTGCGCCGAAGCCCCGGTGTGCCGTCGCCGCATGGTGTTGGCCTATTTCAACGAGGAATACCCCGGCAACTGCGGCAACTGCGACGTTTGCCTCAATCCGCCGCAGCAGTTCGACGGCACGGTGGCCACCCAAAAAGCCCTCTCGGCCATCCTCCGAACAGGCGAAAAAGTGGGCATGAACATGCTCGTGGACATCCTGCGCGGCTCGCAGCGGCGGGAGATTTTCCAAAACAACTTTCACGAAATCAAGACCTACGGGGCAGGCAAAGAATACAGCTTCGACGAGTGGATTTTCCTGCTCTCGCAGATGCTGCACCTCGGCCTCGTCGAGATTGCCTACGACGACCGCCACACCCTCAAAGTGACCAACGCCGGACGGGCCGTGCTTTTTGAAGGCAAAAAAATCCCACTTGCCCGCCCACAGACGAAAGCCCAAAAAGAGGCCGAAAAAGCCAAAAAAATCGAAGAATCCAGACCGAAACCCATCGGCCAGCAGCTCCGCGACGAGCTGTTCGAGCGGCTCAAAACCCTGCGCCGCACCTTGTCCCAGCAACTGGGCGTGCCGCCGTACCTCATTTTTTCGGACGCGACTTTGCAGGACATGGCCGAAAAACGCCCGCTCACCGATGCCGATTTGCTGCGCGTCAGCGGCGTGGGCGAGGCCAAACTGAAAAGCTACGGCACCGATTTCATCAACACCGTGCGCGAGTTTGTGCTGCAAAAAGTGGCCGACGGCACGACCGTCGCGGGCAGCACCCAATTAGTCACTTGGGATTTGTTCCAGCAAAACCTGTCGGTCGAGGAAATCGCCCAGCGGCGCGGCATCAGTGCCCCGACCATCGTCGGGCATTTGGCGGCCATGTACGAAAAAGGCGAAAACTTGGACATCGGGCAGTGGGTTTCGCCCGAAGCAGTGGACATCATCTGCGGCGCGTTGCCGCTTTTTCAAGAGCCGTACAAACTGGCCGATGTTTTCGAGCACTTCGGTCAGCAGTTCTCGTTCGACCAAATCCGCATGGCCATTGCCGACTTCAATCGCCGCCGGGCAAAAATGGCAGCCGCGAGCAGCGAGGAGGAGGATTTTTGAGTCCTCGTTTTGTCAAAGTACGGTGAAATCTTGGAATGTGTTTTGCCAAAAAACAAACGGGCGTACCTTCGAGGGCGCAGGCAAAACCGCGCACCCAACTTCGCAAAAGTGGCTCTCCTCCCGGCATATCGGCTCAAATTGTACCGCAACTTCAAGGCCATCGAAGGCGCGGACTACTACGGCGTGGTGCGCTACTACGAGCGTTTCGAGGACGACATCCGCTCGCTCGATTTCGAGGAATATTTCGACTGCACGGTGACTTACGCCAACGCCCTTTTCGAGACAGGCGAGCACGGCAAGCACATTGTCATGGCCGACCATCTGCTCGAAACCGTCATCATGCAAAACATCGAAACGTGGGGCGGCGAGGACATTTATGCCAAGCTGCTCTTCAAAAAAGCCGCCTCCCTCTTCAACCTCGAAGACTACCCCCGCGCCGAGCACATCCTCCGCGAACTGGTCAAGATTGACCCTTGGGACAGGTTGCGCGTCCGCTTTCTCCGGGCCTGCCTCCTGCGGCAGCGACCCGCGTGGATGCCCCGCGCCCGCGCCGTTTCACTGCTCTTCATCCTGCTCTCGGCGGCGGGCATCGCGGTCGAGATTTTCGTGGTGCGCCCGTTTTTCTCGGATTGGCTGACGGCAGCGCAACGCATCTACTTCGGCTTTTTTGCCGTCGGGCTTTTGATGCTGGCGGGCAGCGAGGCCCGGCACGCACTGCGCTGTTTCCACGAGGCCGAGGCGTTCGCCTGCACCTGCCAAAAGCGCAAATCCCGCCCATAAACCGCCGTCCCTTGTCCATTCATCACCGCTTTCTAAATTGTGTTTACGCTTTACCACGCAGCCGCAAGGCCCTGTTACCTTTGAAGCCGGAGGCCAGCCTCACGACGGAGGCAAACACTGCCCAACCTGCTGAAAACCAATCCATTGAAAAACCCAACACTTGATATTCATCGTTCATCACCCTGTTTCATGCAACGCACCCGCCGCTACCTTTTTGCCGCTTACGCCGAAATCGAAACCCTCGATTTCGAGCATCTCGAAAAAGTCTGCGACCGAATGTTCATCCTCATCCCGGATACCGTCACGAGCATCCCGTTCACGCTCGTGCGGCGGCTGCAGCGCCTCGGCAAAGGCGTGAAATGGATACCATCCTCCGAACCCGACAACTCCAACCTGTCGCTGCGGCTGGCCTTCCTGATGGGCCGCCTGCACCAAAAACTGCCGACCGATATCGAGTTTGCCATCCTTTCCGACGACGCGACACTCGACCCGCTCGTGCAATTCATCCTCGACCGCGACCGTCGCTGCCTCCGCGTCCGGGCCTCGCGCACCCACGAGGATCTGCCTTTCGGGAAAAACGCCGCTGCCCCGCCCAAACCCACACCGAAACCCATCCTCGCGCCCACGACGGCCACCAACGGGGAAAACGGCGACCCGAGCCACGTTCGGTTCACACCCGCCGATGCCGCCCCAAGCGAAGAGACCACCGTGCGCAACACCGCCACCGAAGTCGTCGAGCGGCTCGTCCGCTCCGGCAACCGCCCCGCCGAAGTCGCCACACTGAAACAATACATTTCCCTGCTCAACCACCAAATGCCGCCCATCGTGGCCGACAAAGTCGTCACCTACTTGGCCGTGAACAACGACATCGAAATCCGCGACAAAGAAGTCGTGTACAATTTTTAGACGGTGAGAGTGTGAGACGGTGAGACGGTGAGAGGGGCGAGACGGCGAGACGGTGAGAGGGGCGAGACGGCGAGACGGCGAGAGTGTGAGACGGTGAGACGGTGAGAGGGGCGAGACGGCGAGACGGTGAGACGGTGAGACGGTGAGAGGGGCGAGACGGCGAGACGGCGAGGAAAATTATCTCACATCTTCGCCGGGTGCCCGGCGGGCGGGGGGCGCCCGGCGCGGGGGCCGGGGCTCGGG
>JBKBIC010000213.1:0-3450 GCA_046299435.1 Saprospiraceae bacterium
CGTATTTTTTGATGCCCGCTGCGGAGTAATCCTCTGGCATGGCGTTCATTTCTTTGGTGCGGATGGCGGCCTTGTTGTAGTACAATGCGCCCATCGCATAAGTAGCGTCCACGTTTTTCGGGTCTTTGGCAAGTGCGTCGGTGTAGGTTTGCTTCGCCAAGTCGAAGTATTTGTTGGCATCGGCCTCGTTTTTGTCTTCCAAACTTTTTTGGTAAAGGTTGTCGTAGATGCTGCCGAGCGTGACGTACAAACTGACGTTGTTGGGTTCTTTGGCGATGGCCTGTTCGAGGCGGCCCGTGAGTTCACCCAGTTTGCCTTTTTTGAGGTAAATGTTGATTTCAGAGAACAGCAGGGCGGCATCGTCGGGGAATTTTTTGCGGCCTTCGGCCAAGATTGCCTCCGCGCCAGCCTCGTCGCCTGCTGCGGTTTTGCACTGGAACATGAGGTCGTACACATCGGCTTTGGCGCGGCCGGTAGCAAAAAACGACTCGATCATCGGGTAGGCTTCGGCGCATTTGCCTGCTTTGCTGGCGCAAAAACCAGCGTAATAGACATAGTTGTCGTACTGCGCTTGGTCGTCGAAGAAGCTTTTTTCGCCCGCGTCGTGCAGCAATTTGTGGCTTTCGAGCGCGGCGCGGAAGGAGAGGAAAGCCCTGTAAAAATCCTGTGCTTCGTACTTCTGCCCGCCGATGTTGAGCAGGGCGGTTTGCAGATTGTTTTCGGTGATGCCTTTGAGGGCATCTTGTTTTTCGTATTTTTTAGCGGCAAGCTCGTGGGCTTTTTTGAATGCCTCGAACGCGACGAGCGCGTCGTTGTCGCCGACTATTTTGTAGTTGGGGTCGAGCTGGGCTTTCACCATTTCTTTGCTAAGCATGGTGGCGTAAATCTCGCCCTTCGTTTGCCAAGCAGAGACAAGTGCCTGTGCCTCAGGCGTTTGCATGGCACGGTCAATTTTGTCTTTGGCTTCGACAAGTTTGTCGGCGTTGCCGTTGGGGTCTATGTTGTAGCTGGTGAGGGCCTTGCCTGCGCTCTTGGCAAGTTTTGCGCCGTCGTCTTGGGCGTTTGCGGAGAAGGCAAACAGGGCGATGGCGAGGATGCTCAGAATTGTTTTGTTCATTTTCTGAAATTGTCGGTTGGACTGTTAACGGTGGATTGTTGACGGCGAAAAAACGGCGTTGGCCCGGTGGAGTTTACAAACAGGTGGTTAACGAGCCAAAAGCGGGGCGAAAGTAGGGCAGCGGCCTGTTTTTTCTGCCTTTTTTCCTGATGTTCAGTCCAGTTTGTTCAAGACCGACCTACGTCAATTCAGGCTCCGGTTTTGTTGCAGCAGCATGGTGTTCTCGCCGAAATACTCTTTAAAAGCGAGGCTGAACGTGCCGGCATTGGTGAAGCCGACGAGCTCGGCGATGGTTTGCACGGGCGCGGCGCGTTTTTCCACGAGCATTTTGGCTTTTTCGAGGCGCATTTCGCGGATGAGCTGGGCGGGGTCTTTGCCCGTGAGGACGCGCAGTTTTTTGTGGAAAAGCGTGTTGCTGAGTTGCGATTTGCGGGCCAGTTCGTCGGGCGTGAAGTCTGGGTCGGGCAGGCGTTGCTCCACGAGGTGAAGCGTGTTGGTTAGGAAAGAACTGTCGAGTTCGAGCCTGTTTTCTGTGAAATACAGGTGCAAGGCGCGTGCAAATTGTTCTTGCTTGACTTTACGGGCGTTGAGCAGGCTTTTGACTTGGGTTTCCATTTCTACGTCGAGCAGCGGTCGGGTGAACCAAGTTTCTGCGCCGGCCCGCAGGGCATCGAGGCGGCCCTCGTTGCCGCTTTTTTCGGTGAGGAGGATGACCGGGATGTGGTTTGTGCGCTCCGAAAACTTGATTTGCCGGACGGTTTCGATGCCTGTTTTGCCGTTCAACACCGCGTCGCAGACGATGAGGTCAGGCAGGATTTCGCCCGCCAACTGGATGCCTTCGTTGGCGGTCTGCGCCGTCTCGACCTCGAAATCATCGGACAAAAGCGATTTGAGGTAAAGTACGATTTGGCGGTTCGGCTCGATGATGAGGGCGGTTTTCGCCGGCTCGCCGTCGTGCTCCAAATTGGCGTACATCCGATGGACGGTCGGGCGTGGAGCGGCTTGTTCGGCGACAACTGGGGCATGGAAATCATGCGTCGGCGGAGGCAAGGGTTGGTCATTGCGGGGCTTCGTGGAACGGAGCAAATCGAGTTCCAACTCCTTGTATTCCAGCCGTTTGCGCCAGCGTTCGGCTGAGATGAAATTGGCGGCGAGCAAAGCCAGCAGCACCAAAACCACCACGCCGCCCAGTGTGTAGGCACGGTCGCGGTCGAGTTCAAAAAGGTTGCTTCGGGAGGAGAGCTCGGTTTGGCGGAGGGCTTGGAGCGAGTCGAGTTGTTTGCGCCAGCGCAGCATCTCGGCAGTGACTTTTCGGCTGGCAAGGCTGTCTTGCGCGATGGCAAGTTGGCGTTGAAGGTCAAGGGCTTTTTCGGGGATTTCCCAATGTTCGTACTCCTTGATAATGGTGCGGAGTAGGGCGGCTTTTCGCTCAATGTCGCGTTCGCGGCGGGCAGATAGTTCGGCTTCTTCGAGGAATTTGAGGGCCGATTTTTCGTCCTTGTTTTCGCGGTAAACATTCGACACCGCACTGATGGCTTTGGCGGGGATAATTAGGCGTTCGCGGCGGATGAACCAGCGGAAATCCTCGGCCTCGACTTGGGCACGTTCAAAGTTTTCGGAACGGGTCAGTTCGGTCAGCAGACGGAGGCGGCTTTCGACGGAATCGAGCAGGGCAGGGTTTTGCCCGTTGGCAGCGACGAGGCTGCCGAACATGAAAATCAGACACACAAACCAGCGCATGGCGTTCAGTTTTTTGGCCTGTTTGTCAAATATTGTACCGAAAATCAGGGGGTTGGGCATGGTCGAAAGTCGTTATCCATCAATTTGGTCGGCGAACGTCCGCAAGTTTACGCACAAACACATTGCGATTGGAAAATTATGTGCCGCACGATTTGGCACTTTTTGAACGGCGATGTTCCAAATTGTAAGGTTCGGCGGGCAAATCGTAATTTCGCCGCCGCTTTGGGCAAAGCCCGCCCGGCCAAATTTTCAAACCAAACAATAGGCTATCAAAATGGAGACTTTGACGATGCTTTCTTCCGCCGATTTGATGCAATTGGAAGACCAATACAATGCCCACAACTACCATCCGCTCCCGGTGGTGCTCGAACGCGGCGAGGGTGTGTACGTCTGGGATGTGGAGGGAAAGCGATATTATGATTTTCTCTCGGCTTATAGTGCTGTCAATCAGGGACATTGCCACCCGCGCATCATTGCTGCACTTGTCGAGCAGGCGCAAAAACTGACGCTGACCAGCCGTGCATTTTACAACAACCTGCTGGGACAGTACGCCGAATTCATGTGCGAATACTTCGGTTACGACCGTATCCTGC
>JBKBIC010000213.1:3460-7964 GCA_046299435.1 Saprospiraceae bacterium
GATGAACACAGGCGTGGAAGCCGTCGAAACCGCCATCAAACTGACCCGCAAATGGGCATACAAAGTGAAAGGTGTGCCCGAAAACGAAGCCAAAATCGTGTTCGTGGAGGGCAATTTTCATGGGCGCACGATGGGCATCATCTCCGCTTCGACCGACCCCAGCAGCCGCCGGGGCTTCGGGCCATATATGCCGGGCTACGTCATCGTGCCGTACAATGACTTGCCCGCGCTCGAAAAGGCACTCGCCGACCCGACGGTGGCCGGTTTTGTGGTCGAACCGATTCAGGGCGAGGCGGGCGTGTACGTCCCTGCCGACGATTATCTGCCCAAAGCCTTTGAACTTTGCCAGCAAAACAATGTGCTTTTCATCGCCGACGAGGTGCAAACGGGCATCGCCCGCACAGGCAAACTGCTCTGCTGCGACCATTTCGGCATCAAACCTGATGTCCTGATTTTGGGCAAGGCCCTCTCCGGTGGCGTGTTGCCCGTGAGCGTGGTGCTTGGCCGCGATGAAGTCATGCTGACCATCAAGCCCGGTGAGCACGGCTCCACATTTGGCGGAAACCCGCTGGCTTGCGCGGTGGCGATGGAAGCCCTGAAAGTCGTGGCCGACGAAAACTTGGCCGAAAACGCCGAGTACCTCGGCAAAATCTTCCGCCGCCGGATGTCGGATTTGCAGGCCAAACGCCCCGATTTGATTACGCTCGTGCGCGGTCGCGGATTGCTCAACGCATTGGTTATCAACGACTCCGAAGACAGCGAAACGGCTTGGAACATCTGCCTCGCAATGGCCGAAGCCGGGCTTTTGGCAAAACCGACGCACGGCAACATCATCCGTTTCGCGCCGCCATTGGTGATGACCGAAGAGCAATTGGACGAGTGCTGCGACATCATCGGGCGTGTTTTTATGGGCTTTTGAGCCACCGTCTTTCAACGATTCAACTCAATTTCAACACTTCAACTTTTTCATGTTCACAATCAATATTTATCTGCGTTTCGCGCTGATTGCCGCTGGCTTTTTGCTGGGCATCGGGCTTTGGGCGGCATGGGGTTTTTGGTACGGATTTCCGTTTTTGCTCGTGGGCATCGTCATGTTGGCGGGCTACTTGATGTTCGGCACGGTCATGTCCGCTTTCCAGTTGATTCAGCAAATGGACATCGCCGGAGCCGAAAAACGCCTCGACCTCACTTTTTTCCCGCGTATTTTGATGTTCATGATTCGCAGCCAGTTTTATATGGCGAAAAGCACCATCGCCATGCAGCGCAAGGACTTTGCGACCGCCGAAAACTGGACAAACAAAGCCCTCGCCACAGGCTTCTCCTCGGACAATGAAAAAGGCATCGCGCTGCTCCAACTCGCCGGCATCTGCGCCAACCGCAACCAGCGCAACCTCGCCCAGAACCACCTGAACGAAATCAAAAAACTGAACATCACCGAAAAAATGGTGACCGAACAGGTGAAAGAGTTTGAAAAACAATTGAAGCAATTGCAGGCCGCCAATAACCCCGCCAACGCATTTATGATGATGGGGCGCGGCGGCTTCCGGCCCGGCGGCAAACGCCCGCGCCCGAAACAACATTAAAACCGAGTGATGAATGATGAGTGATGAATTTAGTTGGTTCATAACTCATCACTCATCGTTCATCATTCATCTGGATTGTTCCCAAAGTTCAATCTTGTTGCCCTCTGGATCCATGACCCATGCGAACTTCCCGAATTCCTCCTCAATCGGGTCGCCCGCGAACTCCACGCCCTCTTCTCTGAGTTTTGCCACGAGTGCGTCAAGGTCTTCCACACGAAAATTTATCATAAACTGTGCGTCGGACGGCGCGAAATACTCCGAGCTGCGCTTGAACAGGCTGAAAAGGGAGTAGGGTTTTTCGTGCGGCTCGTCCTGCCAGTTGAGCACGGCCCCCCAGCTGTTCATGTCTATGCCGAGGTGGCGTTGGTACCATTCTTGGGTTTTGTCTTTGTCGCGGCATTTGATGAATATGCCGCCGAGGCCAGTGACTCGTTTCATTGAGCGGATATGTGAATGAATGAATGCGTGATTGTTGACAAATCACGAGGTGTTTTTCTGTGTCAAAAGTAGTCTGCGTTTTCAAACACAAAAAACTTTTTGTTTTTAAATTTTTAAAAACCCCTCCGGCGTTAACATTTCTCGAACGAGGGCAGGGCGGCGAGCAACTTTTTTACCTTTGCCAGCACTTTTTTGAAACCTACATGGAGAAAACGCTGGCACAATTCAACGCGGTCATTGCCCATTGCCGCGAGTTGTTTTTGAAAAAAACGGCAGACTACGGCACGGCTTGGCGCATCCTGCGCCCGGCGAGCATCACCGACCAACTATATATAAAGGCTTTGCGCATCCGCAGCATCCAAGAAAAGGGCGAGCAGCGCGTGGCCGACAGCGTGGAATCCGAGTTCGTCGGTCTGGTCAATTACAGTGTGCTCGCGCTCATCCAACTCGCCCTCGCGCCCGATGCTCCACTGACCCTCGAAACCGAGCAGGTGCGCGAACTTTACGACCAGCACATCGCCGAAAACCTGCGCCTCCTGCAAGCCAAAAACCACGACTACGGCGAGGCTTGGCGGCTCATGCGCATCGAGAGCATGACCGACCTCATCTTGATGAAACTCCTGAGAATCAAGCAGATAGAAGACAACGCGGGCCAAACGCTCGTCTCCGAAGGCTTGGAAGCCAACTACCGCGACATCATCAATTACGCGGTGTTCGTGCTCATCCGGCTGGAAGAGGAAAGGCATTGAAACAGGGAATTGGAAATGAGAAATTGAAAATTCCCTCAATTTCTAATTTCCAGTTTCTGCCTCCCCAATTCCCAATCACTCATTTACTCAATCGCTCAATCACTCATTGAACAATGACTTCACTATCCACCCTTCTCATGTTGTTCGCCGCGACGGGCGTGGTGCTGACCATCTTCACCTACATGGCGCGGAAAACGGAGCACGTTTTTTGGTCGTTCCTCCAACATTTCTGCGGCGTTTGGTTCGTGTTTTCGGGCTTGGTCAAGGCCGTTGACCCCATCGGCACGGCGTATAAAATGGAGGATTATTTCGTGCAATTCGAGAGCACGTTCGCGGGGCTGACCAACTTTTTCAGTGGCCTTGCGCCCCTGTTCCCGTTGCTTTCCAAGTACAGCATCGGGTTTTCCATTTTTATGGTCGTGCTCGAAATCGTGCTCGGCGTGATGCTCATGCTCGGCCATTCGCGCAAGCTGACGGCGTGGCTTTTTTTCCTGATTGTGGTGTTTTTCACCGTTTTGACGGGCTTCACCTACCTGACGGGCTATGTGCCGACGGAGGCCAATTTCTTCGATTTCGCCAAATGGGGGCCGTACATCAAGACCCAGATGCGCGTGACCGACTGCGGCTGCTTCGGCGATTTCATCAAACTCGACCCGCGCATCTCGTTTTTCAAAGACCTCGGTTTGATGGTGCCCGCCGTGCTGTTTTTGCTGCGCTCCAAATTCATGCACCAACTTTTCAGCGACCGCTGGCGCAGCGGTCTGGTGCTGGGCACGACGGCGGTCTCGCTGCTGTTTTGCTATCGCAACACCTACTGGGATTTGCCCGTCGTGGACTTCCGCCCGTTTGCCATCGGCACCAACGTCCGGGAGAAAAAGGCCATCGAGGAAGAGGCTCGCGGCAATGTGGAAATCACGGGCTGGATTTTGGAAAATGAAAAAACAGGCCAAATCGTCACCTTCAACGAGCCTGAACCCGGCAAAATCACTTATTACAAACAGTACGCGAAAACCGACGGCTGGAAGGTGAAAGAACAAATCAAGACCGAGCCGTACATCGTGCAAGTGCGCGGCTACGAACTGTTCAACCCGAATGGCCAGCAAACCGTCACCGTCGAGATGACCGACACAGCGGCGATTTTCAAGCAATACCCTGAATCGGCGGGCTGGCAGCTGCGGAAAGAAATCGGCGACAAAGTGCCCGTGAAAGAAACAAAAGTGAGCGATTTCGCGGTCGAAGGGCCGTCGGGCGAGGTCACGGAGGATATTTTGAACGAAGAAGGCTACTCCCTGATGATTGTCGCCTACCACTTTGAGGGCGAAAAAAAGACTGAAACTTATGTCGTGCAAGACACGACTTGGGCGGTGGACACGGTGCAGGTGACGAAGGATTCAATCAGTTTGCAACGCCGCGTGGCGAGCGTCGAACCAAAAACTTTGCAGCGCGTGACCTTCACGCCCGACCCCGAATGGGAAAAAATCTGGCGCGAAAAAATCAACCCCTTCGCCGAGGCCGCCGAAAAAGCAGGCTGGAAAGTGTACGCCATCACGACCTATGCCGATGCGGAGGCCGTGCCTGATTTCCGCCACGACGTGCAGGCCGCGTACCCGTTTTACAAAGCCGACGACAAGCTGTTGAAAACCATCATCCGCTCCAATCCGGGCGTGGTGATTTGGAAAGACGGCACCGTCGTGGATATGTACCATCACCGGAAATTGCCCGGTTTCGAGGCCG
>JBKBIC010000214.1:0-7936 GCA_046299435.1 Saprospiraceae bacterium
CGCCTCGCTTCCGATGTCGCTGGCGGAGGCTGGCGCCGCGGCGGTGCTGGGGGCGGCGCCATGAACCCGGGCGAGCTGCTGATCCTCTCCGCCATCGGCGTGCCGCTGTTCTCGGCGCTGGTGACCTATGCCGTCGGCCGCATGCCCGATGTGCGCGAGACGCTGACACTGGTCGCGTGCATCGCGCTGGCAATCGTCACGATCTCGATCTTCGTGCGTGTCGGCGCCGGATCACCACCGGAGATGATGATCGCCCAGCCACTGCCGGGCCTCGACATCGCATTCAGGCTGGAGCCGCTGGGCGCGTTGTTCGCTTCGCAAATGGCGTTCAGCCCGGCCGCTTCGGTGGTGGCAACCGCTCTGGTCATCGGCCTGTTTTTGCACATCGCCACGACAATTTTGTTCGAGGCCGACTCGAACGCGCACCACCAAATCGCGTGGGAAAAGTTGCTGGCTATCGGGCTGGGTGCGGGGCTGGCCTTGTGGATGGCAGCTTGAAAGATTGAGGCCACTCGATTCAAAAAACAGGAAGGGCGACGCAGTTGACTGCGCCGCCCTTTTTTGTTTTGAGCAGATGGTGAATTACTGGATTTCGATGGGCATGGTTGCCACGCCTTTTTCGGTTGTGATTTGCAGGAAATACAGCCCAGCGGGCAGGCCGACGGGGATTTCGAGGGTTTGGTTTTGCTCGCCAGCAGCTTGTTTTTCATTGAAAAACGAAGCGACGTGGCGACCTTCGACGGACAATAAACAAGTTGCAACCGTCTGGCTTTCAGCAAGTTGGTACGTCAACGTGGCTGTGCCGTTGGCAATCGGGTTCGGGAAAACCTTCGCGCCGATGCTGGCTGCTTGCAGTGTAGGCAGGCCACTGGTGCCCGTGTTGTTGTACCGGGCCACGACAAACGAGCGCAGGCCGTTGGAGCCTTGCGACCAGCCGCCGATGACGATTTTGCCGTCGGGCTGGATGAGGACTTCCTCTGCGCTGGAGCTGTTGCCGATGGTGGTGGTGACGGTGCCGTTCGTGCCGAAAGTGTTATCAATTTTGCCGTCGGCCTTGTAACGGGCCAGCGCGATTTTGCGGGCAGTGGTAACGGAGTTGCCGCAGACGACGATTTTGCCGTCGGCCATGAGCGTGACGGATTTGATTTCGTCGTTCGAGCCGGATCCGAAAGGTGTTACGGTGACTCCGTTGGTACCGAAGGTGTTGTCCAACGTGCCGTCGGCCTTATAGCGGCAGATTAGGAAGCCGTTGTTGCTGCTATTGCTGTTGCGCCCGGCGATGACGATTTTGCCGTCGGGCTGCACGAGCAGGTCGTTGCCCTGTTCGTAGCCGTTGCCGGAGAATAAGGCAGTGATGGTTTTGCCGGCGGTGCCGAAGGTGGGATCCCATGCGCCATTGGCGGTGAAGCGGGTGATGACCATGTCGTACTTCGTGGAGTTGAGGAAGGCCGTGCCCGTGACCACGATTTTGCCGTCAGGCTGGAGGGCCATCTTTGTGCTGATGACATTGTCGCCCACGTCGGCCAAGAAGTAGCCGGCTGTGCCAAAGGTTGCGTCTTTCGAGCCGTCGGCGTTGCGGCGGAAGAGACCGAAGACTGCTTTGCTGGCAAGGTTCACGGCCTTGCCGATGCCAACGATTTTACCGTTGGCGAGTACGCGCAAATCAAGGACACGCGAGAAGCCGTCCTGAAATTCGGCGATGCCGCCTGTACCAAAAGTGTTGTCTAATTGGCCGTTGGCGGTGAGCCGGACGAGCATGGCCTTGTCCACAGCCGACGCGCCGCCGAGCACGATTTTGCCGTCGGTTTGGATGGCAAGCGCGGAAATCCCGGACGCGGAGCCGTAGTTGTACTTGAATTGGCCGTTCGTGCCGAAGGTGTTGTCGAGCGTGCCGTTGGTATTGAAACGGGCGACGCAGATGTTCGTGCCTCCGAAGGCTGAAATGCCAGCGATGACGATTTTGCCGTCAGTCTGGCGGCCTATGGCATAGGCATCCGATGAGGCGTTGGAGAATTGGGTGGTGGCGATGCCACTGGTTCCGAATGAGTTATCGGGCGTTCCGTCCTGTGCTTTGATGATTGAACAGGCGAACAACATGACGATGAGTGGTGTGTAGATTTTTTTCATACGGCAAAAATAGCCGCTTCCCACTCGTTGCCAAACTTGGTTTTGGTCAAAAGCCGACAGTGAAAAACCACAACAAGCCATTTGCTGGGCGAGTTTCCAAAAATGTTCGGCAGCCGGGGCGACGTGGTCGCTCCGGCTGCCGCGAGGTTCATCTACTTTTTTTGCCGAGCACTTTTTCAAGCACGGATATGAATCGCCGGAATTGCGTCAAGTGCGCTGCCAGTGCCTCTGGAGATAATACTGCAAGCACCTCAAACGATCGGAGTCCCTTTCGATAGGCTTTTTTACTGTTCCGAGTGGCGTGGGCAAGCGCGTCTTGGACAATGTGCCGGTCGCGGGCTTCGAGGTTTTGGAGCGGTGGAAGTGCATTTTCCTGTATTTGTGCGCCAAAATGCTCCCGTAAACTGGCTCGGTCGGCCGTTATCCAAGTTTCCATGCACGTTGCCATGAGCATCGCCTGATGATTTTGGGTTTCATCGGGTCTTTGCCATCGATCGCGGGCAGCCAAGTGTCGCCACGCAAAGTCGTTATCAATTTCGTCCGTGAGGTCTGTCACAGGGTCTTCGCTGTCCAAAAGAAGCAGCGATACTTGGCTTGGGTTCCGCAATCCATTTTTGAAATCGCGGAACGTCTCACCTCGACCGCCACAGGGAACTGTGCGCGGCATCTTCGCAACCCCTGTTTTCTCAATCAACTTTCGGAAGCCTTCACGAAAACGGATGTGCTCTTCTTTGCTGTTGCCTCCTCCTTCAATGTAAATTTTGACATCCATCACCAGCGATTCCCTCCTATTTCGCCCCTGCTCCATAGTTGGCCGAGGCGATATTGCTCCAACCATGGGGTGAGTTCTTCCGAGTTCAATCTTTTTATAGAAGTCTGGCCGTCGTGCTTTTCGCAGACCAACACAGACTCCGGTTGGTCTGTCATGGCATCCACCAAAATATCGGAGTGCGTCGTGACTATGAGCTGCGTCCGTTGGGCAGCGTCTTTCAACAAGTCAGCGATTTTCGGGAGCATATCCGGGTGCATACCCAGTTCTGGTTCTTCGATACAAATCAACGGCGGCGGCGTGGGGTCGAGCAAAATTGCCAACAGGCACAAATAGCGGAGGCTGCCGTCGGAAAGGCGGGTGGCAGGAATCGTGAAATTGCCTTCTGTAAAAAATACTTGGACGGTGCCGCCTTCGATAAGCACTTCGTAGCCTTCGAGACCTTCATAAAGGTCGCGCAAAGCATTTACCAACTGGCGTTTGGCCTGAGGGTGCCGCCCGATTTGGTTGAGATACAAACCCAAGTTTGAGAAGTCTTCTTCAAGCCTATCGTTTCTCAAATCTGCTTTTTGCGGCTCCCGAAAAATGGTGTTCCTGCCGAAATTCCATTCTCGATAGAGGCGGATTTTCTCATAGTTTGAGGCGATAAACGAAATTTCTGGATAAGCAACCGAGTCTCTGCGTAACGATAAAATTGAATTGCCTCCAATGTGATGTCCTATAATCTCGGGGTCTGACTCAATTATCTCTTTGTATCTTTTAATTTGAGAGAAAAACAACTCTCCACGGTAATAAATGGACTCGCCTTGTTTGCTTGGTTCTGGCGCAGGGCCGGAAATCTGTTCTGTATCTAACCAGAATCGCTGGTCACTATGTCTAAAAACAATTTCGTGGAGTAATGCTGGGGAACGCCCAAATTTTACCTGCACAGATGCGGGTTTGTCTTGATAACCTTTCCAAATCCATTCTAAAACGCCTCCGCCACGCCGAATCACACCCTGCAAATTGTTCTTTGAATCCTCCGCGCTCCTTGGGGTTGAACGCAGCAGCGCAAACAATTCAATAAAATTCGACTTCCCCGACCCGTTCGCTCCAATCAATATGTTCAGGCTACCTAATGGCAAATCCAAGCCGTCCGGGCCGAACGACAAAATGTTCGAGGCTTTGATATGTTTGATGAGTTGCATAGAGGCAAAAGTAGTTTTTAGTTTTCTACTTCGCCCCTGCCTTGATGTCCTCCACCACTTCCGGGTTCAGGAGCGTGCTGGTGTCCCCCAAATTCGAGGTATCGCCTTCGGCGATTTTCCGCAGGATGCGGCGCATGATTTTGCCCGAACGGGTCTTTGGCAGGCCGGGCACGAACTGGATTTTGTCGGGCTTGGCAATGGGGCCGATTTGCTTCGTGACCACATCGAGGATGTGTTTCCGCAGCGCGGATTCATCTTCGACCTTGCCTTCGGTGATGACGTAGGCATAAATGCCCTGCCCTTTGATGTCGTGCGGATAGCCGACGACCGCGCTCTCGACGACGTGCTCGGATTTGTTGATGGCATCTTCCACTTCGGCGGTGCCGATGCGGTGGCCGGAGACGTTGATGACATCGTCCACGCGCCCGATGATTCGATAGTAGCCGTCCGCGTCGCGGCGGGCACCGTCGCCTGTGAAATATTTGTTTTTGAAAGTGGCAAAATAGTTTTGGCGGCAGCGTTCGTGGTCGCCGTAAGTCGTGCGGAGTATACTCGGCCAAGGGAATTTCATGCACAACATCCCTTCCACGCCGTTGCCTTCTATTTCGTTGCCATCGGCATCCACGAGGCAGGGTTGCACACCGGGCAACGGCAGCGTGGCAAAGCACGGTTTCAGCTCCGTGATGCCAGCCAGCGGGCTGATGAGGATTCCGCCTGTCTCGGTTTGCCACCAAGTGTCCACAATCGGGCAGCGTTTTTTGCCGATTTTTTCATGATACCACTGCCAAGCCTCCTCGTTGATGGGTTCGCCGACAGTGCCGAGCACGCGCAGCGAGGGCATCCGGCGACTTTTCACCCACTCGTCGCCAGCGGCCATGAGGGCGCGGATGGCGGTGGGCGCGGTGTAGAATATGTTGACTTTGTGCCGCTTGATTACGTCCCAAAAACGCCCCGCATCGGGGTAAGTCGGCACGCCCTCAAACATCATCGTCGTCGCACCGGCCAGCAACGGGCCATACACGATATAGGAGTGGCCGGTGATCCAGCCCACGTCGGCGGTACACCAGTACACATCACCGTCTTGATACTGGAACACATTGCGGAATGTGAACTCGGTATAGACCATGTACCCGCCGTGCGTGTGCACCACGCCTTTGGGTTTGCCTGTCGAGCCGGAGGTGTAGAGGATGAAAAGCATATCCTCCGAATCCATTTTTTCGGCTTTGCAGGATTTGCGTTGCCCGGCGATGGCATCGTGCCACCAGATGTCGCGGCCTTCGAGCATCGTCACCGGCTCGCCCGTGTTTTGGTGGACGATGACCGTGCGGATGCTGTCGCAGCCCATCGCAAGTGCCTCATCCACAACGGGTTTGACCGGGATGTTCTTCGCGCCGCGTGCGTTGCCGTCGCTCGTCAGCACGACCGTCGCCTGCGCGTCTTTGATGCGGTCGGCCAGTGAAATGGCCGAAAACCCGCAAAAAACCACCGAATGTACCGCCCCAATCCGCGCACAAGCCAGCACCGCGACCGTCAACTCAGGTGTCATCGGCATGTAAATGCAGACGCGGTCGCCTTTTTTCACGCCCTGCGCTTTCAGGGCGTTGGCGAATTGGCACACCTGCTGGTACAACTGCCTGTACGTCAGTTTTTTAGGCTTCACTTTCGGGTCGTTCGGCTCCCAGATGAGGGCTGTTTGTTTGGCCCGCGTGGGCAAGTGGCGGTCGAGGCAGTTTTCGGTGATGTTCACCTTGCCGCCCACGAACCACTTGACATTTGGCTCCCGGAAATTCCATTTCAGCACTTGTTTCCACGGCTTTTTCCATGTGAAAGTGGACGCTTGCTCCGCCCAAAAACCTTCGGGGTCGGCCACCGAGCGGGCATAAACTTCCTGATACTGTTCGAGCGATTTGATTTGCAGTGTCATCTGTGTTGGAAATGTTGAATATTGGATACTGCGGTTTTTTCGAGGAAACACCGGGGCGGAGCCTTTCCTCCGCGCCCGGTTATCAACTAAAATCAAAACGAAATCTCTGGAAAACCGGGGCGCACCGGCGGCGGTTTTTGCACAACTTCCGCCGCGCAAAGCAATCATAAATCACGGAAAATCAAGCCGCTTCGAGGGCGTGTTTCAAAATCCCGTGCGCCGCCATGACCTCGCGCAACTCGTCCAGCACGGTCGCGTCCTCGATGGTGCTCGGCATTTGGAAAGGCTTGCCGTCGGCGAGGCTCCGCATGATGCGCCGCAGGATTTTGCCCGACCGCGTCTTGGGCAAACGCTTGACGACAGCAGCCTGCCGGAAACACGCCACCGCGCCCAGTTGCTCGCGCACCATTCGCACCAAACCTGCCTGCAATTCGGCTTCCGAGATGGTCGTGCCCGCTTTCAGCACCACGAAACCGACGGGCAACTGGCCCTTCAGCTCGTCCTCCACGCCAATCACCGCGCACTCCGCGACTGCCGGATGTGCCGCCACGATTTCCTCCATGTCGGCGGTCGAAAGTCGGTGGCCGGCCACGTTTATCACGTCGTCAATGCGCCCAGTGATGAAGAAATAGCCCTCCTCGTCGCGGTATCCGCCGTCGCCCGTGAAATAATAGCCCGGAAACGGGTCCAAATAGCCTGCCCGGAATCGGTCGGGGTTGCGCCAAAGCGTGGGCAAACAGCCCGGCGGCAGCGGCAACCGCACGGCCACCGCGCCCTCCACACCCGCCGAAACCGGCTCTCCGAACGCATCCAAAATTTGCACATCGAACCCCGGCACCGGGCGCGTGGCCGACCCCGGTTTGACGGGCATCAACCCGATGCCTGCCGGGTTTGCCAGCATCGGCCAGCCGGATTCGGTCTGCCACCAGTGGTCGAGCACGGGGATTTTGAGCAGGTTTTGCGCCCATTCGAGCGTCGCAGCATCGCAGCGTTCGCCAGCGAGGAAGAGGTATTTGAGCGACGAGAGGTCGTATTTTTTGGTCAAATCGCCGTGCGGGTCTTCTTTTTTGATGGCCCGGAAACCCGTCGGGGCCGTGAAAAGAACCTTAACCTTATGCTCCGAAATCACGCGCCAGAACGCGCCCGCATCGGGTGTGCGGACGGGTTTGCCTTCGTAAAGTATTGTCGTGCAGCCAGTTATCAGTGGCGCGTACACGATGTATGAGTGCCCGACGACCCAGCCCACGTCGCTTGCCGCCCAAAAAACATCGCCCGGCTGCACATCGTACACCGTGCGCATGGAGTAGCTGAGGGCCACCGCATGGCCGCCGTTGTCGCGCACGATGCCTTTGGGCTTGCCCGTCGTGCCGCTGGTGTACAGGATGTAAAGCGGGTCGGTCGCCTCGACCGGGATAAAACCGGCGGGCTGCGCGCGGCGCAGCAAATCCTCCCAATCATGCTCGTTGGGTTTTGAAAGTGCGGCGCGGTGGAACCAGCGTTGCAGCACCACGATGTGCTCCACTTGATGCGTGGCCTCGGCCACCGCCTTGTCAATGATGGGTTTGTACGGGATGACCCGCCCCACTTCCACGCCCGCGCTGGCCGTCAGGATGACTTTGGGTTGCGCGTCGTCAATCCGCAGGGCCAGCTCGTGCGGCGCAAAACCACCGAAGACCACCGAATGCACCGCGCCCAGCCGCGCGCAGGCCAGCATGGCCACGACCACTTGCGGCACCATAGGCATATAAATAATGACGCGGTCGCCTTTTTCCACGCCGAGTGAGCGGAGCGCACCCGCGAATTTTTCGGTCATGGCGAGCAGTTCGGCATAGCTGTACCGCTCGAACGTCCCGGTCACGGGCGAGTCATAAATGAGCGCGGTTTGTGCCCCGCGCCCCTGCGCCACATGGCGATCGAGGGCACGATGGC
>JBKBIC010000215.1:0-7927 GCA_046299435.1 Saprospiraceae bacterium
TCACCCGCCTCCCCCCTCCGAGGGGCCGGGGGGCCGAATCGCCGTCGCCGAGTCGCCGTACCGCTATCCCAGCTACGTCGAGGATATTTTGGGGCCGTTGTGCTTCGATTACGGCTTCGGGCCGTTCCGTTGGGTGTGCTGTTCGGGCAACAAAAAAGACCTCGCGCTGACCGACAAAATCGCCGCCGAAGTTTTGTCTAACTTATTGAAAACCAGCCCGAAAGAAATCCGAGGCCAGCTGCGCGACAACATCCTTTGGATTAAAAACGCGAAGCGAAACCTGCCCGTCGTCGGCTCGTTCTCGCGCATTTTGTACGCCGATTCGGAAGGCCGCATCAAGATTGCCGAAGCGTTCAACGAGGCCATCCGACGCGGCGAACTGCTCGGCCCCGACGTGCTGGGCCGCGACCACCACGACGTGTCCGGCACCGACTCGCCCTTCCGCGAGACGGCCAACCTCTACGACGGCTCGCGCTACACTGCCGACATGGCGGTGCACAACGTCATCGGCGATTCGTTCCGGGGGGCGACTTGGGTGAGCCTGCACAACGGCGGCGGCGTGGGCTGGGGCGAGGTCATCAACGGCGGCTTTGGCATGGTGCTCGACGGCTCCGACGACGCAGCCCGACGGCTGCGTTCCATGCTTTTTTGGGACGTGAACAACGGCATCGCCCGCCGGGCTTGGGCACGCAACCCACACGCACTCAGCACTTTAAAACGCACGATGGCCGCCGAGCCGGGCCTGCAAGTCACCGTGCCCTATTTGGCGGACGAGGCGGTAGTGCGCGAGGCGTTTTCAAAAAAATAGGATGTATCAAAATCTACCTTTGACAAAAATCCGCCCACTAATCAGCCATGACCGCCAACCTCTACGCCATCCAGCAATACCACCGCGAAGTCGAAAAAATCGTCCAGTTCGGCGGCGACCGAAAGGAAACCGCCATCCGAAACGCTTTTTACGCGCTCCTCAACGACTACGCCCGCCAGCACGACCTGATGCTCGTCGCTGAAATCAGCCTCCGAACCCCGGCGGGCAAACTTGTCACCCCCGACGGAACCCTCAAAGACAGCCTCCGGCAAGATTGGGGATATTGGGAAAGCAAAGACGAACAGGACGATCTCGATGCGGAAATCCGCCTGAAATTCAAAAAAGGATACCCCTCCGACAACATCCTCTTCGAAGACGGCCAAACCGCCATACTCTGGCAAAATGGCGCGGAGGTCCTTCGCGTCGCCGTGAAAGACGCGCCCGCGTTGGACACCTTGCTCCATGCTTTCGTGAAATTCGAGCGGCCCGAAGTCCGAGACTTCCGCGAAGCCATCGAAAAGTTCCGGCAGGACGTGCCCCGCGTCACCGAGACCCTGCGCGAACTCATTGAAAATCAAGCAACTAACGCCCGTTTCACCCGCGCCCGCGACCAATTTCTGAGCCTCTGCCGCGAGGCCATCAACCCCGCCGTGACGGAGGCCGACGTGCATGAAATGCTCATCCAGCACATCCTGACCGCCGACATTTTCAACACCATTTTTGACGAACCGCACTTCCACCGCGAAAACAACATCGCCAAAGAACTCGAAAAAGTCCTCGAAACCTTTTTCACCGGCAGCACCCGCCGCGATTTGCTCGCCGCCATCCAGCACTATTTCCAGCAAATCAACGCGCAGGCCGCCCGCATCGCCGACCACCACGAAAAGCAACGCTTCCTCAAAGTCGTCTATGAAACCTTTTACAAAAGCTACAACCCGAAGGCCGCCGACCGACTCGGCGTGGTGTACACCCCCGGCGAAATCGTCAAATTCATGCTCGAAAGCACCGATTTCCTCCTCCATCGCCACTTCGGGCGCACCCTCGGCGACGCGGGCGTGGACATCCTCGACCCCGCCACCGGGACCGGCACCTTCGTCTGCGACCTCATTGACTTCCTGAAAAAAGAGCAAATCGAGCGCAAGTACGCCGACGAAATCCACGCCAACGAAATCGCCATCCTCCCCTATTACATCGCCAACCTCAACATCGAATTCACCTACAAACAGAAAACGGGCAAGTACCGCGAGTTCGAAAACCTCTGCTTCGTGGACACCCTCGACAACATCGAAGCCCTCCGATACGAACGAAAAGATGCCGACCAGGGGCTGCAAGGCGACCTCTTCCGCATCTCCACCGAAAACGCCGAGCGCATCCGGCGGCAAAACCAGCGCAAAATCTCCGTCATCATTGGAAACCCGCCGTACAACGCCAACCAGCAAAACGAAAACGAAAACAACAAAAACCGCCAATACGACGCGGTGGACAAGCGCATCAAAGACACCTTCATCCGCCACTCCACCGCTCAAAAAACGAAGGTCTACGACATGTACGCCCGCTTCTACCGCTGGGCTTTCGACCGCTTGGACGCGAACGGCATCGTCGCCTTTGTCACCAATCGCTCGTTCATTGACTCGCGCACCTTCGACGGTTTTCGCCGCTGCGTGCAGGACGATTTCGACCACGCCTACATCATCGACACCCGCTCCGACGTGCGGGCAAACCCCCGAATCGCGGGCACGACGCACAACGTTTTCGGCATTCAAACCGGCGTGGCCATCATGTTTTTGGTGCGGAAAGCCGTCCGCGAAAACGCCAGCTGCCGCATCCATTACATCGCCCTCGACGACTTCTGGCGAAAAGAGGAAAAACTCCACTGGCTCGCCACCAACCCGCTCAAAGGCATTGATTTTCAGAACATTGCGCCGGACAAAAACAACAACTGGGTCAATCTGGCGACTGCCGACGACTGGGAAGAGCTGATGCCGTTGATTGGTGAAACATCCGAAAATCGAATTTTCTCCAGCTTTACAAATGGTATTTCAACCAATCGGGACGAGTGGGTTTATGATTTTGATTTTGAAAATTTGGTTGTGAAAACTCTCTTTTTCAGAGAGACATACAATGAACTGGTTGCGAAAAGAGACTTGTCTTTTCCGAACGTGCTTAAGTGGAGTGAAACCTTGAAAGCTGCATTGAAAGCAGGGAAAAAAATTGCGGGAACTGCGATACCCGCCAAAATCCTTTACCGCCCATTTTGCCAGCAATACTTCCTTCCTGAAAAATTGATGAGCGACCGTTTGACGGACAACCACCGTAGATTTTTTGGTGAAAACCTTGAGTTTACAAACCCTTCAATTTCGTTTAGTCAAAATGACAAGGGATTCAATTGTCTTGCAAATTGGTTTGCCTGTGATTTGCACTTTGTCGGTGACACTAAAATCCTACCACTTTTTCTTGCTCAAAGCATAACCGAAGAATCGAAATCTAACATCACCGACTGGGCGCAGGCGCAGTTCCGCGCCCGCTACGCCGACGAAACAATCGAGAAAGAGGACATTTTCGCCTACACCTACGCCGTGCTGCACTGCCCGGCCTACCGCAAAAAATACGAACTGAACCTGCGGCGGGAGTTCCCGCGCCTGCCGCTGTACGACGATTTTTGGCAGTGGGCCGCGTGGGGCCGGCAGCTGCTCGCGCTGCACCTCCACTACGAAAGCGCCGAGCCGTACCCCCTCCACGAAACCACCCTGCCCGACGTGCCGAACCCCAAGGCCAAGCTCCGCGCCGACCGCGAGGCGGGCATCATCACGCTCGACGAAGCCACCACGCTCGCGGGCATCCCGCCGGAGGCATGGGGCTACCGGCTGGGCAACCGCTCCGCGCTCGAATGGGTGCTCGACCAGTACCGCGAGTCGAAGCCGAAAGACCCGACGATTGCGGCGCGGTTCGACAATTACCGTTTCGCGGAGCACAAAGCGGCGGTCATTGACCTGCTTCGGCGCGTGACGACGGTCAGCGTGGAGACGATGCGGGTGGTCGGGGCCATGCCGCTGGTGTAGGCGACGTGCCCCGGTTTTTGACGGCGGCGACAGCCAAGCCACCGACTAAATCGCCCGGCCACCTTACCTTGCACAAAAAATCCAGCCCATGCAAGCAGTCGCATACGCCCCCGAACCGGAGGCCAAGCCCAAACGGAAAATCCCGGAATCGCTTGTCTATGAAATCATGGACGGCCAGCCCGTGTACCGCCGGGGCTACAGATCCGTGTTGAACAAAACCAAAACCCTCGACGACATTATGGGAAGCAGCACACTTCAGAGCGAACTCCATCTATACCTATTTTCCCTCCTCATCCGTCATTTCGATGACCGGAAATTTGCCATTTACGCGAATGAAGCGGGCCTTCACCTATCCAAGCACAACAACCTCGCGGGCGATATTTTCGTCTATGACCGCCGCGCCATGACCCCCGAAAACATCAACAAGTTTTACTCAACCGTGCCTCCGCTCCTTGCTTTTGAAATTGACGTGAAAGCCGAACTCGAAAAAGAATCCGACATCCGGTACATCCATCGCAAGACCAAAAAACTGCTCGACTTCGGCGTGCAAAAAGTTTTTTGGGTCATCACGGACGCACAAAAAGTCATCATGGCCGAAGCAGGGAACGCTGCGATTTTGCTCATGGATTGGAGCGAAAACATCGAAATCCAACCGGGCTTGTCGTTCAATATCGGCCAGTATCTCGCCTCAAAGGGAATCCACCCCTAATGAAAACCGCCGGTTTCACTTTCATCCGCAACGCCCTGAAATTCGACTACCCGGTGGTCGAGGCCATCCGCTCGGTGCTGCCTGTGTGCGACCACTTCGTGGTGGCTGTCGGGCGGTCGGACGACGCGACGCTTGACCTCGTGCGCGGCATCGGCAGCCCGAAAATCCGGGTTTTGGAGACCGTTTGGGACGATTCGCTACGCGAAGGCGGGCGCGTGCTGGCCGCCGAAACGGACAAAGCATTCCAAGCCATCCCGCCGGAGTTCGATTGGTGTTTTTACATCCAAGCGGACGAGTGCGTGCATGAGCAAGACCTGCCGCACATCCGCGAACAAATGCTCCGCTACCGCGAAGACATTGATACAGAAGGCTTTGTGCTCAATTACCGGCATTTTTACGGCTCGTATGATTTCGTCGGGGCATCGCGGCGATGGTACCGGCGCGAAGTGCGGATTGTCCGAAACGACAAGCAAATCCGCTCGTACCGCGACGCGCAGGGCTTCCGTTGGGCCGATGGGCGCAAACTGCGGGTACGGCCTTTGAAAGCGCACGTCCACCATTACGGTTGGGTGAAAAATCCGGCGGCACAGCAGCAGAAACAACTGAATTTCAACCGTTTGTGGCACAGCGACGAAGCCGTGCTGCAAATGGTCGGCCAAACCGACACCTATCAATATGACGGCTCGGAGCCGCTCGAACGCTTCGTGGGCAGTCATCCGGCGGTGATGCAGCCACGCATCGCAGCCATGAACTGGCGTTTCGAGACTGACCCGACCCAAATCCGCTGGACATGGAAAGACCGGGCGAGCCGTTTTTTGGAAAACAATTTCGGCTGGCGGCCCGGCGAGTACCGAAATTTCCGGCTCGTGAACGATTGAGCCGCTATTGCCGTTCGGGGGTAAGTGCCGAGACAAATTAAGATCAACACAGAGGCACGGAGCCAAAGAGGTCTAAGAAGTTATTTGACTTGTTTTCCCACAGATAAATCTGTGGGCTGTGAGGTAAAATCCACCGGATTTTGAAGGAGTCAAAGGACACCGATGGCCTGAAATCTATCAGATTTTTTATGCCCAGCCCACAGATTTATCTGTGGGGGAACAAGTCAAACAGCTCCTAAATCAATGATTTATTGTCTCTGTGGCTCCGTGCCTCTGTGTTGGGTAGTGCAAACGCTTACTTCTTCAAACCAAACATTTCAAACAATCCACGCATGAAAATCAGACCCATCGCTCTCGGTTTTTTTGAACACCGGGGCAGAATCCTGTTGCAGCAATATTGGCACGAGCCGGAACAGTACCACTTTTTCAGGCTGGCGGGCGGCGGCATCGAGTTCGGCGAATCGGCTGCAGAGGCCATGCGCCGCGAGGCCCGCGAGGAACTTTCCGCCGAGATTTCGGACCCGGAATTGGTGGCCGTTTTCGAGAACCTATTCGAGTACGGCGGCGACCCGAAGCACGAAATCGTGTTCATCTTCCGGGCGCAACTGCTCAACGACGAACTGCTCGCAGCGGACGAGTTCACGATGGCCGACGACGGCCTCTCGTTCCGAGCCGTGTGGGTGCCACGCGAGGAGATTTTGGCCGGGCAGCACGTCGTGTACCCGGTACGGTTCCGGGAGATGTTGCTGCGCGGGGAGCTGTGAATTTGTAGCCATTTCGGTAGTCATTTGGCTTGAAAACGCATCATTCATCAGGCATCGTTTCTCATTTCCAAAACCTCTCTACTTTTACGAGCCGGGCGCAGCAAACCGCCCGGCTCGTTATTTTTCATGCAACAGCAACCCACTCGCAATCTTTCCCGCCGGAAATTCATGGCCACCTCGGCCACCGCAGCCGCCGGCTTTTTCATCGTCCCGCGCCACGTCTTGGGCAAGGGCTACATCGCACCGAGCGACAAACTGAACATCGCTTTTGTCGGGGTCGGCGGTCGGCCTTATGACCACATCCGGGCCACGAAAGCCACTGAAAACCTCGCCGCGTTTTGCGACGTGGACGACAGCCGCGCCAAAAAAGCATACGAGGAAAGCCCCAACGTCCCGCGCTACAAGGACTTCCGCAAGATGTTCGACGAGCAGCACAAGAACATTGACGCAGTGGTCGTCGGCACGCCCGACCACACGCACGCGGTGGCCACGCTGGCGGCCATGCAACTGGGCAAGCACGTCTATGTCGAGAAACCGCTGACACACAGCATCTCCGAGGCCCGCGCCCTGCTCGATGCCTCCAAAAAATACAAAGTGAAAACACAGATGGGCAACCAAGGAGCCTCGATGGATTGCAACGCGGCCATCGCGGAGTGGATACAATCGGGCGTGATTGGCGAGGTGCGCCGCGTCCATGTGTGGACGAACCGCCCCGTCTGGCCGCAAGGTGTGCCCACGCCGCAGGCCCCCGAAACCATGCCCGACGGGCTTGACTGGGATTTGTGGCTCGGCCCGGCGGCCTATCGCCCGTATTCGGCCAAGTATATGCCGTTCAAGTGGCGTGGTTGGTGGGATTTCGGCACCGGCTCGCTCGGCGACATGGGCTGCCACCTGATTGACCCAGCCTATCGCGCCCTGAAATTGACCACGCCCACTTCCGTCGAAGCCACCGCCACGACGGTCTGGGTCGGCGATTTTGTGGAGGCCGATTACAAGGATTCCTGCCCGCCCTCGTCGGTCGTGAAAATGCAGTTCCCGGCCCGCGACACGATGCCCGCCTGCGAACTCTGGTGGTACGACGGCGGCCTGCGGCCCATGCGCCCCGAAGAACTGGGGCCGAACGAAGAATTCGGCACATGGGACGGCGGCGTGCTATTCGAAGGCTCGAAAGGCAAAATCGTCACGGGCATCTACGGCGACAACGCCACGCTCTTGCCCACCTCGAAAATGAAGGATTTCACGCCGCCCAAGCCTTTCCTGCCGCGCCACACGGGCGAGCACCAGATGGTCTGGGTGAACGCCATCAAAAACAACACGCCCACTTCCTCGCCTTTCGAGTACGCCTGCCCGCTGACGGAGACGCTGCTCATCGGCAATTTGGCTGTGCGCTGCTACGATTACAAACGCCTGAAACCCGGCAAAACCCCTACCTCGTGGGCACCTTACGAATATCCGGGCCGCGTCCGGCTGGAATGGGACTCGGCCAAAATGCGGGTCACCAACTTCGAGGAAGCCAACCGCTTCGTGCGCCGCGACTATCGCGAGGGCTGGGCGGGGATTTGAAAACCCACAACATGGCTTTGACTCAACGGCGGCACGGGCGAAATCCCGCGCCGCCGTTTTTTTTCAATAAGACTTTCGCAACGGTTTAGAAAAAATACCCTCAGGCGCCCTTTGGGTGCGTCACAGGTTTTGGCTCCGCCAGTTGC
>JBKBIC010000216.1:0-7922 GCA_046299435.1 Saprospiraceae bacterium
CCCCACCCATCACCCCGCGCCCCCCCCCCAGCGCTCCCCCCCGACACCAGCTCCCCGCCTCCAACAATTTTATCGGTAAATAAACACCACCACGAACGTGATGACCAGCAGCCACACCGCCAGCCAGCGGTAGTTTTGGTACCACGGAAGGCCGCGCAGCGAGGCCGTGTCTTCTTCGTAAACTTTGTTGTCCCAAGTGACCCCGACCAGTTTTTCGGCGGGCGGCGGTGCGGTGGCGAGGCTCACGACGATTTGGACGGCCATGCAAATCGCCAGCAGGATGGGGGCTTTGACCAAAAAATGTACCTCGTTCCACGCGGGCGAGAGGCCGGAAATCTCACTGGCGACCGAAAAAACAGCCGCCGCCAAACCAGCCATTAAAGCCGCGAACGCCCCGTCGGCATTGGCCCGTTTCCAAAAAAGTCCGAGCAAAAAGATGGCCACCACCGGCGGGCTGATGAGTGCGAGCACGGACTGCATATAATTCATAAGCGACTCGAAACGAGCGATTTGCGGTGCCCAAGCGACTGTGATGAGCATGAACGCGACAGTCGAGATTTGCCCGGCTCGCACCAGTCCTTTCGAGTCGAGGTCGGGGCGGAATTTTTGCACAAAGTCCATTGTCACGAGCGTCGAGGCCGAGTTTAGCGTCGCGCTGACCGCCGAGGCCATCGCCGCGAGGAAGCCGGCCACGATGAGGCCGATGAGGCCGACGGGCAGCAAATCGAAGACGAGGGTGGGGTAGGCCCCGTCGCTGAAGTTTTTGAGCTGGCCGCCGTACATCTCCTGCAAGTTCGGGTAGAGTTTGATGGCTGCTATGCCGGGGAACACGAGCAGGAACAGCACCGGGATTTTCAGGAGCGCGGCGAAAAGTGCGCCTTTGCGGGCTTCGTCGGCGTTTTTGGCCGATAGGGCGCGTTGCACGATAAACTGGTTGTTGCACCAAAAATAAAAACCGAGCAGCGGAACGCCCAGCAGCAGCCCTTGCCAGGGCATATCCGGGTGGTCGCTGGGCTGGATGAGGTGCATGAACGATGGGGCTTTGGCGGTGGCTGCGGCCACGATTTCGTCGTACCCGCCCGCTTTTTGGAACACACTGAACGCCAAGATGACCGCCGAAATGAGCAAAATCACGGTGTTCACCATCTCCGTCCGCATGACCGACGAGAGGCCGCCGAACACCGTGTACGTCGCCGCAAAAACGGCCAACAGGCTGACAATCAACACGGTATTCGCTTCGGGATAGACCAATTTGGCGATGACCACGCCCGCGAAGAGCGTCCCGGCGGTGTCAATGAAGATGTTGCCGATAAGCGTGATGAACGAAAAATAGTACCGCGAACGCGAGTCGTACCGCCGCTCGAAAAACTCCGGCATGGTGTACACGCCCGAACGCAGGTAAAACGGCAGGATGAACACGCAAAAAAACGTGAGCACCACCGAGGCCATCCATTCGTAGTTGAAAAACACGATGCCGCCCTTGTAAGCCCCGCCCGTGATGGCAATGAGCGAATTGGACGAGATGTTGGCCGCGAACATGGAGATGCCGATGACCGGCCACGCCATGTCGCGCCCGGCGAGGAAATATTCCTCCGAACTGCTGGCCTTGCGGTGGTAAAAACCATACGCCACGATGGCCGCGATGTAGCCGATGACGATGACCAAATCAATGGTGGACAGGGTAAAGTCGTGCATGAAAAGAAAGATTGGTGAACGGTGGATGGTTGCGCGAAAACTTGGCTTGGCCGGGCGCGGGCTTGGCGGCAATTTTCCCAAAAAAAGACGGAGCATGGCGCATTTTGCGCCCGGAAAATTTTGCGTAATTTTTGTTTTGCAGAAAATTTGGCGGAATCACAGGCGGCTCGCAAGCCTTTGCCGAGCCGCAAAGCGGGCTTAATTTTGACCTTCGGAAACCTGACTTTTGGCCCAAAAAAGTGCCCGTGATTTTCGCCGAAAGCCGGACTTTTGGCTTTGCCGAACACGCGCCCCTTTCTTTTTCAAACCATTCAATTTCCATTGGCTATGAAAACCAAATGTGCTTCCCGACTGCTGCTTTTCCCGTTTTTTATGCTGCTCGCATTTGCCGCGCGCGCCCTTGACGCGGGCGTGGCGTGGGCGGTTTACTCCACCGGCGAAACACCTTACCTCGAAATCAACATCGAAATCGCGCCCGCTGCCGTCACCTTCCGAGCGGTGGACAGCACGCGCCTCCAAGCAGGCGTGGAAACCCTGATTTTGCTGAAACAGGGCGACAAAATCGTCAATTACGAGAAATACATCCTCCACAGCCCCATCACGGAGCGGCCCGAAACCCTGCTCGACGTGAAGCGTTTCGCGTTGCCCAACGGCGATTATGAGCTGGAAATCACCTTCCTCGACATCCACGACGCGGAAAACAAGGACGACTACAAAGCCGCGCTGCGCGTGGACATCGGCACGGCCCTCCATCTTTCGGAAATCCAACTGCTCCGCAGCTTCCGCGAGGACGCTTCGGAGGCAAACCCTTTCGTCAAAAACGGCTACTTCCTCGAACCCCTGCCGTTCAATTGGTACCCGCCTTCCGCCACGACGATGGCCTATTACCTCGAAATCTACAACTCGGACAAGGCCACGACGGAGGAATACACCATCCGCTCGGTCATCGAACGCCAGATGGGAGGCGGCGTGTCGCAGCTCATCTCGTTCGGCAACCAGCGCAAAAAGCCCGCGCCGATTGACGCGATGCTCACGCAAATGGACATCTCGAAACTGGAAACCGGCAACTACACCCTCACAGTGGAGGTGCGCAACCGCTTGGGCGAAAAACTGGCCACGCGCCGCATCGAATTCCAGCGCAGCAACCCGCTGCTGAACATCGCGCCGACCGACATCTCCGACGAGGTGCTCGCACAGCAATTCACCCAAAACCTCGACGAAAAAACGCTCCGGTACAGCCTCCGCGCCGTCGCGCCCAACATCCAGAACGACGAGGCCGAGCCGCTGAAAAAAATCCTGCAAGGCACCGACCTCAAGCCTATGCGTTTTTTCCTGTTCAACTTTTTCGTCCGGCAAGACGCGAACAACCCCGAACTGGCCTACCAAAAATATATGCAGGTGGCCCGCGCTGCCGACAACCAGTTCAAATCGGGCTTCGGCTACGGCTTCGAGAGCGACCGGGGCCGGATGTACATGAAATATGGCCGCCCCGACGACATGATACACGTCGAGGACGACCCCGCCGCGCCGCCGTATGAAATCTGGGTGTACTACAATTTCCCGAAGACGAAGCAGCGCAACGTGAAGTTCCTGTTTTACAACCCCTCGCTTGCGGGCGACGATTTCCTGCTGCTGCACTCCAACGCACGCGGCGAAATCAACAACCCCCGCTGGGAGCGCGACCTATACAGCCGCCATGCCAACCAAGAGTTCGACGGCGACAACTACCACGATGCGCTTCAAATGAAATCCAACGTCAACCGCCGGGCGCGAGCTTATTTCGAGGACTTTTGAGCGGCAGGGCGATTCGGCGATTTGTGGATTCGTGGATTTGATTTTCCGCCGGACAATTTTCCACCTTTGCAGGCCAGATACGCGATGCGCGTATCTGGCCTGTTTGTTGCCAATCGCACACATTGCCCACCCCCAGATTGCCGGCCGGCCGGCGCATAGCCGAATCAACAAATCACCGAATCAACAATGAAAGTCACCGAGCATTTCAAGAAAGCCAAAGGCAAAACGCTCATCTCGTTTGAAGTCCTTCCCCCGCTGAAAGGCGGCGGGATGCAGGCCATTTTCAGCACCCTCGACCCGCTGATGGAGTTCAAGCCGCCGTTCGTGGACGTGACCTACCACCGCGAGGAGTTCATCTACAACAAACGCCCGTCCGGGTATTACGAAAAAACGGCCATCCGCAAGCGGCCCGGCACGGTCGGCATTTGCGCGGCCATCATGCACCGATATAAAGTGGACGCGGTGCCGCACCTGATTTGTGGCGGTTTTTCGGTGGAAGAGACCGAGAACGCGCTGATTGACCTCAACTTTTTGGGCATCAACAACGTGCTCGCCTTGCGCGGCGATGCGCGGCAGTTCGAGGACAAATTCACGCCCGAACCCGACGGCCACAAATACGCCGTTGACCTCGTGCGCCAAATCACGGCCATGAACCAAGGCAAATACCTCGACCCGAACATCACGAACGGCGAGAAATCCGACTTCTGCATCGGCATCGCGGGCTACCCCGAAAAGCACTTCGAGGCCCCCAACTTGGGCAGCGACATGGTGTTCACAAAGCAAAAAATCGAGGCCGGCGCGGACTACATCGTGAGCCAGATGTTCTTCGACAACAAAAAATTCTTCGATTACGTGGACGCTTGCCGCAAGGCGGGCATCGAGGCCCCCATCGTGCCGGGCCTCAAACCACTGACCAAGAAATATCAATTGAACTCCATCCCCCGCAAGTTCTTCCTCGATTTCCCGCCCGAATTCGTCAGCGAGGTGCTCAAAGCCAAAGACGACGCGGCCGTCCGGCAGGTCGGGCTGGAATGGTGCATCCAGCAGTCCCGCGAGCTCAAAGCCGCCGGCGTGCCGTGCCTGCACTATTACACGATGAGCGACACGGAGACTGTCAAGGCCATCGCCCGCGAGGTAGCATGATTCGGCGATTGGTTGATTGGGTGATTCGGTGATTTGAATTTTAAACCTCGAATCACCAAATAGCCGAATCACCAAATCACCAACCCAATCGCCCACGTCCGCGCCAGCGGATAGGTGCCCCGCCGGTCAATGCCAAGCGCGGCAGGGTGAGCGAAATTGGTGGGGAAATACGAGTTGCCGTTGTCCTCTGGTTGCTTGGTTTGGAGGCGCAGCTCCGGGTCGTTGCCCGTGTACTTGGAGGCGGTGAACAGGTTTTCTGCGCCGATGTAAAATGTGAGGGGCCATTCGCCGCCTTTTTTCGTTTTCAAAGACAGTTTGTACGAAAGCCGCACATGGTCGAGCCGCAGGAAGGAGGCGCGTTCGACGTGGCCGCTGTGCAGGAAGGAATAGTTCAATTTGGGGTTGAAATACTTGGTGCGGATGCTGTTCTGGTATGGGAAATTTTTTGGCCCGACCTCGTAAAAAACCCGGTACTCATGCACAAGGCTGTGCCCAAAAATGCCGCGCAGCCGAAAATCCAGCGACCAGCGGCCCGCCCCAACGTGCTGCGCCCAGCCCAGCGACCAGCGCGGGTTGCCTTGCCCGGCGGTCACTTTGTCGCCCGGCTCGCCTGTGATTCCGTTCTTGTTCACATCCACATAAGTGGGGTTGCCGACTCCGTCCACCGTGACCACCCACATTGAAAGTGCCCCCAGTTCGCCGCCATCTTGGACGGCATGGTAAGATATGTTGCCATTGCCCGGCGCGCCCACGAGCGTCATGTCGCCGAGTGCTTGCTCATCCACCGAGCGGAAAAAAGAGCGCGTCCGCCAGAGGTTCAAGGCAGTTTCCCAGCGGAGTTTTTGGTTTTCGCGGGCGGGTTTTTGCCAAGCCAGCGCACATTCCCAGCCCCGGTTTTCGATGTCCAATTTTGGGCTAATGCCGGATGACCAGCGCGTGCCGTAGGCAAGGTTGCTCGCCCGGTTTTTGAAAAAATCCAGCGTGCCACGCAGGCCCGTTTTGGCGAGGTTGGCATCAAGGCCAAAACTCAGCTCGCGTTTGCGTTCCCAGCCCAAGGTTGCATTGCTCGGCTGCCAGCTGCCCGGCACGGCTTGCGGCATATTGGCCGTGTTGCCCCAGCCCACGCGGGCGCGCAATTCGTTGGCGTTCAGTGGGTTTTTGATTTTCAGGAAATCAACCGCCGTGCGGAAAAATGGCATCGCGGCCCGGCTGGCCCCGTCGCGCAGCGCGGGCGAGCGTTCCTCCCGGAGGCCGAGCGTGAGGCTCCACCAGCGGTCGAGCGCGAAATCGGCCTGCGCCAGCCAGCCTGTGTTGGTGACCGTCGAGTCCACATCGAGCTGCTGGCCATTGCCCGCCGCCACGTCGCCGATGTTGATGCCGAAAATGTCTTGCACGGACTCGATTGGGGCGTTGTCGGCAATGAAAAGTTTGCCGCCCTCCGCCCCGAATTTTTGCCAGCGTGTGCTTTGCCGGGTTGTTTTTCCGGTCAAGAGCCATGCAGTGCGGCCTTTTTCCACATGGTACCGCAGCGCAGCCTCGCCGAACTGGCCGAGTGTTTCCGTCGAGTTAACCTTTGCCCAGCCTTGCCACCCGTAGCCCCGCCAGCGCGAATTGGTAGGCGAAAACTCCCCCGCGTCCTCAAAACGCCCCTGTGGCGACCAACGCACGTCGGCCTCCAAGCCTTTGGCAAGCCGGGCCGTTGCACCCAGAATACCCGCCCACGAGCCAGTCTCGGCGAGGTTCAGGTTCTGTTCGAGCAGCGCGACGGGGTTGTAAACATCAAAAAACTGGGCCTCCACATAACCGCCAAAAGGGACGAATTCTAGTTCGTTGCTGTGCACGGCAGCTGTCGGGTTGAACGTGATGGCGTACCGGGTCGCCTCTGGATGGCTCAAATTGGCCTGCCGAAAACGCCCCAGCCAGCGGGCGTGGAACCGGAGCCGCCCGCCGAAAGCCTCATGTTGCATGGCCGCGTGGGCAGTTGCTTGCTCGTAGCCCGAAAAACGCAGCACGCCCTGACGGTCTTGGTAGCCAAAATCCAGTCGCCACTGGGTGCGGACCGTGCCGCCGTCCATGCCTAATTTGTGGGCGTGGCTGACGGTGTTTTCACGAAAAATAAGCGGAAGCCAATCGGTGCGGCCCGGCGCCGATACAAACTCGCTGCCGCCCGCCGCCAAAAACTCCGCTGCCGAAGCCACCGACAAACGCCGCACATCCGCCGAAAAACCGACCTCGCTCGTGTAAGCCAATCGAATGTTTCCGCGCCGCAATGGGGCGGCCTCCGTCACCACCATGCCGGGCGCGGTACGCGGCCCGTAGGCAGCGGTCGAGGCAGCATCCTTCACTACTGTGAATTGGTGTAAATCTGTGGCAATCAACAGGTTGGCATCGTGGAGCGGCACTTGGTCGAGCCAAACTTGCGGGGCCGTGTTGCCCGAAAACGAGGTGTTGCCGCGCAGCCGCAAGGTGTAGTTTTCGTTCGGGTCACTGCCTGCACGGGCGACGGCCAGCCCGGCCACTTGACCTTGAAGGGCCGCGAGCGGGTCGTCGGTCACGGAAAAACAGGTTGCGTTTGGTTTGGCCTGCACGGTTTGCGCCGCGCCGTTCGGCTTAAAAACTTTGGGTAGGAGATGTGTGGAGTCGATCGTCGCAGGTTGTTGGGCGACTGCATCGGCTATCCCGAAAAAGGATGCCAACGCGCTGAAAACGAGTGCGTAACGAACAGGAGATTTCATGTGCTGAACGGTTTTGAAAAACAAAGGGCACAGGCCGGATAGCCTGCGCCCAAAGTTATTGCGACACCCCGAATCTGAGCCGGGGCGGAACGTCGGCTGTCCCGTTTTTTCGCGGGAATCAACCGATGTTTTTGAGTGATGAGTTATAGGTGATGAGCGATGAACCTCGCTGACTATCAATTATTTGTGTGCTCATCCTCATTGTTCATTCCTGTTTTGGCGGCCCTTTTGGGGGGCGGTTTTGGCCTTTGTTTTTGGGTTGGTTGTCCGGTCGCGGCGGTCTGGGCTGTTGGTTGCTGTCGTTTTTGGGTTGGGGCGGACGCTGGTTTTGCTGCGGTTTTCCACCGTCGTTCTTGGGCTGCGGGGGCCGCTGATTGGGTTGGTTGCCACCGGGTTTGTTGCCGTCGTTTTTAGGCTGTGGTGGCCGCTGGTTTTGCGGTTTGTTGCCTTCTTGCTTGGGCTGCGGCGGGCGTTCGCTTTGCGGTTTATTCCCTTGATTTTGAGGCTGTTGCGGCTGATTGGCGTTGACCGGTTGTTCGGGTTTGCCGCTGCGGT
>JBKBIC010000217.1:0-7901 GCA_046299435.1 Saprospiraceae bacterium
AAAGAAAGAGAACTGATGATTTCAATCACCGTCATTGACCGCGAAAACACCGAGCACGTCCTCGAAGCCCCGACCGACATGGGCTTCAATCTCATGGAACTGTGCAAAAGTTACGAATTGCCTGTGCTCGGCACCTGCGGCGGCATGGCTCTCTGCGCCACCTGCCATGTGTACGTCCTTTCCGACCACGACCTGCCGGAAGCGACCGACGACGAAGTGGCCATGCTCGATTCCGCTTTTTTTGTGGAAAAAAACAGCCGCCTCGGCTGCCAAATCAAGCTCCGCGACGAATTGGACGGCCTGCGCGTCCGCCTCGCGCCGGAGTAGTCCTTACCCGACCAGCGTCCGGTAATCATCCCAGCGAGCTGGTTCGTTCTTCATTTCGAGCAAATCCAGCAGCTCATCGGCGTACAAAAAGTCGAGTTCGGCCAGCGTCCGGGCCGTGCGGATTTCGAGCTTCCCGGCCAGCAGTTGCTTCATACGCCAGCAGTACGTCTGCTCCATTTTGTTGAAAATCAATTCGTTAGCGGCTCGGTGGTCTTCGCCTGTGCCGCCGACCTCGGCCTCCGCGAAGGCCTGTTTGTTGCGGGCAATCATCTTCCCGTTTTCCAAAATGAAGTAGGCCGTGTGCGCCCAATCCTGTTCCGGCGGCAGCAGTTTGGCGTACATGACGAGTTGCAAGTCCTCGTAGTTTTGAATCATCTCGCGGCGGCGTTTCGCGCCGCTCCATTTCAGGTCAACGATAGCCTGCTCGCCGTTGTCGCGGGCCAGCACGAGGTCGGCCTTGCCGCGCACCTCCACGTCCACGAAACGCCCAACCAATTGTTGTTCAGTGCTTTGCACGCGCCAACCGTTTTTGCGGAGTTGCAAAAGCAGGCTCCATGCGGCGTTTTTCACGCGGTTCAGAAACTGGTTGCGCTCTGGTTCGCGGCCATAGAGGAGCAGCGTTGCGCCCTCTTTTTTCAGCAAATCCTCGGCCTGCGCGTCGAGCCAATCGGACACGGTTTGCCGGTCAAAATCCGCATGGCCCGGCTCGGCCAGCAGCAGCTCGAAAAAGCGGTGCGCGAGGTTGCCGAGCAGCGTGTGGTCGCCCGTCACGCTCAAAATAGAGGCCGGGTAGAGTTTCAGTTTTTGTTTGAAAAACCAGCGGTGCGGGTAGTAAAACAGGCTTTCGAGATTGGTAAGCGTCTCGTATTCAGGTAGTTGCAGCAGTTCGGGGTGGGAGAGGGAAAGCTGTGGCGGCGGCGGCGCGGCGGCCTCGTTCGGCACTTCGGTAGTCGTTGGCAGGCGCAGCCATTTTGCCAAACCCGCCCGCCCGTGCGCGTCGTCAATGTCGAAAGTGAAGGAGGCCGTGTTTTTGAACGCCGCCTCGATGTCGCCCAACAGTAGGCTCGGCTCAGCGGCCTTGCCGTTCACGGATTCGGGCACGACGAGCACCAATCGCTCGCGGGAGGCCAACACTGGGCGGCAGCGGAGCAAGAGCCGGAGTTGTGTTTGTTGTTGGGCAGTCGGCACGATAACGCCCTCGTTTTCAAGGTATTGGCGTTCGGCGGGCGACCATCTTTCGGGCAGCGGCGCGGGTTCGTCGTGGGTGCAATTCCACCAAAAAACGGTGTCGGCAGGTGCAGCAAAAGCCCCCGGCGCGTGGATAAACTCGAAGTGGCGTTTTTCGGGCGCGGCAAATTGCACGGGCGCAGGCTGGTAAATCGTGCGCACGATGCGCTCCAATTCGAGGAAGGTCAGGCGCGTTTCGGGGATGGTTTCGAGCAAATCGTGGATGCGGCGGGCTTGCTCGGCCAGCACCAAAAGCGAGGGGTTTTTGCTGCCTGTTTTTTCAAAATGTTCGATTGCCCATTCGCGCAAGTAATTGTAAATGAGCGAAACATCAGTCTTGGGCGCGGATTGGTCGGCGCGGTAGCGGCGGCGGTTGAACCAAAATTCGTACTGCTTGCGAGCCTCTTCGGGCGTGTCCGCGTTTTCCAGATACTCGTAAATCCGGGCAAACCAAGTGTCGTTGAAAAGGCCCGGTTTTTCGGCCAATGCCCCGGCCACGATGTCGGCCAAATCGTCGTCCATCGGCTTGACGGGCAGCGTGGCGAACTCCATGATTTTGAACACGTCCACCGGCTCCCAGATGAACGCGGGCGCGAGTTTGAGCACCTGCAACGAAGGCCGCGCGAGCGACGCGGACAGGATGCCCATCGCCGGGAATCCTTCCTGCCGCAGGGCCTGTTCGAGCAGCAGGCTCATTTCGGGCACGAGAAAAAGCGGGCGCGTGGCGAGGTTTTGGGCGAGCGTTTGGGCGAGGAAAACCGCCGCGTCCGCGTCGCGCTTGGCTTTCAAAATGAGCAGCGAGCCGTCGTTCGGGCTGTCGGATTTTTCAGTCGTTTGCCCGGCGAGGCGGCGTTGGAGCCATGCGAGGGTGCTGCCGTCGGCTGCGCCGTCGAAGCCGGAAGCGGGTTCGACGGGGATGTTTTTGTCGGTGATGATTTTCACAAACCGCTGAATATGAGGCGATAACAACGGCTCTGGCTCGTGCAGCACCAATTTTTCCAGCGGCAGGAGCCGTTCCGGCAGCGCGGCCAGCACCTGCTCGAAGCGGTCGGCAAACCCGAAGGCTTGGACGTTGGCGGGCGGCTCGGCGAGTTTTTTTCGGAAAATGACCTCGACGGCCCGGAAGGTTGCGAGGCGTGCGGGCAGTTCCTCTGCCTGTCTGCCGTCCAGTGTCGTTTCCGTCCACCAGCCGCCGAGCAGCAGTTCGTCGCGCCAGTTGAGTAGGGCTGTGGCGGTAGCAAATCGGTCGGCCTCAAATGAGCGGGCGAAAAAAGCCGTCGGCTCGGCCTGCAAATGTTGCTGCAAGGCTTGGCGGTACAGTTCGATGCGGAGGTAATCGGTGTTGGCCGGGTAGCCTTCAAGGGCGAGGTGGGTTTCGAGGAATTGGAGCAGTTTTTTTTCGCCGCAATAAACTGTGCCGGACTCGGCTGGGCGGTCGGGTGTGTGGACGTTTCCGTCGAATTGGACACCGAAATGGAGGGTTTGCATGGCAGGAGTTTGGGTTGGGGGATGTGTGGAATTGGCCGCAGGCAGCCCGGCAAAAGTATTTTTTGGGCTACTTTTGCCCGCCTTTTTTGACACAAAACTTTTTATCTGAATGGGTTGACGCTGCGTAACCTTTTGAAAATCAGGCCAATCACTCATTTTTCCATTCACTCAATCACTCAACGAACATGAGCGAAATCGCAAAGACATCCGATATCACCATCCGCGTCGGGCTGGACGCGAACCGCGTGCCCGTGAAAATCGAGTGGGCCGCCAGCGATATGCACCCGGCGGGCACGTTCGAGCCGTGCAAGGCGATGGCGGTGGCACTTTTTGACGAAAAAAGCCGGGATACCCTCCGCATTGACCTCTGGACGAAGGAGATGCAGGTGATGGAAATGGACAGGTTCACTTACCAAATCCTGCGGACGCTGAGCCAAACTTACCTCCGGGCCACTCAAAACAAAGAACTCGCGGAGGATTTGGCGCGGTTTGCCCAGCACTTCGGGGAAAAAACGGAGATTTTGGAGACAGGGGCGCAGGGATGAGGTATGTCGCATCATCCCTCGTTCCTCATCCCTTCAAAAAGCCATTTGGCGAGGGCTTGGCGGTTTTTTACGAGCACAAGCCGCTGTTGGTCGTGGTCGTTTCGGATGTTTCCCAGTTCGATGTAAACCGCCGTTGGCACGGTCGTCTCGCGCAGCGAGTGGAGGTCGCGTGTGGAGACCGTCCCGGAATAATTGCGTTGCGCCCGCACCTTTAAGTATTTCTGTTTGAACGTGTTGTGAAAATTCCGGGCGAGTTTTTCGCTCGATGCGCTGCCGTTTCGGTAGTAAAAAAACACGTCTGTCCGGTGGTGTCGGCTGCGCGAATCCACATGGATTTCGATAAGCGTTTGGTCTTTTACGCCTTTGGCGAGGTGTTTTTTGGTCAGTTCGTTCACGAGGTCGGTGCGCTGGAAGAGCCGGGCTTTTTGTCCCAGCGGGATGGTGCGGTTGCCCCAGACTTTTTCGTCTTTGTCGCAGCGGAGGCATTCCTCGTCGCGGATGCCATCGTCGGGGTCGCGGACAATCATGTAGGCCGTCGCGCCGTGCGCGATGAGCAGGCGCAGCAGCCGTAGCGACACATCGTAGGCATATTCGTCCTCGCAGAGCGTGTGCCCGGCGCGTTTGCCTTGTGCGCCCACATCGGGGCCGCCGTGCCCGCTGATGATGTAAAAAACCTTGCCGCGCAGTTTTTGGCTTTCGAGCGGTGTTTTTTGGTATTTCGGCCCGAAAATGGGGAAAACCCGGTCGCCGAGGTACGATTTTTCCTCGCCGATGGCGACTGCCGGGCGGCTCGCCAGTTCGTTTTCGGCGGCTTTTTCCTCGCCTTCCGCTGGGCAGCCGAACTCATGGTACGGCACCCAGAGGCTTTTGCTTTGGATGAAATTGTCGTCGCGCAGCTTCAACCGCAGGGCGTTTTTGTTGTACGCTTCGATGCGTATGGCGAGCTGCAAGTCGCTGGTTTTCAACGTCGTGCGAATGCTCTTTCCGTTGTATTTGAGCACCAGCACGGGGAGTTTGTAGCGTTTGCCGGGCGAGATTTTCGCGCCGTCTTTGTACTTGTTGATTTCCGCGAACTTGCGGGTGTTGCACTCAAACTCGTACAAATCGAAGCGTTTGAGCAGCGCGGGGAGGTTGTCGCCTTTTTTAGCCTCGGCTTCGAGCCAGATGAGCGAGTCGGGCAACTTAGGCAGCTCGTTTGTGGCGGGGAGCTCAGTTTGGGCGGGCTTTTTTTTGTTGCCGACGGCAGGTTTGTCCCCGACTTTTTGAAAAGACGAATGGAGCAAAAACGGCAACAAAAGCAGGGCAAACCGGGCTAATTTCATCGAGTTCGGGTGGCTTGGGCGCGGGGCAAAAATGGCGAAAAACTTTGTGGGGCCGCGCAAATGTTGGACTTTTCGGCGCATCAATCACTCAACCTCCCGCTTTGTCATGCACGAAAAAACGCTCCGTTCGCTCGCCCGCTACCGCCAAAAAGTCAACAACCTGCTCGCCGAACTCGAACATTTGCCTGCCGAAACGCTCTCGCGCAAGCCCGCCGACGGGGGTTGGTCGGCCATCCAAACCATGCAGCACATGGCCCTGACCGACGGCGGCTCGTTGGCCTACGTCCGCAAAAAACTGAGTTTCAACCCCGAGCTGGAACGGCCCGGCCTCGGCGCGTGGATACGTTACCAACTGTTGATTGCCACGCTGCGGTCGCCGCTCCGGTTCAAGGCCCCGAAATCGGTCGGTGCGCCGGAGGTTTTGCCGAACGACGCGGCCTTTGCCGATGTCCGCGCCGCATGGCTCAAAGCGATTGACGACTGGGAAAATTTCCTCCGCACCATGCCCGCTGAGCTTGCCGACAAGGCCGTTTTCAAGCACCCGCGCGCCGGGCGGCTGAGCTGGGCGCAGGTCATCGGCTTTTTTCACCCGCACCTCGACCGGCATCGCGGGCAAATCCTGCGGGCGGTCAAAAATTGATTTCCGATTGACGATTACATGATTGTTGATTTTTGATGGTTTTCGAGCACATCAAAAATCAACAATCATGTAATCGTCAATCGGAAATCAAACTTTTTTTGCCCGGCCTGTAACACCCGCCGCGCCCGCCCGTCTCTCTATCAACAACGCTGAAAACAAGTTTTGAAAACACAAGCATCGGGTCGCATCGCATGAATCTGAGCATCTTTCACCAACAGATTTCGCCCATTCGGAGCAAGTTGTACCGATTCGCGCTGCGCATCACGGGCAGCGTCCACGAGGCCGAGGACGTGGTGCAGGATGTCTTCGAGAAAGTTTGGAAAGTCACCGACGAGCACGCCGAGACCGTCCAAAACTGGGAAGCATGGTGCATGACCCTGACGCGCAACCGTTCGATTGACAAGACGCGCTCGCGGAGTTTCCGCCGCGCCGCGCCGCTCGAAACGACATTCGACCACGCAAGCCCGGCGGCCTCGCCCGCACAGACTGCCGAATTGGGCGACACGGTGGCGCACGTCCGAAAATTGATGCAGGAACTGCCTGAAAAACAACGACTTGTGATGCACCTGCGCGACATCGAGGAGATGAGCTACGACGAAATCGCGCAGACGCTGGACATCACGCTCGACCAAGTGAAGGTCAATCTGCACCGCGCCCGCAAGGCCGTGCGCGGCTGGCTCTTGGGCTTGGACGAGGCATGAAAACTTGAAAAGATTTAGTTGCAAATAACTCTTTACCAATGAATTACGAACAAATCACCGCTCTGCTGGAACGCTATTGGGAAGGCGAAACCTCACTCGAAGAGGAACGGGCACTGAAAGCCTACTTCGCCCAGCCAAACGTGGACGCTCGGCTCCAAAAATTCGCGCCGCTTTTCGGGGCCATTCGCGCCGAACAGTCCGTGCAAATGATTGACAGCCAGAAAGTTGTGCCCATGCGGGCCTCGCTCGGTGGACGGATTTTCCGGTACTCGGCGGCTGCGTCCATCGCGCTTTTGTTGGCCGCCGGGACGTGGTGGTACGCGCACCCACCGCAACCCAAAGTGGACGTGGCAACCCAAGAAGACACCTTCGACGACCCCGAACAAGCCGCCGCCGAAATCAAAGCTGCCCTCGCGCTGGTCTCCTCCAAAATGCGAAAAGGCAAAAAAGAAGCCGCCAAAGGGCTGCAAAAAATGGAGGCAGTGGACAAATTCATCATCAAACCCAAACCATCAAAAAAGGTAAATTAAGCCATGAAAAAAGCACTCGTTTTCTTCGCATTCTTCCTGTTGGCTGCCGTTGCGGCCACAGCCCAGACCGATGCCATCAGCCGTTTTTTCAATCAATACACCGATGACGAACGGTTTACGGTGGTGTTCATCAGCCCCAAGATGTTCCAAATGGTGTCCAAAATCGAGACCAACGACCCCGATTGGGAAAAGGTGCGCGACGTGGTGAAAGACCTCGGTGGCCTGCGCGTCCTGACCGCCGATAGCATCACGAACGGCACGCAACTTTACAAAGAAGCCCTCTCGAAAATCCCGACCGGCGAGTACAGCGAGTTGCTCTCGGTGCGCGACGGCAAGGAAAACGTCCGCATTTGGATTAAGGATGCCGGCAATGTCATCCACGAATTGCTGCTCTTGGTGGGCGCGCCCGACGAGTTCGTGATGCTCAGTTTCACGGGCAAAATTGACCTCGACAAAATCTCGAACCTCGCCAAAACTCTGGACGTGGAAGGGGCTGAGCACTTGGAAAAAGTGAAAGGCAAAAAGCACGAGTGATTGGATTAACGACTGACGACTTTGGATTTACGATTCCTTTGTGCCCTGTGGCAATTGTAAATCCAAAATCGTAAATCGCAAATCCCAAGTATTTCACAATCAATCAATTAAGCCAATGAAACACCTGTTTTGCATCGTTGCGGCCCTGCTGCTGTTGGCCCCAAAAACGGAGGCGCAAGACCAACGCCTGTACTGGAAATACAAGGATTACGACGGCTCCATGTCGTTCACGATACCGGGCTTTTTGCCGAAAATCGGCTCCATTTTCGTCAAAGGAAAGGCCGAGCGCAGGCTCGTGCGGCGCACCGGGAAAATCCGCATCATGGTTTTCGAGAACGGCAATAGCCCGGTGACGGAAAAGGATTTTGTGAAATTCACCCGCCGCGCCGAGAACATGGGCTTGGACGATTTGATTCACGTCCGCGACGGCAAGACGCACGTCCGAATCATGGGCAAAGAGAACGGCAAGCGCATCCGCAAGTTGGTGGTGCTGGTGCAGGACGAGGGCGAGTTCGTCATGGTCAGCATGAAAGGCCGCTATAAATACAGTGACCTGAACGCGCTCATCAAAAAATACCAGCAGCAAA
>JBKBIC010000218.1:0-7883 GCA_046299435.1 Saprospiraceae bacterium
CACGCTGCCTCTCTCCTCCAGAGAGCTCTGGCGGGCGCCGATGCGCTCTATCGGCCAGCCCGACTCGCTCCAAAACCAAACTGGCGCATCTGCCCCGGCTCCGGTTGCCCCGGCGGCCAATCCGACGGTGGCCGATTCTGCCACCCGGCTGATGCTGGCGGCGCGGTTTGGGGCGTTCGCACCGGCAGGCGCGGGCACCGAACAAATCGAGGTTTTGGAAAACGACCTGCTCCGCGTGAAATTCAGCTCGAAAGGCGGGCGCATCACGGAGGTTTGGCTCAAAAAATTCGAGAAAATCAACACGGTGGACGGCGTGGACGCGAAATCGCCCGTCTATCTTTTAGAGGACGCGAAGAACAAATTCGAGTACCAAATCCCGGTGGCGACGGCCGCGGGCGGCGTGGTCAATTCGTCCGACCTTTATTTTACTGCCTCCAAATCAGGCAATTCCGTCACGTTCCGCGCCGACGCGGGCGAAGGCCGTTACCTCGAACAAACGTACACCCTCGCTGCCGACAACTACCAACTCGACTACAAAGTGGGTGGCAACGGCCTCAATGCCGTGCTCACGCCGGGGCAAAACTTCCTGCGCCTCAACTGGCTGAACCACCTCGACAAACTCGAAAAAAACCAGCAGTACGAGCGCACCATGTCCTCCGTCTATTACAAACCGACGGACAAAAGCGCGGACTACTGCGACTGCCGCAGCGACGACTCGGACAACCTCGGCGAAAAGCCCGTGCAATGGTTTTCGCACTCGAACCAGTTTTTCAACACATCCGTCGTCGCCAACAATTTCAGTTTCCGCGAGTTCGTCGGCGAGACCAAAATGCTGGCCGACACCGATGGCGACCTGAAAATCCTCGCCAGCCGCGCCATCGTGCCGCTCGACGGCGGCACGGCGAGCATGACTATTTACACCGGCCCGAACGAATTTGACCGCCTGCGGGCGTACAAAGTCTCGCTCGAAGACATCATCCCGTTCGGCAGCAGCATTTTCGGCAGCATCAACCGCTGGGTCATCCACCCGATTTTCGATTTCCTCTTGGCCTTCATTAGCAGCAAGGGCCTCGTCATCATCCTGCTCACGTTGCTCGTCAAGTTGTTGGTTTACCCGCTCACCTATCGCATGGTGTTGAGCCAATCGAAAATGGCCGCGCTGAAACCGCAGATTGACATCATCCGCAAAAAACACGGCGACGACCAGCAGGCCGTGTCCTTGGAAACCATGAAGCTCTACAACGAGTGGGGCGTGAACCCGCTCGGCGGCTGTTTCCCGATTTTCCTGCAAATGCCGATTTGGTTCGCGCTGTACCGGTTTTTCCCGGCGGCCATCGAGTTCCGGCAGGCGAGTTTCCTGTGGGCGACGGATTTGAGCAGCTACGACGTGTTCTTCAAACTGCCGTTTTTCATCCCCGCGTTCGGCGACCACGTCAGCCTTTTCACGCTGCTCTGGGTCGTCACCACGCTCTGGTACACTTGGTACTCGATGAAGCAAATGGACAGCAGCATGATGAACCCCGCCATGAAATACATGCAATATTTCATGCCCGTCATGTTCCTGTTTTTCTTCAACAACTTCGCCAGCGGCCTCACTTGTTACCTCGTGTTCTCGAACATCCTGAACATCGGCCAGACCGTCGTCACGAAGAAATATCTCATTGACAATGAGAAGATTATGGCCAAACTCGAAGCCAACAAAGCCAAGCCGAAAAAGACCTCCGGCTGGCGCGCCAAGTTTGAGGATGCCATGAAAGAGGCCCAAAAACAACAGGCCGAAAAGCAAAAACAAGGGAAAAAGAAGTGATGAGTTGTGAGTGATGAGTGATGAATTTTTCGCTCATCATTCCCTTCAAAAAATGTTCACCTCGGCTTCGAGCCGCACCCCGAATTTGGCCTCCACATCCGCGATGATGTTGGAGGCCAAATTTTTTACCTCCGCGCCGGTAGCCAAGAGGATTCAAGCATCATTAAGTTATTGTATCTGTGTGTTGCGTCAGCCGCTCTCCGGCTTATCTTTGTCTGATACTCAACCAATTTTCTCACCCATAAATTTTACCTTATGACCTTCCACCTTCCACCTTCCACCTTCCACCTTCCACCGGTGCTTCGTCATGCTTAGCCTTGTTTTGGGGCTATCGGCTACGAACGCACAGCCCCCGCTCAATTTCATAGAGGAAAGCCCAGTCTCTATAGAAAACCTCACAGGGGAACAGGCCGTGCTCTTCGAACGCCTCGTTGCTAACCCGGATGTTGCCGACGTGCAGCTGGTTTCGATCCGAAATTTGGCAAGTGTCATCAACAGCGAAGGGACTGTGCAGATTGAAATACCGGGCAGCAGCTGCGACGAAGTGACGTTCCAAACACAGTTCTCGGAATACAAAGATTCCGCTCAATTTGTGTGGCAGGGCGAACTGAAAATGACAGACACCTGCGGCTGCACGGACGGCAGCCTAATCGTGGTTGCCGAGGGCGGCAAAAGATTCGGACAGCTCGCATTGGAGGCCGAATCCTACGAGATCCATGATTTGGGCCAAGGAATTCACGCGCTGGCGAGGATTTCGCAATCGGCTACAGCGGGAAACGACTGCGAACAGCCAAGCGAATCCAACCTCCTGCCCGGCGAACCGACAGATGACAGGACGCTCGACCATTGCGAAGTCAGGATTTTGATTCTTTACAACCAATCCGCCGTCGTGCATGAAGGCAGCCACGCCGCAGCCCGAAACCGGGCCTTGCTGGCCTTCAACCAAACCAAAATCGCCCTTTCCAACAGCAGGGTCTTCGAGAACGAGCTCCGTTTGGTCCTCGCGGGTATTGATTCGGTTGCTTATTCACAGACTAATGCAAATAGCGAGTTTGAACTCGCGTCCATGGCCAGCGACTCGGCCATGCAAGCCATGCGCGATGCTCTTGGGGCGGACATTGTGGCACTGCTCACAGGGGATGACTATGTGGCGGTAAATGCCAACGGCGATACATCCGACATACGCGGCAGGGCCGGCTCCTTGTCCTTGAACGATACCCTAGCCTATGTGCTCGTCGAAATCGGCCAAGCCACCACCTCCAAGTACACATTTGCACACGAGGTGGCGCACATATTCGGTTGTCGGCACGAGTTCGCTGCGGATGCAACGCCGGGCATCATGCACGGCCATAAGTTTGAGGTGGGCCGGTGTTCAAGGCAGCAAGACAGGTACACTATCATGCACACGGTGAGTGTCTCAACGCCTCGAATTCTGCATTACTCCAATCCCAACGTAATCTATGCGGGCAAAAGAACTGGCACAACAGACCGCGAGCACAACGCCGACCAACTGCGAAGCACCGCTTGCACGGTGGCCGATTTCCGGGACAGCAACAACAGCACGTTGAGCATCTCGATTGACGGCTCAAACCTGGGCTGTTTCTGTACCGCCGGGACGTTCGAGGCCGTCATAACAGGTGGAACATCAGGCACTTATGGCCTGGCTTGGTCAACAAGCACCGACGGCGTGAACTACGGCCCCACTTTGGGCACACAAACGACCTTCCAGGCGGAATACCCTTGTGAGGTCGGCAAGGCCCTCTACATCAAACTGACCGTTACCGACCCCAACCAACAGGTTTTCACCCACTGGAAAAGGATCATCGCGGTTGACGAGCTCGACGGACAAGCCTGCCCGCAGCCTAAACCTGCCGGGAACACGGTATCAATTTTTGGCGGGACCGCCGTGTCTGTTTTTCCCAACCCTTCAACGGGTGCGTTCAGCCTGACATACCGTTTGGGCAAAGCCTCCGAGCTTGCCGTCAGCCTCCATTCGATTGACGGAAAATTCGCGTACCCAATCTTTCGCGGCCACTTGCCGCCCGGCGAGCACAGCTTCCAGCCCACGAGCCAAGGGCTCCCCAACGGCACATACTTGGTGCGGTTCCAGACCGACCGCGAGACGGTCGTGCGCCGCCTTTCCATCCAAAACAACCGATAAATTCACCATGTGGCAGCACGGTGCAGCACTCGAGGTTGCGCCGTGCTGCCGCTATCAAATCAATTCGTTATGTCCAGATTGATAATCTTCATGGCCGTACTGTTTTGTGTGGCCTCGTGCGAAAAAGAAAAAGAAAAAAGTCCTTACATAGGCGAGGCAACAGCAACAAAAGACGGTAAACAGTGGACGGCATATACTTACGTTTCGACCTATAAACAAGATAAAAACCAACTTGAGTTAGTGCTTGCTGTTGCAGATGAAAAAGATATTAATATTATCAGAGAGAAACTAATACTATTAAATCTAAATATTGAAGAGGGGAGCCACCAATTAGATACGATGGGGCCCAGTTTTTTCAAAACCCACTTTGGCGCGTTCTATGCAACATCAGTAGATGACGGCGATGTGACGGGCGACGTGCTTTATTCACCGCCCAAGAACGAGCACAACTATGTCATCGTTGATTCATATGATACTGTCAGTTGCGAATTGAAAGGACGGTTCAACATGTATTTAGTTTTTGGATGGGGAAGGCCCAAGTTCGACCAGTCGCTGCCCGACACGCTCTGGTTCCGGGACGGGACGTTCAATGTGAGAATCAAAAAATAGGGGGCGGGGTGCTCAAAAAATATTCACCTCGGCCTCCAGCCGCACCCCAAACTTGGCCTCCACATCCGCGATGATGTTGGAGGCCAAATTTTTTACCTCCGCGCCAGTGGCCCCGCCGAGGTTGACGAGCACAAGGGCCTGTTTCTCGTAGCAACCCGCGTTGCCGAGGCGGCGGCCTTTCCAGCCGCATTGTTCGATGAGCCAGCCGGCGGGTACTTTCACTTGGCCGTTGGCGAGCGGGAAATGCGGGGCTTTTTCGTTGATTGCCAGCACTTTGTCCAATGCGGCGCGGCTGATTTCGGGGTTTTTGAAGAAGCTGCCGCAGTTGCCGATTTTGGCCGGGTCGGGCAATTTGGACGAGCGGATGCGGACGACCGCCGTGCTCACGTCGGCGATGCTCGGCTCGGAAACGCCCATTTCGGCCAGTGTTTTTTGGATGTCGCCGTAGGCTGTGTTGATTTTGTGGTCGGCCATCGTCAGCGAGAACGTGACCGAAGTGATGCAAAACCGTCCCCGGCCCTCGCGCTTGAAAAACGAATCGCGGTACCCGAACTGGCAGTCGGCGGCGGTGAAACGTCGTTTTTTGCCCGTTTCGAGTTCGACGGCATCAAGGCTGACGAACACATCTTTGAGCTCCGCGCCGTAGGCCCCGATGTTTTGCACGGGCGCGGCCCCGGCGGTGCCGGGGATGAGGCTCATGTTTTCCACGCCGCCCAGCCCCTGCGCTACAGCCCACAGCACGAAATCGTGCCAAACCTCGCCGCCACCGACCCGCACCCAAGCCCGGTTTTTGAAACGCCGCACGACCTCGACACCCCGGATGCAATTCCGCACGACCAGCCCGCCGACGTTTTGCGTGAGCAAAATATTGCTCCCGCCGCCCAGCACGAACACAGGCCGGATGCCCGTCCGCAGCGCGGCGCGGAGATCTTTTTCCGAAAAAATTTCCGTGAAATGTTCGGCCTCGGCGGGCAGGCCAAACGTGTTGAAAGGCAAAAGCGAGACTTGACGGTGGACGGTGGACGGTGGACGGCGGACGGTGGACGCTTTTTCGTTTGCAGTTGGCAGTAAGTAGTTGGCAGCAGCAGGCATCAATATATCAAATTTTGGCCGCAAGGTATTGATTACGAGCAGTCAAAACATATCGCCCGCGCCGATAATCACCGCCTACTGCAAACTGTTTACTGCCTACTGAAAACTGCCGTTCAACCGTTTTCGAGGCAGCGGATTTGCCGTTTGAGCAGGTCAACATTGTAAATCTCGTAGTCCTCGTGGCCTTTGCTCCACGAGACGCGGATTTTGTCCAACTCGCTGTCTGTCAGGCGTTTAACCACCGAGCGGTCGAGGCCGTACTGCGCGCGATAGACGGTTACACGGCCCGAATCGTCGGTTTGGCCGTCGTCGCCGCGCAGGTTCATCAAGTTGAATGTGGAACCGTCAATCAGTTTCAGCGTGGCGCGGCTGCCCTGTGCGATGCTGCCGAAAGCACGGCGGGCGTTTTGGTCGTTGATGGTGAACGTGAGCACGAGCGTGGTGAGCGTGCCGGCGGTCACAAGATTGGCTTCGCAGAGGATGTGCGGCACGTCTTTCAGGTACGGTTTCATGAAGTCGTTGGTGAATCGGAAGAGTTCCTCGCGTTGGGTTTCGCGGCGTGTTTCGCCCGAAAACTCGTCGCGCCCGTTCGCCGCGAACGCACACGGTGGCGTGGGCGGATGCAGCATCACGTCCGTATCGGGCGAGTACTTGGCGAATTTTTTGCCGCGTTGCTTGCTGGGTTTACTGTCCGTTGGGGCTGTTTGGGCTGTTTCGCTCGGTGCCGACGTGGATTGTTCGGGCGTGACGGTCGGCTCGTTCGTCACGACGGCAGGCGGGGCAGCGGGCTTGCCTTCGGCTTGTTCGGTGAGCCAAGCCACGCGCTCCCGGATTTTGGGCAGGGCTTTTCGCACTTCGACAGTGTCTTTTTGCACGGTTTTCACGGCCATGTCCGCGATTTTGCTGGCCTCTTTGAGCTGTTTGGCGGTCTGTTTTTCGGCAAGTTTGAGTTCCTTGATGGTGCCTTTGAGGGCATCCATTTCGTCTTTCTCGGCCAGCGAGTCGTTTTTCATGACCTCCAACTCCTTCTCGCGCAGCTGGCGGGTGAGCGTGGCGCGGTGGGCGTTTTGGATGAAATAATTTTCGAGGTTGACGGCTTGGTCGGCGAGCGAAAAAGCGAGGTACATCACGGCCTCGTTGGATAGGTTTTCGGGGTTGGGCACGGAATCGGGGGCCGGGGCAATCGGCACGAGTTTGATGGCCGAAAGGGCAAAAAGCGAGTCGAGCAACTGCTTGTTGACCGATTTCGGGGCCGATTGCGCGGCCAAGCCGAGCGGCAAAACGAGCGAAAACAGCAGGGAGGAAAACAGGCAGCTGGCCAAACGTGGGCGGTTATTCATGGCGAATTTTTGGTGACTAAGCGATTTGGTCTCGGCGAAAGCCGAGCGGCAGGCTGGGGCTTTCTATTTTCACGGCGCAAAATTAGATGGTGAGCGAGTGAGACGGTGAGACGGCGAGAAATTTGCCCTCACTTTAACGCCCCCGTTTTCTCGTTCAAACCTCTCGTGGTCTCACCGTCTCACCTATCACCGTCTCACTCTATCTTCATGCAAAAACTTTATTTACTGATGCCCCTTCTGTGGTCGCTGGCTGCGTGCGGCGACGCTTCAAAAAATTCACAATCAATGGATTACAAGAAAATCCCAGTCACCTACCCCGCCACCCGAAAGGACACGACGGTGACGGACAACTATTTCGGCACGAAGGTCTCCGACCCGTACCGCTGGCTCGAAGACGACCAAAGTGCGGAGACGAAAGAGTGGGTGCAACGCCAAAACCTCGTGACCAATGGCTACCTCAGCCAAATCCCGTACCGCGAGGCCATCAAAAAACGCCTTGAACAGATATGGAACTTCGAGAAATACGGCGTGCCGTTCCGCGAGGGCGGCAAGTACTACTTTTTCAAAAACGACGGCCTGCAAAACCAGAGCGTCTTTTACCAACAGGAAAGCCTTGAAAGCCAGCCAGTTGTGGTGCTCGACCCCAATACTTTTTCCGCCGACGGCACCTCGTCGTTGCAGGAATTGGACTTCTCGAAAGACGGTCGCTACCTCTCCTACTCTATTTCCAAAGGCGGCTCCGACTGGCGCACGCTGCTCGTCCGCGACCTGCAAACCGGCCAAAACCTGCCCGACCAACTCGAATGGGCCAAGTTCACGGGCTTCGCATGGCAAGGCAACGGCTTTTTTTACAGCCGCTACCCGGAGCCGCAAG
>JBKBIC010000219.1:0-7763 GCA_046299435.1 Saprospiraceae bacterium
TTTTTTGGGGGCGTCTTTCTCACATCCGAAAGCGGCCCCAACGCTCACCTCAACTCTTGAATGTCGGCGATGATTTTCTTTGCCAGATTTTGGGCGATCACCTCCGAATTGCTTTCGGAATAGACCCGGATAATCGGCTCGGTGTTCGAAGGCCGCAAATGAACCCAACCGCTCTCGAAGTCAATTTTCAGTCCGTCCTCCGTGTTGATTTGCTCATTTTTATATTTCTCTTTCAATGCCGCGAATATCTTGTCAAGATTGATGTCGGGCGTGCGGTCTATTTTGGTCTTTGCCATTTTGTATTCGGGATAAGTGCGGCGCAGCGCGGAGATAGACTTGCCGGAATTGGCCAACAAGGACAAGAACAGCGCGATGCCCACCAGCGCGTCGCGGCCATAGTGCAAATCGGGCAGGATGATGCCGCCGTTGCCCTCGCCACCAATGACCGCACCGACGGCCTTCATCTTTTCCACGACGTTCACCTCGCCGACCGCTGCCGCGAAATATTGGCCGCCGTGCTTCACGGTCACGTCGCGCAAGGCCCGCGTGGACGACAGGTTCGAGACCGTGTTGCCGGGCTTTTTGGACAAAATGTAATCGGCCACCGCCACCAGGGTGTATTCCTCGCCGAACATCTCGCCGTCCTCGCACATGAACACAAGCCTGTCCACGTCCGGGTCAACGGCGATGCCCAAGTGGGCTTTCCGCAGTTTGACCTCGGTGGCGAGCTGGTGCAGGTGCTCTTTGAGTGGCTCCGGGTTGTGGGCAAATTGTCCGGTGATGTCGCCGTTGATGACCACCACTTCGCAGCCAAGTGCTTCGAGCAGCGGCGGCACAGCCAGCGCACCGGTCGAGTTGACGGCATCCAGCACGATGCGGTATTTCTTGGCCCGCACGGCCTCCGCGTCGGTCAGCGGCAGCGCGAGGATTTGTTGGATGTGCTTATTTATATAGGTGTCGTCCGTGCGGTAGCCGCCGAGCTTGTCCACCGGAGCGTATTCGATGCCGCCCGTGTCGGCCAGTTCGAGCACCTCCGCGCCGTCGGCGGCAGAGATGAACTCGCCTTTGTGGTTGAGGAGTTTCAAGGCGTTCCACTCGCGGGGGTTGTGGCTGGCGGTGAGGATGATGCCGCCGCCTGCGTTTTCGAGCGGCACGGCGATTTCGACGGTGGGCGTGGTGCTCAGGCCGAGGTCAACGACCGTGATGCCGACGCTGCGCAACGTGTTGACAACCAATGCACTAACGATTTCGCCAGAGATGCGCCCGTCGCGCCCGATGACGATTTTGGGGTTGCCCGTTTTGCTCACGACCCATTGGCCGAAGGCGGCGGTGCAGGCCACGATGTCTTGCGGGGTCAGGTTTTCACCTGCTTTTCCGCCAATCGTGCCGCGGAAACCAGAGATGGATTTGATGAAAGGCAAGGCTCAGTAATGATGAATTAGGATTGACAAACTGGATTTTTTCGGGCGGCGAAGGTAAGGCGGGCACCGCTCGAATTAACGTTCGAGCAATATTTGCCCGTGTTAAAACTTTGACAGCAAACCTCAATTTGAACCGAAGCCGAGCGCGGCGAGCATCTTGGTGTGCAGGGCCGTGTTCTGGTAAATGCCTGAAAAAATCTCCGCCTGCGGGCCAAAAGCGTACACCGGGACGAGCGCGGCGGTGTGCAGTTTGGAACCGAACGTGGCGCGGAAGTCGCGTTTGCCGGTGCCTTTGTTCAGCGAGAGCGCGCCGCACTCGTGGTCGCCAGTGACGAGGACGAGCGTTTCGCCGTCGGCAGCCGCAAATTCGAGGGCTTGATTGATGGTCTTGTCAAAATCGAGCATCTCGGCTTTGAGCCAGTTGCGGTCGTTGGCGTGGCAGGCCCAGTCAATCTGGCTGCCCTCCACGACCATGAAAAAGCCCGTTTTGCTGCGTTTTTTCAGGTATTCGGCTGCGACGCGGGTGGCTTTGGGCAAATACGTCCGCCCGGCGGAGGCCGTACCCGGCTCGTTTTGGGCCGTGAAAAGCATGAACGGCGCGGAGCCGTCGAGCGGCAGCCGGTTGAATCTCGTCCCGGAGCGCACGACGTATTTTTTCAATTTCAGGGAATCTTCGAGGTTGCACAGGTCGAGGCGGTCGTTGAAATACGCCTCTCCCCCACCGATGAAACAGTCGAGCGGGGTTTTCAGGAAATCCAGCGCGATGTCATCGGTGAAGGCTCGGATTTCGCGGTGCGCGATGAAACTGGCGGGCGTGGCGTGCGTGGCCGAGCAAGTCACGACCATGCCTGTCGCCCAGCCGCGCTCGTCCAAATCTTCCAGAATCGTGCGGCAGGGTTGGCCGTCGGCGGTCATGCCGATGGTGCTGTTGGTGGTCTTTTTCCCGCAGGAAAATGCCGTCGCGCCAGCGGCTGAATCGGTCACGAGGTCGTCGTGCGAATGGGATTTGTGGAAGCCGACGACCGGGAATTTTTCAAAACTCGACTGCTGCTTGGCCCAATAAACGCCCGCGCTGGCCTGCGCCAACGCCATGCCGTCGCCGATGAGCAGGATGATGTTCTTGGGCCTGTCGGCCATCGGCGCGGGCGGCAACGTGGCGTTTTTTTGCCGCGAACACGCGGGCGCAAGGCCGAGAAAACAGGCAAGAGCGAGCAGCGAAATCCAGTGCTTCATCGTTCGGGTCATTGGCCGACGAGGGTTCCGTCCTGCATTTCGAGGCATCGGTCGGAGAGTTCGGCGAGTTCTTGGTTGTGCGTGACGATGACGAAAGTTTGCCCGTAATCTTCGCGCAAACGCTTGATTAACAGGTGCATATCGCGGGAGGAGGCTGTGTCGAGGTTGCCCGTCGGTTCGTCGGCGAAGATGATGTCGGGGCGGTTGATGAGTGCCCGTGCGACGGCCACGCGCTGCTGCTCGCCGCCTGAAAGTTCGGTTGGTTTGTGGGTCAGGCGGTGCGCCATGCCGAGGTATTCGAGCAGTTCGGCGGCGCGTTTTTTCACATCGGCCACGGGCGTTTTTTGGATAAAACCGGGGATGCAGACATTTTCGAGGGCCGTGAATTCGGGCAGCAAGTGATGAAATTGGAACACGAACCCGATGTGGCGGTTCCGAAAATCGGCCAACTGACGGGCAGGAAGGCGGCTGACTTGGGTGTCGTTGATGGTCAATTCGCCGGCATCCGTGCCGTCCAACGTGCCCAAGATGTGGAGCAAGGTGCTCTTGCCCGCCCCGGACTTGCCGACGATGCTGACGATTTCGCCGCGCCCGATTTCGAGGTTCACACCTTTCAGGATGGGCAGCTGGCCGAACGATTTTTGGATATTTTTTGCTTTCAGAACCATGCGGAAGGGGAACGATGAATTATGGCCCATGCGCGACGAACCTTTCAACGCATTGATTTTCAGTTGATTGGCGCAGTATCGTGCAGTTCGTTTTTTATATCGTTCGGGACTGCAAAGTTTCTAAAAAATATCCGCCCCGAAAACAAAGCCCCGGAAGACTTGCCAAACCAACACCTGCTGCTGCGGTTGCGAAAACCTTTAGGTGCGAATCACCGAGGCATTCAAAGTACCTTCGCGCCGCTACCGCCATTTTTAATCGGTTATGAAGATTTTACAACTCTGCAAAAAATTCCCGTACCCGTTGAAGGACGGGGAGAGCATTGCCATCACCTACCTCGCCAAAGCGTTTGCCGAGTTGGGCCACGACGTGACGCTGCTGGCGATGAACACCCGCAAACACTGGTTTGATGTGGCCGGCTCGCCGCAAGCACTCGGTCATTATGCCGACATCCACACCGTCGAGATTGACAATCGCATCAAGCCGACGGACGCGCTGCGCAACCTTTTTTCCGAAAAATCCTACCATATCGAACGGTTCATTGACCCCGTTTTTGAGCAAAAACTGATTGAAATCCTGCGGAATGACTGGTTTGATGTGGTGCAACTCGAAACGCTTTACCTCGCGCCGTACATCCCCGTCATCCGAAAACATTCCTCCGCGCTCGTGGCCATGCGGGCGCACAACGTGGAACACGAGATATGGGAGCGCATCGCCACAAACGGCAACTGGCTGAAACAGTGGTACTTGCAGCGCATCACCCCCCGGCTGCGGGCGTTCGAGGTGGCGCAACTGAATAAATATGACTTGCTCATCGGCATCACAGAACGCGACGTGGCGCACTTCCGCCGCCTCGGCCTGAAAAAGCCTGCTGTCGTCACACCAATTGGGCTTGATTGCCGGGATTACCTGGCCGATGACGCGAGTTTCAGGCAACCCTTGAGCCTGTCCTTCATCGGCTCGCTGGACTGGATGCCAAACGTGGAAGGGCTGCGGTGGTTTTTGAACGAAGTCTGGCAGCCGCTTTTGTCCAAGAAATTCCCGGAACTGACACTGCACATAGCCGGGCGCAACACGCCGGGCTGGCTGCGGCGGCTTTCGATGCCCAATGTGAAAGTGCATGGCGAAGTACCCGATGCAGCGCAATTCATTAATAATCATCCGGTTATGATTGTCCCGCTGCTTTCGGGAAGTGGGATGCGGGCGAAGATTTTGGAAGGCATGGCACTTGGCAAAGTCGTGCTTTCGACACGCATGGGCATGGAGGGCATCGAAGCACGGGACAAAAAAGAGGCCCTGCTCGCCGACACGCCGGGGGATTTCGTCCGCGCCATCGAGTGGTGCCAAGCCAACCCAGACGGCCTGCTGCAACTCGGGCAACGGGCGCAAGTGTTCTGTGTGAAAAACTTCGACAACCTCGAAGTGGCCCGACACTTAACCGAAACTTATCGCAGGCTGATGCCAGAACGCTCGGTCGCCGCACCCTGACCAAGCGCAGAAGTTCAATTTTGAGTGTTTGGGAATTTTTTTCGCGCTCGTTTGTTGATATGAAAAAGCGGCTCTTACATTTGCCGCCGCTTTCGGAGAGTTGGGTGAGTGGCTGAAACCACCGGTTTGCTAAACCGACGTACGCTTTTTAGGTGTACCGCGGGTTCGAATCCCGCACTCTCCGCCAGTTTCAGGGATGAGGAATGAGGGATGAGGAATGTTTGCCGACATTCGTTCCTCGCCGTCTCGACCTCATCCCTGTTTTTTCGGGGTTTAGCGCAGTCCGGTAGCGCGCCTGCTTTGGGAGCAGGAAGCCGCAGGTTCGAATCCTGCAACCCCGACACAAAAGCCTGATTGTCAATCATTCGTGATGACTGTCAGGCTTTTTTTATGTCTATCTTGCCCGCCAATTTCACACCTGCCAAATTCAGCATTCATGCCGACCACCACAGCAGCCATTGATTTGGAAAAAGAAAAAAACACCGACGCACTGCGCCTTGCCGTCGGGAAAACCAACCGTCTCTTGGACAAAATCCACGAGGGCGGAGGAGCCAAACGCATCGAGAAACTGCACGCCGAGGGCAAGATGACCGCCCGCGAACGAATCGCTTACCTATTGGACGAAGGCAAGCCGCAAATTGAAATCGGGGCATTTGCGGGCTTCGAGATGTACCCCGAACATGGCGGCTGCCCGGCGGGCGGTGTGGTCGTGACGATTGGGTATGTGCGCGGGCGGCAGGTGATTGTCGTCGCCAACGACGCGACGGTGAAGGCCGGCGCGTGGTTTCCTATCACCGGGAAAAAGAACCTGCGAGCACAGGAAATCGCCATGGAAAATCGCTTGCCAATCATTTACCTCGTGGATTCGGCGGGCGTTTACTTGCCCATGCAGGACGAGATTTTTCCCGACAAAGAGCATTTCGGGCGCATTTTCCGCAACAACGCACGACTTTCATCGGCGGGCATCCCACAAGTCGCGGCCATCATGGGCAGCTGTGTAGCGGGTGGCGCGTACTTGCCCATCATGTCCGACGAGGCTTTGATTGTGGAAAAAACCGGCTCCGTTTTCCTCGCCGGGCCGTACTTGGTCAAAGCGGCTATTGGAGAAAATGTGGACAAGGAGACGCTCGGCGGTGCAGCCACGCATTCCGAAATCAGCGGCGTGACCGATTACAAAATGCCCGACGACCGCACCTGTCTCGATACAATCAAGGACTTGGTGGACAAATTTGGGCGGTTCGAAAACGCGGGTTTTGACCGCGTGGCACCGAAGCCAGCCGCCGGAAAAGCCGACGATTTGTTCGAGATTTACCCCGAAAACGGGGCCAAACCTTACGATTCGGTCGAACTGCTCCGCCGCCTTGTGGACGAAGGCAAGCTGACTTTTTACAAAGAACATTACGGCAAAACCCTCCTTTGCGCCTACGCCCGTATTGACGGCTGGGCGGTGGGCATCGTGATGAACAACCGCCAAATCATCCGAAACGCAAAAGGCGAAATCCAAATCGGCGGGGTGATTTATTCGGACTCGGCGGACAAAGCCACACGCTTCATCCTCAACTGCAACCAGAAAAAAATCCCGCTCGTGTTCCTGCACGACGTGACGGGTTTCATGGTCGGCACCAAAAGCGAGCACGGCGGCATCATCAAGGACGGCGCGAAATTAGTGAACGCAGTGGCCAACTCCACCGTGCCGAAGTTCTCGGTGGTCATCGGCAACAGCTACGGCGCAGGCAACTACGCCATGTGCGGCAAAGCATACGACCCACGCCTCATTGTGGCATGGCCGACGGCCAAAATCGCCGTCATGGGCGGCGAACAGGCCGCCAAAGTCCTCACCCAAATCCAAGTCGAGACCCTGAAAGGCAAAGGCCAACCACCGAACCCCGAACAGGAACAAGAACTTTTCAAGACTATCAAAGACCGATACGACACACAGACCACGCCATATTACGCTGCCGCACGGCTTTGGGTGGATGCCATCATTGACCCACGCGACACCCGGCAGTGGATTTCGATGGGCATCGAAGCGGCCAATAATGCCCCGGTCGAACGCTTCAACCCCGGCGTGATTCAGGTTTGACCCACCAACTCCGAAGCAAAAGCGAACAAAAAAACGCCCGACAGGACTTGGCCTGCCGGGCGTTTCGCGTTGAGCATCAACGATTTATTTCTCGAAAGGAATGGTCAGTACTTGGCCGATTTCAATCAAGTCCGGGTTGTCGAGGATGTCGCGGTTGGCATCGAAGATTTGCTTGTACTTGCCAGCCTCGCCGTAAAAGTGCTTGCTAATTTTGCCGAGGGTGTCGCCTTTGACCACCGTGTACTTATGATAATAGGCATCGGTCTCGGTGCGGATGTCCGCGATGAGGTCGCTGGGGGCTTCGCCACCAATCTTTTTGATTTCGTCCCAGAGGAGGTTCTTTTCGTAGGGCGTGGCGACGGTGCCTGTGATGATGAGCTTGCCGTTTTCTTCGGTGACGGAGCCGTTCTTCGCGCCGAGTTCCGCGCCGAGGTCAAGGACTTTTTGGTATTTTGCTTGCAAGGACATAGTTTTAAAAATTTAATGGTTAAAAGTTTGTTTGCTTGTGTGTTGTATCGTTTTCATCTGAAATACATGAGGACGGCTCCAAACGCGGTTATCAAAAAAATGAGCACTGAGGCCATGCGAATGCTGTACCGGATATGGCTCACGAAAGTGAGGATATCCTGCCGGTTGTTGGGGTAGCGTGGCAGGATTTCGTCTTCCATTTTTCGCGGGTTGAAGATGTGCGCCGCGCCAAATTCCACACGGTTTTGGACGAGCACTTTGTATGCCTTGAACACCTTGACCCGAAAGTAGATGTTCAGGAAAAGCATCCCAACGAACAAGGCAATGACGATAGTGACCAACAGGATGTACATGGGGCAAATGTACGTTTTCAGGCAATAAATGAGCGGCCCGGCGGGGAATTC
>JBKBIC010000220.1:0-7759 GCA_046299435.1 Saprospiraceae bacterium
TGGCGAGGACAACTGCACACCGGCCGACCAGTTGGTGTACTCGATCCGTAAATCGGGCACGGGCACCGGCTTCCCGGTTGACGCGAACGGCAACCCGATCCCGGGCGTGACGTTCACCTGCGCCGAGTTGGGCACCCAGTATGTGGAGTTGTGGGCGAAGGACAAGGCAGGCAACGCTTCGTACTGCGAAACGTATGTCATCGTCCAAGATCCGGGTGGTGTCAACTGCGCTCCCGGCACGAAAGCAGCAGTTGCCGGTGACTTGAAAGTTGATTTCAATGACCCGAACTCTGGTGTCGCTGATGTCCAAGTTCAGCTCAATGGTTCCAACCCGAACCCGGGTCAGCCTGACATCAATATGTTCGTGAATTCGAACAACCAAGGTTCGTTCAACTTCAACGCAATTCCAATTGGTGGCAACTATACCGTTACGCCAGCGAAAGACAACGACCCGCTCAACGGTGTCTCCACTTATGACCTGTTGCTCATCAGCAAACACATTCTCGGTGTTGAGCCGTTGAACACGCCATACAAAATGATCGCTGCCGATGCCAACAAATCTGGTAGCATCACTTCTTACGACATCCTCGAGCTCCGCAAGCTGATCCTCGGCCTCTACACCGAGCTGCCGAACAACACCAGCTGGCGCTTCGTTGACCGTAACCAAGTGCTTGACGCGACGAATCCATTTGCTTCGACCATCAACGAGTTGGCGCAAATCCAGAATCTCACAGCCAACCAAGCGGCTAACTTCTACGCAGTCAAAGTGGGTGACGTAAACAACAACGCTGTTGCCAACAACATCCAATCCGCTGATGATCGTACTGCTGGCACGGTGTTCTTCGATGTCGAAGACCGCGCAGTGAAAGCAGGTGAAGAAGTGACTGTGAACTTCAAATCCGCCGACAAAACGGCTGGCTTCCAGTTCACGATGAATCTCAATGGTCTTGAAGCGACTGAAATCGTGGGTAGCAATGTGAAAGCAGAAAACTTCGCTGTGTTTGCAGCAGACAAAGCCCTCACGGCTTCTGTTGACGGCAACGCAAACGAGTTTGCTGTGAAATTCCGCGCTACCAAAGACGGCGATCTCAGCAAAATGATTGGCGTGAGCAGCCGCATCACCCGTGCAGAAGCATATACTGCAAACGGTGACCGCTATGAAGTTGCATTCCGCTTCAATGGCACGAACGGCTCGGTTGTGGCTGGCGCAGGCTTCGAACTGCTCCAAAACACCCCGAACCCGGTGGCAAACACAACTGCCATCACGTTCAACCTGCCGGAAGCAACCAATGCTACGCTGACCATCACCAACGCCGAAGGCCGTATCATCAAGACGATGAACGCTGATTTCGCAAAAGGCATGAACACGGTGAACATCAACCGTGCCGACCTCGAAAGCGGTATCCTGTTCTACCAACTTGATACGCCGACCAACAGCGCAGTGAAGAAAATGATCGTGGTTGACTAATCCCCGGATTAGCCAACGATAACAGAAAGTCGGGCGGGTAGAAGTGAGAACTTCTACCCGCCCATTTTCGCTAAAAAGCCCGCCCTAAATAGCATCCCGCCATAAATGACCTGATGCACTTTTGTTTTAATCCGTACTTTTGGCTCACTTTTTGAAAACTGCCCTTTGAACACACTTTTCATCTAATCCTTTTTTTAATCCATTAGCGTTGAAAAACGCCCAAGACATCGGCTCAAAGCCATTTAATCCGCACTTGAACGACAACAACATCCCGTTTACAATCCAATTCCGGTTTGTCCCATGAATCATTGTCTACGCATCTTCGTATTCAGTTTTTCCTTTTTTTTCCTTTCCAACATCCAAGCGCAAGTGGGCTTCTCCATGCCCATCACTTCCAACGCGCAGCCGGGTAGCGTCCTCGACATACCCGTGAAAGTGTCTAATTTCGATAGTATTGTTACTGCCCAGTTCGTCATCAAGTGGGATCCGGCCGTGCTTGAGTTCCAAGCCGTTGACCAACTCAACCTACCCGACCTCACCGAGCTCGAATTCGGCACCCTCGAAGCCCTATCCTCTGGCATCCTGCGCTTCGCTTGGGAGTATTACATCGCTCAGGGCACCACACTTCCCGATGGCACAGCCATTTTCCACCTCAAATTAAAAGTCATCGGTGCCCTCAACTCCGGCACTGCACTCGCCATCACCGAACTTCCGCCACTTACCTTTTTCGAGGTCGTGAATGCCCAAAACGTGGCTTGGAGCCTATCCCAATCGCCCGTGACCATGGGCTTTGTGGCAGTCGGGTACACCTATGTGTCTGCACAAAACCCGTTTGCAAACGCTTCGTTCTCGGTTGGCCCCAACCCATTTTCCGAAAAAACGACCCTTTCCTTTGACTTGGCCTCCGCTGCTGATTTGCATGTGACGCTCACCGACACAGCAGGCCGACCCGTCTTTGAATCAAGTGGGCATTTCCCTGCCGGACGCAATGGCATGGAAATTGCCTACCCCATAGTGGATAGACAAGGCATCTATTTTTTGATAATCCAATCTTCAGGTTTTTCACACGCTGAAACTTTGGTTTTCTCAAAGTAAAACATTTACACAATCATCCCAACTGCGTATCCAATGTTAAAGATGAAACCGATTCCGAGTGCCCTCGTGGCCGGTCTCGCCCTGTTCGCCATGCAATTGTGCGCGCAGCCGCTGACGACCACCATCACACCGCAAACCATCAGCGGTGCCGTCGGTTCGACGATTGACCTTCAACTAAAGGTCACCAACTTCACCAAAGTCGCCACATTCCAGTGCCCAATCAAGTACGACGCAGCTGTCCTCGAATTCCTCTCGGCGGACAACTTTGGCTTGCCCGGCATGACGGCACAAAGCCTCGCCAACCCGCTCACGCCCACGCCCCGCATCACGGTGTCGTACCTGCCCGATTTTTCGCAGTACCCTGATGGCGTGACCGTCCCGGCGAATACGGTTGTCATGACCATGCACTTCAAAGTGAAAGCGAGCGGCACGGCGACCGTCAATCTCGCCAGCAACGTGCCGCCCGGCATAGAGGTTATCAACAGCACTGGCAACACCATAACCGTGAATTTTCAGAGCGGCGGCTCGACCGTGACGGGTGGAACTGGCGGCCCGCCACCCAACCCGACCACCGGCTTCCAAGTGCGGGCAACGGCAGATACCGTCGCGCCCAACGAGAATTTTTGTATGCCCGTGCGGGTCAATGATTTTGACCTCATCGCGTCCATGCAATACTCGATGGAATGGGACAAGGCCATCCTGCAATACACGGGTGTGCAGGATTTCAACCTAACGGGTCTCGATGCCACGAGCTTCGGTATCGGCACAAACTTGGCGTTTCCAGCCAAATCCTACCTGAACACTCAATGGAACGACCCCGCTGCCACCGGAGTCAACCGCCCCGACAACGCTACCCTTTACAAGGTCTGCTTCAAGGCCATTGGTGCGGCGGGCACTTCTACGGAGGTGAAATTCAACGGACTTGGCTTCCCAGTGGGCAGCCAATTCACGGAGGTTTACAACGGCAACGGCCAAAATGTGTGGGACAATGCCGTCTCCAATCAGCCCGCCACCATCAAGATTGAAAATATCATCACGCCGCCCCCGGCCAATGCGACGACCCTCTCGCTTGACACCGTTTCGACGACCGTGAACGGTAGCATCTGCACGCACATGCGGGTCAAGAATTTCAACGACATCGTGGTGTTGCAAGCGGGCTTTACCTATGACCCGACGAAATTGATGTTCGAGAGCATCCAACTCGGCACAAACCCGCTGGGGCTTGTCCAACCCACGGGCGTTTTCCACCAACAAGCCACGAATTCCATCAAAGTCTCTTGGACTGACCCGGCAGGCGGCGCGACGGGCGGCGTGGATTTGCCGGATGGCACTTCGCTGTTTTCCGTTTGCTTCAAGGTGCTTGGCCCGGCAGGCATGACCACCCCGCTGGACATCAAGGACTTGCCCAATTTTCCAGTCGAAATTTACCAGCAGCAGGGGAACAATGCGGTCCTCCTGAACCCGGCCCTCGTGGACGGCCACATTTATGCGCGGGATGTCCCCCAGTGCCTCGCAAGCGTGGTCGTTGACAATACCGTTGCCGTCAAGTGCAACGGCGGCTCCGACGGAGCCATCAACATCACGGCCAGCGGCAGCGGTACTCAGTTCACATACAACTGGTCGGGGCCAAACAACTTTACCAACACAAATGCCGACATCAGCGGCTTGAAAGCCGGGGTTTACAACCTCACCGTGACCAATACGGGTGGCAACTGCACCACTACCGCGACCGTCACCCTGACGGAACCGACCCCGGTCGCAGCCCCGGTTGCAGCCCCGACAGGTGTCAATTGCTTCGGCGGCAACGACGGCTCCATTTCCCTGACCGTGACGGGCGGCACCGCGCCATATACCTATTCGTGGGCCGGCCCCGCGCCGTTCACGTCCACGCAGCAAAACCCGACCGGACTTTTGGCCGGCAACTACACCGTGACCGTCCGCGATGCCAACGGTTGCAGCCCGGCGGCTGGCCCGGCAACTGTCACAGTGCCGCAGCCGACCGCCGTCGCCGTCCCTCCTGCCAACATCCAAGTGACACACGTCAAATGCTTGGGCGAGATGAACGGTGCCATCAACGTGACCGCGACAGGCGGCACCGGCCCGTACACCTACACTTGGAGCAGCCAAGACGCTGGCTTGCCCAGCACCGTGCAGGCACCGCCGCTGACGGGTTTGAAAAAAGGCCGATACAGCCTGAGCGTCACGGACAGCAAGGGTTGCACGATTATCATCGGTACCACACAGGCCAATGCCATCGCCGTGACCGAACCCACCAGCGCACCCACTGCGGCCATTGACGGCCAAACGGATGTCAAATGTTTCGGTGACGAAAATGGCACGGCTGCCCTGACCGCATTCGGCGGCACGGCCCCGCTGTCGTTCAAATGGGTCAACACGAACGCCCCCAACGTCACCGTCTCCACTTCCGAAGACCCCAACAACCTCAAACCGGGCACCTACGCACTCACCGTGACGGACGCAAACGGCTGCACCACCACGCCTTTCCCGCCAACGCTGACCATCGGTGGGCCAAGTTCCCAGCTCACGGCCACGCTCGGCACACCCACGAACATTACTTGTTTTGGCGATGACAACGGCGCGGTCAATGTCAACGTCTCCGGCGGCTGGCCCGGCACGCCGACCGTCGCTTGGTCGAACACCACGAAAACAGGGACTTCCATCTCTGGCCTTGCGGCTGGCACATACATCCCGACCATCACAGACGCGGGCGGGTGCTCCATCACCGTGCCAGCAGGCGCGACGGTCGGCGGCCCGACGGCAGCCATTGCCTTCACCAACACGAGCGTCAAACACATCACCTGCCACAACCAAAACGACGGCCAAATCACCGTCACCCCGACGGGCGGCACCGCGCCTTATCCTTTGATTCAATGGAGCGGCACCGGCTTGCTCGGCACCCAAATCAGCAACCTCGCGGGCGGCACTTACGTCGCTACGGTGACGGATTCCAAAGGCTGCACGTCCGTGCAACCGGCCATTACTGTGAACAACCCCGCTGCTTTGGACGCGACCGGCACGGTCGTTGACCAAGACGGGGTCACGCCCGGCACCATCACCGTAACGCCCACAGGCGGCACCCAGCCGTACTCGTACAGATGGCAGCCGAACTCCTCGTCCACCAACGTCATCACGGGAAATGCGGGTACTTACACCGTGACCGTGACCGACAACAACGGCTGCACCTTCGTCAAAACCTTCACGATGGGCAACTCGCTGCCCATCCTGAGCGCGGTGGTCATTGACCAAAAAGGCTCCTGCGACGGCGCGAACGGCTGCGTGACCATCGTCGTCAGCGCGGCCAATGCATCGGGCAGCATCAAGCCGTACAAAATCCAATGGACACCCGGCGGCAACGTGGGCATCACCAGCAGCAGCGATACGATTGAGATTTGCGGCCTGGAAGGCGGAAAAGCATACAATTTCACGGTGACATCCCTCGGCGGGCCGTCTTTGGCGGCGACTTTGTCGGGCGTGGTGCTTCCGACTTTGCCTTCCGTGTCGCACAGTTTTGTGCTGTCCCACCCCAACGAGGACTTCATGGACGGCTCGCTTGACTTGATTCCTGAAAACCAATCGGGCACATATTCCTATCAATGGAGTTACCAGAACGCCGCTACCCAAGACTTGATGAACCTCGATTCCGGCATCTACATGGTCACCATCACGGATACAGAAACAGGATGTTCAACGGTCAGGACGTTCTATTTGGAGCGCAAATACAAACCTCTCAAAAACGACAAGCCCGCCGAAGTCAACCGGCCATCTTGTGTCAAATCGGAAAATGGCTCCATAGAGGTGTTCATCACGGGTGGCAACAAACCCTTCGTGTACAAATGGTCTGGCCCCGGCCTGACGGCCACCGACACGAGCAGCACCATTGAAAACTTGGGTGCCGGCTTTTATAGCTTAACCGTCACCGACGAAAACGGCACCACGCTCACGGGCAGTTGGACGCTCACGCCGCTATCCAACCTCGAAGCCAACTACGCCGTCACCCCCGGCCCGAACGGATGGGACGTGAGCGGCCCCGACGAGTGCGACGGCCAAGTGACCCTCTCGGCCACAGGCTTTGTGCCGCCGCTGACCTATTTGTGGAGCGACAATTCCACGACCGTCAAAAACTCGGATATGTGCGCGGGCGATTGGTGGGCGATTGTCACCGATGGCGCGGGCTGCAAGGACACTTTGACAGGCGAATTGACCGCCCCCGAAGGCGTGCTCTTTGCCGTGTCGGTCAGCAATTTCAACGGCTACAATGTCAAATGTCACGGCGGCAACGAAGGCCAAGCCGCTATCTCGCTGAGCGGCGGTGTGCCTCCGTATGCGGTCAAGTGGTCAACCGGTTTCTCCGAAACGCTCAACTCCTCGTCGGGCGTGTCGCAGCAAAAGCAGCTGAAAGCAGGCGATTACAACGTGACCGTGACCGATGCCAACGGCGTGAAATCGCAGAAAACCATCACCATCACCCAGCCGGATTCGCTCGCCCTCGAATTCACGGTGGAATTGCCCAAACGCTTCACGGAGTGCGACGGCGAAATCGTGGCTTCGGTCAATGGTGTTGACCCAGTGGCCTATCAGTGGGTGTCGAAATTCAGGAACGGCACCACGCAAAAAGCCGACGAACTCTGCGCGGGCGAAACGGTCGCTTGGAGCGCGATTGACGCAAACGGCTGCCGCGCCAGCGGCGAAATCACGATGGGCTACCCCGACGACGGCTGCCTCGTGTTCAGCCCCGTGCTCACGCCCGCCCAAGCCGACGACAAAAACGACGTGATGCTCATCACCTGCGTTGAGTCCGTGCCCGAAAACACACTCGAAATCTACAACCGCTGGGGGCAGTTGGTTTACAGAGCCGAAGGCTACGACAACGACAGCAACAAGGCTTGGAAAGGCACCAATTCCAAAGGCCAGCCCCTGCCCGAAGGCGTGTATTTCTATGTGTTCACGTTCATCAACCAATTTGACGAAGAAGAACAGCGCAAGGGCTACGTCAACGTCCTGCGGTAATGTTGGGTTGGTGATTCGGGGATTTGGTGATTCGGCCATCTGGCGGTCAAATCGCCCAATCGCCGAATCACCAAAACAACAAATCCCCCAATCACCCAACCAAACATCCATCCACAACCGATTATATTTTCCAATGAAAAAATTATTCCTCTCCCTCATACTCGGCCA
>JBKBIC010000221.1:0-7716 GCA_046299435.1 Saprospiraceae bacterium
GCGTCAAAATGTCAGTCAGCGCAATAGCTTGTCCGAGAGCGCTTTGTCTATTTGCGCGGGCGAGAGGTTTACGCCGACAATGCGGCCTTCGGGGTCAATAAGCCATGTGCTGGGGATTTGCCAGACGCGGTAAAGTTTGGCGATGGAGCCGTCAAAATCGCCGATTTCGACCGTGTGGTGCCGCCAAATGAGGCTGTCTGAGGCAATGGCTTTTTGCCAACGGGCCATGTTTTGCTCGATGCCGACGCTGAAAATATCGAAGCCGTGTTCGTGGTATTTTTGATAAAGCGCGACCAGTTCGGGGTTTTCCTTGCGGCATGGCCCGCACCAACTGCCCCAAAAATGCAGCAGTACATATTTGCCGCGCAGATCGGAGAGTCGCGCCGAGCTGCCGTCGGCGAGTTGGGCGGTGAAGTCGGCGGCCTGCTCGCCATTGACGAACTTCGGTACTTTGTACCGATACCATAAAAAAACGCCGCCGAGCAGCAGGACGGCAAGCGTAAGGGTAATCTTGTTCATTTTTGAGATGCCAGATGCCAGATTTGAGATGCCAGATTTCAGATTTTGAGATGCCAGATTCTTTATCGTCCGGCATCTCAAAATCTGAAATCTCAAAAAATCAATTGATGATTTTCAGGCTCAAATCCAGTGGTTGAGCGGAGTGGGTCAACGCTCCGGCGGACACGTAGTTCACGCCCGTCTGGGCGAATTTGCGGACGTTTTGCAGCGAAATGCCGCCCGAAGCCTCTGTCTCGAACTTGCCGCCGACGTGCGCGACGGCCTCTGCCAAAATCGGCACCTCAAAATTGTCGAACATGATGCGTGTGAAACCGCCTGTGTCCAATGCTTCCTGCAATTCCACAAGGTTGCGGACTTCGACGGTCACGCCGAGCGCGAGGCTGTTGGCTTTTTGGTATTCGGCCACTTTTTCGAGTGCGGGCCGGATGCCGCCGCAAGCGTCTATGTGGTTGTCTTTCACCATAATCCAATCGTACAGGCCCCAGCGGTAGTTTTCGCAGCCGCCGATTTTGACGGCCCATTTTTCGAGGAAACGCACGAGCGGCGTGGTTTTGCGGGTGTCCAAAATTTTCACGGGCAGGTCGCCGACCTCGAACGCGAAGCGGCTCGAAAGCGTGGCGATGCCGCTCATGCGCTGCATGGCATTGAGCACGAGCCGCTCGGCTTGCAACAGGGCGCGGGTGTTGCATTCGACTTGGAAGGCGATTTCGCCATAAAAAATGTCCTCGCCGTCCGATTTTTTCGCCTCGAACTTGGCCGTCGGGTCAACGTGCTGAAAAATGCGGCGGGCGAGTTCCACGCCTGCCACCACGCCATAATCCTTCACTTTCAGCCCGGCGCGGCTGCGGCTGTCGGCGGGGATGCAGGCCTGCGAGGTGTGGTCGCCGTCGCGCACGTCTTCGTGCAGGGCGGCGGTGATAAATTCGCGGATTTGCAGGTCGGTGATTTGTGCTGGTATCGTCATTGAGTGCATGTGCGATTGGGTGAATGAGTGATTGAAGGGGCTTTTTCAAAAAGCGTGCAAAAGTAGCCGACTTAGCCGTGATTGGAACACAGATGAGGCAGATAGGGCGGATTTGCACGGGTTTTTCTTTTCGTGTTCTAAAAACGTGGGGACACGTCAATGGCTCCCGCTGTGCTTTTGGCCTTCAGCCAATCAATTTCCGCCCCGCCGCCATCTACTTGAAAGCCTGAATTGAACGAACCCGCCAGAAAACTTGCCCGCCCGTTTGGGTGAAACCACGCGGCCACCGCACTACCTTTGGCGGAACCCAAATGGGTTTTCATTTAATCTGTTCCGCCTTTTCTTTAACCATGAACTCCCGCACGGCAAACACTCCCCGGTGCCCTTTGCTCCCCTTTTTGGTGGCGGCCTGCCTGCTGCCCGTTTGCCTGCCTGCCCAAAAAGCACTTTTCCTTTCCGGCCAAATCACCGATGCGTTTCGGAGCGACCCGCTCCCGTTTGCCACCATCGAAATCCCTGAATGTCAAAAAGTTGCGACGACCGACGACGAAGGCGAGTTCGCGTTCGCGGCCATCACCGAGTCCGATTCGGTCACGGTGCGCTTCAGTCGGGTGGGGTACAAGCCGCGCCGCGTCCGCATCCATGCCTCCGGCAAACAGTCCCTCTATTTTTCGCTCGAACCAGAAGGCCGCAGCATCCCGGAGGTGGTCATCGAGGCTGCAAAACCGAACGAGGAAAAGGCCCCCGCCGAACCCTCTGCCACACGGTTGAGCATCCGCGAAATGAAATCCGTGCCGGCCCTGCTCGGCGAAACGGACATCCTCAAAGTGCTGCAACTCAAGCCCGGCGTGGTCAATGCAGCCGAAGGCAGCGTCGGTTTCTCGGTGCGCGGCGGCTCCGCCGACCAAAACCTCATCCTGCTCGACAACGCCACTGTGTACAACGCCGCCCATTTGTTTGGTTTTGTGAGCAATTTTAACGCCGAGGTCGTACGCGATTTGACGGCGCACCGGGGCGGTTTCCCGGCGCAGTTCGGCGGGCGACTCTCGTCCATCGTGTCCGTGCGGACGAGCGACGGCGATTTCTCGAAGACTCATGTGTCGGGCGGCATCGGCCTGCTTTCCACGCGGCTGAAAGTGGAGGGGCCGATTCGGAAGGACAAAATCTCGTGGTCGCTCGGCGGGCGGCGCACCTACGTTGACCTCGTGACCCGCGCCATCAACAAGCGAAAAGACGAGCGGGAACGCCTGTTTCGGCCCGTGCCATCGTATGATTTCCATGACCTGAACGGGCGGTTGGCTTTCCGGCTCTCGCCGCGCAACCAATTGACCGTCAGCGGTTTCTGGGCAGAGGACAATTTCAGTTACAAAAACTTGGACTTCGATTTCCGCTTCCGTTGGCAGAACACCGCAGCCTCCGCGCAGTGGACGTACACGGCGATGGACGCGATGGCGGTGCAGACCACACTCGCGCACTCGTCGTATTGGTTCAACATCCAAAACAGCGCGCCGGGTTTTTCCATCCGCTTGCGGTCGGGCATCTCGGATTGGACGTTGAAGAGCCAAGTCATCCGCGACCTTTCGGCGACGCACCGCGTCCGGTTCGGGGGCGAGGCCGCGCTGTTCAATTTCAACATCGGCCAATTCGATGCGGGCAGCACGGACGGGCAAATCAGCCTACTCGACGGCTCCGAAAAACGCGCCGCCCAGCTGGCTTTTTTCGGCTCCGACGAGCGCAAAATCACCAATTGGCTGCGGCTCAATGCGGGGCTGCGGCTGTCGGGCTTTGCCAGCGGGCGCACGTTTTTCGGCAACGTGGAGCCGCGCCTGATGGCCAATTTCCCGGTGTCGGAGTCGTCGTCGTTCAGCGCGTCGTTTGCGCGGATGAGCCAGTATTTGCACCAGCTGGCGGGTTCGTCGGGCGTGTCGTTCCCGACGGATTTTTGGTATCCGAGCACGCGCAACGTCCGCCCGCAGCTGAGCGACCAAATATCCCTGGGCTTCGCGCAGCGGCTCGCCAAAGGCTGGAACCTCAACTGGGAAATCTACCACAAATGGCTGCGCAACCAAATCGAGCTGCGCGACGGTGCGCTCATCGTCGGCGACGGGCCGATTGACCAGCAAATCAGCATCGGCAACGGTCGGGCATTTGCAGCCACCGAACTCGAACTCGAAAAAACGAGCGGCCCTTTGACAGGCTGGGTCGGCTACACGCTGGCTTGGGTGCAAAAAGGCGGCTTTGCGGACATCAACGGTGGGCGGTATTTCTCGCCGCGCCACGACGTGCGGCACAACCTCACGACCGTCGGGACGCTGCGGCTGAACCGCCAGTTCTCGATGTCGAGCACATTAGTCTATCGCAGCGGGATCTTCGCGTGGCTGCCGTCGGGCAAGTTCACGCTTCAAAACGTGCCGGGCGGCACTTCACCGGCCATCGTGCCGGTGTACGGCGAGCGCAACACCTTCCAGTTTCCGCACTATTTCCGGCTGGATTTTGCGTTCGTCTGGCACTTTATGCCCCGGCGCGGCCAGCAGGATTTGACGCTCAGCGTGTACAACCTGACCAACCGCCGCAATCCTTACTTCTACTACTTTTCTACTGAATATCAGACAGTTGTGAACAACGGACATTCCTACAAAGTACCGCAGGCCGTCAAAATCAGCCCCGTCAACCTGTTCCCGATTTTGCCTTCTTTGACTTGGAACTTCAAATTTTGAACCATGCCCTTCCTGACCGAGCGCATTCGTTTTTGCACAAGAACTTTGATTGTTGGACTGGCCGTCGTGTCGGCCTTTGCCCGCTGTGCCTCTGACCCGGAGGACATCGTGCTGCCGGATTATCAGCCGCAGCCTGTCGTGGAGTGCTACATCGAACCGGGCAAACCCATGACGCTGCTCCTGACCCAGAGCTCGCCGTTTTTTGCGCCCTTCGACACGAGCCGCGATTACCTGCAACAGGCTACTTTCATCCAGCACGCGCTCGTCGTGGTGCGGCACGGCGACAACCTGGACACGCTCGCCAACCGAGATTACCAAGACCCGTTGACCCGCAAATTTTACAATTACCACAACCCGAAAATCATGGAAGCCGCGCCCGGCGACCCGTTTGAGTTGGACATCACGCTGCCCGGTGGCGGCAAAATCCACGCGACGGCCGTCATGCCCGAAGCGGTTCCGTTCGATAGCATCGTGGTGCAGCGCAGCCCGGATTTGAACAAATACGCCCGCGTGGTCGCCTATTTCCGCGACAACCCGACTGCCAACAATTATTACCATTTTTTGCTGAACTACGGCAACCTGACCGACAGCCTGCCCCGGCAGGATTTGGTGTTCTCGGACGAACTTTTCCAGAGCGAACAGGTCGCCATGACGAGCGGCTACGACCTGAAAAAAAACGCGACGGCCTTCGTCACGCTGTTCCACATCTCGCCGGAATACCACGCTTTTTTGGAAAGCGTGCAACTGGCTCTGCTCAGCAGCCAAAACCCGCTCAGCCAACCTTCGCCCATCAAAAGCAACGTGCATGGCTCGGCCAATCCAATCGGGATTTTCGCGGGGCTGGCTTTTGATAGGGACACGGTGAAGGTGGAATGACGGGTTCAGATGTCAATCCGTTTGCCTTCCTCGGCGAGCGCGGTGTTCGGGAAAATAGCCTGTGCTTCGGCCAGATGCCCGGCTAAATCATCGTAGCGGTTGGAAAAATGCCCCAGCAGGAGCCGTTTTGCTCCGGCCCGCCGGGCGATTTCGGCGGCATCGCCCGCCGTTGAGTGGAACGATATTTCCGCGTAAGCCCGCTGCGCCTCCACGAAAGTGCCTTCGTGATAAAGCAAATCCACGCCGCGCACGCACTCGGCAACGGGCGGATGAAAAGCCGTATCGCTGCAAAAAGCGTAGGATTTTGGAGGCGCAGCGGGCGCGGTCAGTTCGGCATTGGGTATCAGGCTGCCGTCGGGCAAGGTGAAATCTGCGCCGTCTTTCACGTCCGGGATTTTGGAAAAAGGGATTTGATACTGCTCGATTTTCTCTGGGAGGATGTGGTTGGGCTTAGGTTTTTCGCGGAAAAGCCAGCCCGTCGTCGGGACACGGTGGTGCAGCGGAATCGTCCACACTTCGAGGTTTTTGTTTTCAAAAACGACTTTTGATACCTCCGTGTCCACCTCGTGAATCGTCAGTGGATACTCGATGCGTACCCCGCAGATGCGGTGGTGCACGTCCACGAGTTCTTGCAATCCCTTCGGCGCGAAAATTTCGATTCCCGCCGTGCGGCTTTTCAGCGCGAACGAAGTCAGCACACCAATTAGCCCAAACACATGGTCGCCGTGCAGATGGCTGATGAAAACCTGCTGCACTTTGTCGAGCGGTAGCCGCAGCCGCCACGTTTGTTGCTGCGTGCCTTCGCCGCAATCAATCAGGAAATATTGGTTGCCGGCGTGGAGCATTTGGGCGGTGTAGTTCCTGCCCTGAAACGCTCCGCCGGAGCCGTTGCCGAGGATGGTCAGCTGCATGGCCCATGATTAGTTTTTGACGAAACGCTGCGTCGTGCGGTGGCCGTTCGTGGTCTGGATTTCGAGGAAATAAATGCCGTCTGGCAAGTCCGCGACTTTGATTTCGGGTGTGCCGGGGCCGGTTTTCAGCAAATTGCCCGCCGACGAAAACAGCCGGAACTGCCACTCCGAGTGGCCCGGCAAATCCACCCGAAACACATCCGAGGTGGGGTTGGGCGAGAGGCCGACGCGGAGGGTTTCGTCTGTTTCGGGCGTGCTGGAAATCGTCGCGCAATCGGGCACAGGCAACTGGCAATCAATGCCCAACGAGCTGAAAACGAACAGCCCGTTTTGCATATCCGAGGCCAAGATGTTGCCCGAAGGCAGCCAAGGGTAGTTGCCCCAGCAGCCGTAGTAGCCGTTGTACTGGGTGTTTTCGGGGTGGGTATCATACCAATATTTCAGCACGGGATTGGTCGGGTCGGCGAGGTCGTACACCAGCAGGCCGTCTTCGTACTGCGAATTGAAAAGATGGTCGCAGCGGATGTACACATTGTGCGGGATTGCCTGCGCGGTCGGGAGGGTATCGGTCAGCATCTCGTCCAAAAAGGAGCCGACCAGTTCGATGTCTCCTGTGCTCGAAAGTTCCTTTAAATCAACGATTTGTATCGGTCGGCCTCGCGGTATTTCCTCCGTGTAATAGGCGTAACGGCCGTCCACCGTCAGCCAGCTGTTGTGGTTGTAGCCGCCCGTTTCGATGGCCGCGAGGGTTTTCGGGGCTTGTGGTTTGGTCTTGAAATCGTAGATATAGTAACCGCTGTACCCCGACGAGGCATAGAGCGTGTCGCAGCGGACGTAGGAATCGTGGATGTACCCGCCTGTGAGGGTCACTTTCGACCAGACGGTGGGCTTGTCCGGGTTTTGGCTCACGTCGAGCACGAGCATATCGGCCTCGCTGTTGCCGTTCAGGTAAATGTGCCCCGACACCGTATCGAGCATGATGCTGTGCGAGCTCCTGAAAAACTCGTTGCTCCAGTACGAGCGCGTGATGGTTTGCGGGGCGTTGCTCAAGTCGAAAATCATCAATCCTTCCTGCGTGCCGTCCGAAACGGCATAGACGCGGTTTTTGTAGGACTTGAACTCGCGCCAAATCGTGGTGGAGGAGCCTGCGAATTTGCCAATCAACTCCGGCTGCGTCGGGTTGGTCACATCGAAAAATAAGACGTAGCGGGCGTTGCCCAGCACCGCGATTTCGCGCCCGTTCACGGCCATGCCCCAGACGGAATTGTACTGCAAGTTCAGGCCGCCCGGCGAAGCGACGGGCAAGGTGTCGGCATCCCAACGGGACAAAAGCGTAAGCTGCGTGGGCGATTGGGCGGTCAGGAGAGCGGTCGCAAAAACGAGTGCGAGGAGGAGTGGAAGTTTTTTCATGTTGAAAATCAGGTACTTGGAAAAGAAAAGGTCGAAACGCCGGGCAAAAAAACAACTTGTTCGCGGCCAATTCACCGCTTGCTACATGGCTTTGCAGGAATTGGCAAAAAGAAATGCCGGACGACCTCGTCGTGGTCGCCCGGCATTTTTTGCTCGGCAGTCAAATCACCGAATCGAAATCGCCGAATCGCCAAAAAATCAGTGGTCAGTGCCGCCGCCTTTGGCTGTTGGCTGCTCTTTGCTGCGCACCGTGCCTTTGATTTCGATGAAAGTTTCGGTCGGCACCGTGTTCGCCGGGACGGTCACGCGCTTGCTGTGG
>JBKBIC010000222.1:0-7685 GCA_046299435.1 Saprospiraceae bacterium
TACCTCGTCGTTCACTTCCATCCGCAAGGCTTGGAACACTTGCGAAAGGTAGCGGGCACGGTCGCCGATGAGGTTCGCCTCGCAGATTGCCACCAGTTCGCCAGTCGTCTGAATCGGTTTTCGGAGGCGGGCCGCGACGACGGCTTGGGCCAGCGTCCGGGCATTCCGCACCTCACCCAATTCGCCAAAAACCCGGTGCAACTCGGTGGTATTCAGCGAATTAAGTACGTCCGCCGCCGTTCGGTCGTCGCTCGCATCCATGCGCATATCCAGCGGTGCATCGAAGCGATAGGAGAACCCGCGCTCCGGTGTGTCCAGTTGGTAACTGCTCACGCCGAGGTCGGCGAGGATGCCGTCCACCGAGCCGGGCTTCACGCCTTCCACCCGCAAACTGCGTTTCAAATGCCTGAAATTCGACCGGACAAACGTGAAATTCGGGCTGCTGGCGAACGGTTCGTTCGCGCTGTTCCGAGCCGCGTCTTCGTCTTGGTCGAATCCAAACAGATGGCCTTTGCCATCCAACATTTGGAGGATGCCCCCCGAATGCCCGCCGCCGCCGAATGTGGCATCCACATAAGTGCCGCCGGGCCGGATGTTCAATTGGTCAATACTTTCACGAAACAAAACGGATGTGTGGTACATTTTCCCGTTCAGTCATGTCGTCGCCATTATCGGTTTGACTATTTTTAGAAACTGATTTCTATTGCTTGGGCTCGAAAACATTATCGTGCTGAAAAAAGCGGGGCGCACGATTGCCGTTTGCGCCCCGCCATGTAAGTACGTTTGTTTAAGAACCTGTCAAATCCCTCCGCTATTCTCGGAGGAGCTGGAATTGTCGCTTGGTTATGCCGTTTACTGTCTCGATAAATTTATGGTATGACAATATCTGATTCCTCGTTGTCTATCTGCCCCACCCCAGCCTTGCCGCCGCCCATCACCACGTCCGAGAGGTCGGAATAAATAGGTGTGGCCTCTGCCAAACTTGCCTCGTACAACGCGGGGGACCAAATCTCGATGCGGTCGTCCATCGCACTCAGCACAGCTTCGTCGGTCAACTCTGCGTAGTCGAGCAGCGACTTTTGAAGCAAAATCCGGTCGGCACTGTCTGTTTCGACGGGGTACGCGCCCGCGTAAAAACGCCGCACGAAGAGGCGGTTCTTCTCGTTGAACTTGTTCAACTTGTTCATTTTCAACGCGATAGCATCCCACACGGGTTTCGGGTACAGCGTCAGGCATTTTTCGATGCCTTTGTTCACGACGAATTCCACGCCTTTGCCGTCGTCGGGCTTGTCGCCCAACTGACGCAACAACGCGGTCGGCATTCGCAGCCGCCCTTTGTTGTCAATTGACACGGGATATTCGCCTATCAAGTTCATTTTCAGTCAGATACGGAGACAGGGCAACTGGAAATGGGAACCGCCGTAGTGTGTTCGATTGGCTTGTTTCCATGTTCCATCACCCTTCTTTCTCTTTGCTCGCCACAAAAGTATATGCTTCTCCCACATTTTACCACAAATGCTCACTTTTTGTTTCTACGGGAAACACTTTTTTCGGGCCATTTTCCGAACCATTTGATTTTCAATAATTTAGGCAAAACGTGCTTTTTCCCCTGCTTTTGAAATACGGCCATCGTGGGACTTATCAACCCTCCCGCAGGGTTGACAAACCAGTGAAAAGGGTTCTTTATGGGTATTTTTTCCTCAACACACGCCGCGCAGATGCCCGAAGTCGGTGCCAAATGGGAAAAAGTGCCAACTCGGCCCACGCAAATCCGGCTGAGTGGTAAAAAGTGTGCATCCAGCCCACCAAAAGAAAAATCCCCGGCCGCGCACATCGTCGCTGCCGGGGATTTGCCCGAAAATCTCTGTGTCTCTCCGTTCCTCCGTGCGCCTCTGTGGAATTTGCAGGCACCGCTGGGGGAGGGAGGCACGGAGTTATTTTTTCTCCAAAGCCCGCAAACGCGCCTCAATTGCCTCCATTTGCGTCCGTAGTTGGTTGTTCTCGGTGCGGAGTTTTTCGAGTTGGGCCTGTTGCTCTTGCACGGCTTTCACGGCCAACACGCCGAAGCCCGCATAATTGACCGCGAGGAATTTTTCGCCCCCGTCGCGGCGTGTGTTTTCGGTTACGAGTTCCGGGAAGACGGCCTGCACGTCCTGTGCCACGAAACCCAGCGAGGGCTGCTCGTCGGCGGTTTGCTGGTTGAATCGGTACGTCACCGCATTGATTTTCAGGAGTTTATCCAAAACAGCGGGCAGCGCGGCGATGTCTTTTTTCAGCCGTTTGTCCGAGGGCGTGTACAGGCCGTTCACGCCGAAAGTGCCCGCTGGGACACCACCCAACTGGTCGTTGAACAGGTTGAGCTGGCCGGGCGCGTTCACGAAAAACTCCCACTCGTGGCCGTTGACCGTGTTGGAAAGTGCCATGCCCTGCGTGGCGTGGAACACCCGCAGCGCGAACGGGCCGGGGTCGAGGCCGCCCACCGCGACCGTGCCTTTGGCGTTGGCCGCCAGCGCGATTTGCTTGCCGGGCGTGAGCAGCACGGGCGTGAGTGGTTCGCGGGTGCCGACGTTGAACGAGGTCGGGTTTTGCTGGACGTAGCCGTCCAGATTGCCCGTGCCGCCGCCGGGCGTGTTGCCCGTGTTTTGGAACACAACTTCGGGCGTGGCTCCCTGCAAACGCACGGTTTCGAGGTCGCCTTGCACGGTCAACGGCGACACGGGCGCGGCCACGCCGATGCCCACGTTGCCTTTCGTGGTGACGATGGCCGGGCCTGCCTGCGAGGTGAATTGCCCCGCTGCGCCCGTGCCAGTCGTTTCGACCAAAAGCGCGGTTTTGTTGCTCGTCGGCGCGGCGATTCGGATGGTGGCGGCTTCTTCGGCGGCAGTCGTGCGGACTTGCAATTTGCCGGAAGTCGCTGTGTTTGAGCCGATTAGCACGCTGGCCGTGTTGTTGTTGAAAATGTTGTTGCCGTTCGCCGTCCAAAAACCGCCGCCGCCGATGCCCGCCAAGTTCACGGAATTGCCCGCCGAAATGGACAGCGTGGTGCCGTTCAGTGCGAGGTTTTGCAACTCGTTCGTGGGCGAGAGGTCGCCCAAATTGGCAATGGTAAAATTGGGCGCAGTGCCCGTGATGCCGATGCCCGCGCCCGCCGCGTAGTTGTTTGCCGTCGGCAAATTGACCGTGCCGCCGCCCTGCGAAAGCGTCAGTTGGTTGCCTGCCAGCGCGATGGTTTGCAGTTCGTTGGTCGGCGAGAGGTCGCCTGCGTTATTGATGGTCAGGTTCGGGGCCGCGCCCGTGAACGTGATGCCCGTGCCGGCGGAAAAATTATTGCCGCCGCCTGTGCCCGTATTGTCATTGGCAGGCTGCCAAGTCGTACCCGTCCATTTCAAAACCTGCCCGATGGCTGCGCCTTGCTGATTGATTGTCAACGGATTAGCCACCGTGCCGTTGCCAGCCAGCACCGCCGAAGCCACGACGGTTTGCGTGCCCCAGTTGTCGCCGCCGCCTGCGCCGCCCACGTTGTCGGGGCCGGGTGCCCAAGTCGCGCCTGTCCATTTCAGGACTTGCCCGATGGCCGCGCCCATGTCGTCAATTTTCGCGCCGGTCACGGCTTCGTTCGCCAGTTCGGGCGTGCCGACCACGCCGGGCTTGATTTGCAGGTTCAAAAAATCGCCCGTGATGTCGCCGTTGGCCTGTGTCGTAATCAAAATATCGTCCTGCGGATTGGTGTCGCCAGTGTTCGTGATTTGGTAATTGTTGCCCGTGTTCAGCACGGCGATGCCCGTGCTGCCGGTCACGGTCGTCAGTGCGTTGTCGTCGTTGGCGGGCACCCAAGTCGTACCGCTCCATTTCAAAACTTGCCCGATCGTGGCACCTTGCTGATTGATTGTCAGCGGGTTAGCCACCGTGCCGTTGCCCGTCAACACCGCCGAGGTTGCGACGGTTTGGGTGCCCCAGTTGTCGCCGCCGCCCGTGCCGCCCACGTCGTCGGGGCCGGGTTCCCAGCGATTGGCAAATGCGTTCCACTTCAAAACCTGCCCGGCGGCGGCCCCCATTTGGTCAATTTTTTGGCTCGAAACCGCGCCGTCCGCGATTTCGGCGGAGCCAACCGCACCCGGCCGGATTTGTAAATTTGAAAACGTGCCCTGCACATCGCCGCCCGCCTGCGAGGTTTGGAGCAAATCGTCCACCGGGTTCGTGTCGCCTGTATTCGTCACCGTGAAATTCGCGCCGTTTTGCTGGACGGAAATGCCCGCACCGGCCCCGACCGTCGGCGAAGTGCCCGTGTCGTCGGCCTGCGGCTGCCATTGGCCGAGCGCGGCGTTCCACTTCAAAACTTGCCCGCCGGACGCGCCCATCTGGTCAAGTTTGGCTGCGGTGATTGCGCCGTTTTTGACCGTCAAATTTGAAAACGTGCCCTGCACGTCGCCGCCCGCCTGCGAGGTTTGGAGCAAATCGTCCGCCGGGTTCAGGTCGCCTGTGTTCGCCACAACGAAACTGGGCGAGAGGCCCGTGACCGAGATGCCCGGCCCAGCGGTCAGGCCGACGGACGCGATGCCCGCGTTGTCGTTTTGCGGCAGCCAAGTGGTGCCGTTCCATTTCAAAACCTGCCCGACGGCTGCGTCCATGCGGTTGATGTCCACGCCGAAAATGCCTTGGTCAAGGATTTCGCCGGAAGCCACCGCCGATTGATTGATTTGCAGGTTGGAAAATGTGCCAGATACGTCGCCCCCGGCGGTCGTGGCATTGGTCAGGTCGTCGAATGGGTTGGTGTCGCCTGTGTTGGTCACAGTGAAAACGGTGCCGTTTTGCTGGACGGCGATGCCTGTGCCGCCGTTCAGCCCAATGGTTCCGGGCGAAACGACGGTCGTGAAGACGTTGGTGATGCGGCCCGTCGCGTCCACCGTGAACACGGGGATTTGCGTCGCGCTACCCCAAGTGCCGGGTGTCACGCCCGTGTTTTGTAGCCCGATGGTGCCGCTGACGGTGATGGGGCCGCCCGTCAGACCCGCGCCCGTGTTGACCTGAGTGACCGTGCCACCGCCGCCGGAAGTATTGGACACGTCGTCGCTCGGCGCCCATTTCGAGCCGTCCCATTTCAGGACTTGTCCCGGCGCGGCCCCTTGTTGGGCGATGCCGACGGGGTTCGCGGAGGTGCCGTTGCCGGTCAGGCTGTTGTCGGTCGAGACGGTTTGGCTGCCCCAATTGTCGCCTGTGCCGCTGCCACCGTTGGCCGCATTTTGGGCGTACAGCGCGTACGGAACCGACATAAGTTGTTGATTGCCAAGCTCTTCAAAATTGCCGGGCGAACTTTCGACCGACACCGAAAGGTACTTCGCGCCGCCCCCCCAGTTGATGGCCGCGAAATCGCCGACCTGCGGCACGCCGCCCTGCCCGATGACGAGGTTGATGAGGCCGAGTTCGTTCGTGGTGGCGACCTGTTTTTCGGAATAGGCCACCGGGCCGTTGGGCGCGCCGGAGCGGATGCTGAACAGCAGGCTGACCGTCTGATTGGTCAGGGCCGCGCCGGTCGCATTGCGCAGAACTGTCTGATAATTAAAGCCTTGCGGCGTGAATTGGGCCTGCGCGACGGGCAAAAAGAGGCCGCACAAGCACAGGGCAAGCAGTAATTTGTTTTTCATGGAAAATCAATTTTTGGAAAAAAGGTGTGTGGCTGGATTGGAACGCGGATGGCACGGATTGGGCGGATTTGCACGGATTTTTTTCAAACATGGCTCAACACAGAGGCACGGGACGCACAGAGTTTTTATTCAAAAAAATCCGCGCAAATCCGTCGCATCGGTCAAATCCGTGTTCCAATCCTATCAAATTTTGACAAAACGGAAGGTGCCGACCGCTGGGCTGCCCGTGTCTTCGAGCCGCAAAAAATACACGCCGGGCGGCAAATCGCGGCAGTCCAACTGCGAGCCGGATGGTTCGGCAAGCAGGGCGGCTGCGCGGGTTTTTCGGCCCGTCAAATCGAAAACCGAGGCACGAAGCGCGGTGGTTTTTTCGGCTGAAAAACGGACGGTGAGCCAGCTGTCGGTCGGGTTGGGCAGCAGTTCGATTTGCCAATCAGCCACCCCGAAAGGGGCATCGGTGCCGACAGTCGGCATACACAAATCGGGTTGATGGAAGCCCTGCGAAAGCGTCAGGCCCAGCCCGGAGGCGGTGATGGTGGCGACTTCGCCGACGGTGTAAGAGTAGATAATGCCTTGTTTCTCAACGCTTTGGCCTGTGGTGGCGACGACTTGGTGGCAAATGCCGATAGTCTGTGCGGCGAGCGGAGCAAGGGCTGTGGCGAGCCAAAAAACGGGTGTAAGTAATCGGTTCATGGTCATGCGGATTGAAAAGTGAAAGTTTTGAGTTTTGGGTCTTCCCACAGATAAATCTGTGGGCTGAAGATAGAAATCTGACAGATTTTCAATTAGAGCCACCGGCTCTCCACAAAATCCAGCGGATTTTCTGCACCAGGCACCCAAAACCGCCCACAAAGGAAGCCGCTTTTGGCCGGAAACCGAAAGTTTGAAATTGGAATTTGTTGCCATTCGTCGTCCCCCCCGCCCCCTGAAGGGGGAGCATCACCCCCTTTAGGTCCGTAATCCACCACTCAATGAGGCACTCCGTTTCCCTGAAGGGGGAGCATCACCCCCTTTAGGGGGCGGGGGGGCAGATGGCATTTCTGTTTGGCAAACAATGGGTTAATGTCGTTCTTTGACCCACAAACTTTTTGGACGTTTGTGCTCGTTCAGGGAAAGCCCGGAACTTCGCAGACGAATCATTTTCCAAACCAATCATCACTCTTACTCACGCGACCATGAAAAAAGGCATCTTTTTACTCCTGTTTTTCGTCCAAATCGCCGCGCTCGCACTGGCCCAGCCCTGCAAACGCGACTCGTCCATCCTCCAAATGCCCGACTCCATCCTGCTCCTGCCCCGGCCCTACGCGCCCTCCTACCCGTTCGTTGACACCAAGCCCGTCTGCATCAACGAGCCGTACCTTCAAGACGCGACACTCAAACTGCTCGACACCGTGACTGTGCCTGGCTTCGGCATGGCCGGCCTCGACAAAATCGAAATCGCCACGACAGGCGCCATCACCAACCTGCCCACCGGCCTTAGCTACACTTGCGACCCGCCGAACTGCGTGTTCGAGGAAAACACCCTCGGCTGCATCCAAATCAAAGGCACCGCCACTGCTGCCAACGCGCTCGGTCAACGCGACGTGGGCATCAAACTGAAGGTTTTCACCACCCTGATACCGGGTTTCGGAATTGATCTGACCTTTCCCGGCAGCGTCGCGCCCAACTCGCACTTTTACCTCGACGTGCGGGCGCAAGGCCAATGCACCATCTCTGCCGACGACTTGGACGGCACCATCGGCTCCGTGAAAAACGCGCCCAACCCATTCACCGGCTCCACGCAAATCTTGGTCGAGTCGTTGGTCAATGGCGATTTCACGTTCGAGGTGTTCGATTTGGTCGGCCAACGCCTGCACACGCAGCCCATCCGCCTGTTCGAGGGCAGCAACTCGTTCGAGTTCGACGCAAACGGCCTCGCCGCTGGCAGCTATTTTTACAGCATCGGCAACGCCGAAGGCAAAATCACGAAAACATTGACTGTAGTTAAGTGATGAGTTGTGAATGATGAGTGATGAGTCGTGTAAGCAACTCATCACTCATCAT
>JBKBIC010000223.1:0-7681 GCA_046299435.1 Saprospiraceae bacterium
TAGAGGCTGCCGCTGGGCTTCAACACGCGCCGCACCTGCGCCAGCCAATCCATTGTAAATTGTTGATAGTCAACGCCTTTAACCTCGTTATAACCTTCCAAGACGCGGCCCGCCTTGCGGTTGTAGTTGCCGCGCTTGGCCCCGAACTCGATGCCGAACGGCGGGTCGGTGATGACCAAATCCACGCTCGCGCCGGGCAAGCGGGCGGCCATGCCAGCGATGCAATCTTCGTTGAAAATCTGGTTTTTGAACGGCACGAGGCGGGTGTTTTTTGCCCAAAGGTCGCCTTTGGATGGCGGCGAAAATAGGCGGCTTTGGGTTTACCTTTGGCAAAAATTCCGGCCAAGATGGATGTAAACATTGACAAGCCCGCGCCCGAAACAGGCATCGCGCCGCAAACCGAGATGCGGACGCTCGTGCCGCGCCGCCGTCGGCATTTCCCGAAAAATTATGAAGAACGTGCCGAACTCGGCGTGCGCGAACTGCGTGTCCCGGCCACATGGGAAGAGTTTTTGGAACTGTGGGAAACGGCGGACTACCGCGTGTTTTACCGCGACGGCCACATGATTTCCTTCCTCGAAATAGACGAAAAAACCAACGCAATCATGGGAGAAGCAACCATTCCGCACGAAACGCTTGTGATGCGTTTCGGAGCACTTTTATTCAACTTATTGGATAATTCTGAATCCAACTTTCAAATTTTGGGCAGCAACGCCAAGATTTTCATTGCCGAAGACCGCAAAGGCTACAACGCCGACGTGACCGTCGTGAAGGGCGAACCTGAAATCAAGGAATGGAAACCGGCCAAGCGCACATCCAAAGGCATCGTCAACCCGTGGCTCGTGGTGGAGGTGCTCTCGAACAGCACCCGCGATTTTGACCTTTCCGAAAAACTGGCCGACTACAAACAAATCCCGTCGCTGCAACAAATCATTTTCGTGGAGCAAGGCTCGCTCTGGGCCTCCACTTACATCCGTGTCGGGGCACAGGAGTGGCGTAATCTGGACTTCACTTCTATGAGCGATAAAATCCCGGTGGCCGATGGTTGCCTGTCGTTGGAGCGGGTTTTTGCGAAGGTTTTGTGAGGCTTGGGTTCACTCCAAATCCAGTAAAATTTTGATGTTTTCATCCAATTGGCGGCAGGCATTGGCAGGCAGCACTCCAATTTTTTGCAAAAAACGGCGGTTGTCCACTGCTCACAACTGGTCAACCGGCACGTCGGAATCTTGCGAAAGCCCGGCCTCGCCCGCCCGGAGATGCACCCGCAGAAGTTGGGCAGTGGGCAGCACGCTGGTCGTCAGTGGGCAGATGACGGTGGAGGGGTGCAACCCGTTCAGGATGTCTGTTTGCACGATGACGACCGGGCGCGTCTTGCCAGCTTCGGTGCCGAAACGAGGGCCCAAATTGGCCGTCCAGACTTCATGCTTTTTCATAAAAAGTTGATAGTCAAAAATTCAACTCATCTGATAATTCCATTTCGGCCAAAACTTCCATTGAATTGGCAGCGACCAACGCAGATTCGCGGCGCAGTTGCCCGGCCAGCAAACGCCGCTTTTGGAGACGGTTGTAGAACGCCAAAGCCTCATTGATATAGGCGTTGCGGTTTTTTTGAGCTGCGCGAGCAGGGTTTCGGTTTCCAGAAAGACCGGCTCTTGCAGTTTGAGCGAAAGATTTTTCATTGTTTCATTTTCGGTTTGGTGGCACCAAAAGTATATCTCATTTTGGCATTGGCCACTCACGCCAAAATCCCCGGCACGACCTTCCCCGCCACGTCCGTCAGCCGGAACCTGCGGCCCTGATAATGGAACGTAAACCGCTCGTGGTCAATGCCCATGAGGTGCATGAGCGTGGCCTGAAAATCGTGGACGTGGACGGGGTTCTCGGTGATGTTGTACCCGAAATCGTCGGTTTTGCCATAGACGATGCCCGGTTTCACGCCGCCGCCTGCCATCCAAATCGTGAAACAACGCGGGTGATGGTCGCGCCCGAAGCCCGCCGTGAGGCCCTGCGAATAATTGGTGCGGCCAAATTCGCCGCCCCAGATGACCAACGTCTCTTCCAAAAGCCCGCGCTGTTTCAGGTCGGTGACGAGCGCGGCAGAGGCTTGGTCAACGTCGCGGGCCAGCCGCGAGGTCATCGCAAACACCTCCGAGTGGGCATCCCAACCCATGTGGTAGAGTTGCACGAAGCGCGTCCCGCGTTCGCACAAACGCCTCGCCAACAGGCAGTTAGCGGCGTAAGTACCCGGAATCATGGCATCTGCGCCATAGAGCCGGAAGGTCGAGTCGGGTTCGTCGGAGAGGTCGGTGAGCTCGGGCACGGAGGTCTGCATCCGGTAGGCCATTTCGTATTGGCCGATGCGCGTGGCGATTTCCGGGTCGCCAAATTCGTCGAGCGCGAGGTGGTTGAGTTGGCTGATTTTGTCGAGCATGGCGCGGCGGCTCAGGCTATCGAGGCCGTCGGGGTCTTTGAGGTACAAAACCGGGTCTTTGCCCGCCCGAAACTGCACACCTTGATGGATGCTCGGCAAAAACGCGCTGCCCCACACCCGCGAAGCCAGCGGCTGGATATTGCCCTTGCCCCGCGACAACAGCACGACGAACGCGGGCAAATTGGAGTTCTCGCTGCCCAGCCCGTAGCTCAACCACGCGCCGATGGCCGGGCGGCCCGGCTGCTGGTTGCCGGTCTGGAAAAACGTCACCGCCGGGTCGTGGTTGATGGCCTCGGTGTGCATGGACTGGATGATGCACAGGTCGTCGGCGATTTTGGCGATGTTCGGCAGGAGTTCGCTGACCCACGCGCCGCTTTGGCCGTGCTGCTGGAATTTTGCCAGCGTCCCGGCCAGCGGGAACCGCGCTTGCCCGGCGGTCATGCCTGTCAGTCGTTGGCCTTGCCGGACGCTTTCGGGCAAATCCTCGCCGTTCATTTTTTGCAGCAGCGGCTTGAAATCGAAGAGTTCGAGTTGGGAGGGCGCACCGCTTTGGAACAGGTAAATCACGCGCTTGGCCTTCGGCGCGAAATGCGGCAACAGGCTTTGCACGTTGGCCTGCGCCTCGCGGTCGCCCGCACCGCAGCGGGCCAGCAACGAACCCAACGCCACGCCCCCGATGCCCACAGCAGCCCGGTGCAGGAAGGTGCGGCGGTTGAGGTGGAGGTGATGGGTGAGGAGTTCGTGTTCCATAGAAAGTCTATCTCTTCTTGCGGTTTCGCTTTTTCTCCAATTTTTCCACATCTATCAAATCTTTCAAGCGGCCAGCGATTTTTTTGCTTGCAATTAAATCTTCGACATCAATAAAATTGATGTCAACACCCTCGAAGTTGGCCTCTTGGCGATGCTGAAAACACGTCTCGAAATCAATGCCTTCAAGTTGCGTGATCAAATCAATACGGTTAGGCTCGCGGCCAATTTGGATTACATTGTTGATGTCCAAAAAATCTTCAATTGTCAGGCCGAGATTCCCGAAGCCAAAGTCTTTGATTGCGCGAAGCATTTTGTCTGCGTTTTCCGGGTCGGCCCAAATCCAAAAATCAATGTCCTTGGTATATCTCGGATAACCATGAAAAGCAACCGCAAAGCCCCCGACCACGAGGTACTTAACCTCGTTTGCGTTTAGCGATTTTATAAACTCTTTGAAATTTTCGTCGAGGACCATATTTCCAGTCATTGTATTGTTTTCGGATTTCTTCCAATGCGCGAATGCGCTCTATCGGCGGCTGTTCAAGCCAATAGAAGACGTCGTCCGGCTCCTCGCCTTTCTTGTAAATTCTGACAAGCGGTTTTTCAATTGTGGTGTCCATGATTGCAGCGTTTTTGGCTTTTAGATGTGATGCCCCGTTCATTCCACCACAATCGCCCGTGTGCCGAACTGCACCTCCGGGCGCGTCGCATCCAAAACTTGGACATGGAAAATGCCCCGGCCCAAGCCCGCCGTCGGCACGAGTTGGCCCGGCTGGAAGTTTTCGAGGCGCAGGGTTTGCTGACCTAAGTTGTTGAAAACCAACACAGTGGCCGCGCCGATGCCTTCCGGCAACCGGATTTGGAACGCGCCCGAAGCGGGGTTGGGGAACACCGACCACGCGGCCCGTTCGGCTTCCAGCAAATCGTCCGCGCCGCTCACGCTGCACACGATGTCGTGCATCGTCTGGGTGGCTTGGTTGTAAAATGCCGCGACGTTCGGGGCGAACGGTGAACCGGCATTGTACATATTCACATGGTCGCCGCCCGTGACGGTTTCGAGGGAATGTCGGATGCCAGCGAGTTCGGCAGCGGGGTGCAGTTTGCCACTGCCTTCGAGGTAGGCCAGGCCCGCCGCGAGGCCGCTTTGGTACGGCACCACTGCATCAGATGTGCCGTGAATGCTGACGAGCGGCACGTCGTCGGCATCCACCCAATGGGCGCGGTACAGGCCACCGGACATATTGATAACGGCTTTCACGTCGGACGAGAAAGACTGGTTTGCGGCATTGCCGCTGTCTCCGTCGAAGCCGCCGTTGGCGGTGATGATGTTGGAAATGAAGGTTGGTAGCACGTCGTCCGGCCCAGCGTAGGCGGCGTGCAAGGCGGCCACTGCGCCGGCGGAATAGCCCCCGATGAAGATGTTGTTCGGGTCAATTTTGAACTGGTTGGCACCCGCCGCGTCCTCGCGGAAAAAGCGCACGGCGGCCTTCATGTCGCTGACGGCTTTGTAGCAAGCGTCCATGATTTCGAGCGAATCCGGGAAGCCCAGTTCGAGGAACGGGTACAGCCGGTACTGGATGGTGGCCGCGACGTAGCCTCGCTTTGCCAGCAGCTGGCAATAAGTGGACATCTGGCCTTTGTCGCCATAAAGAAAACTGCCGCCGTGCGCCAAAATCACCACCGGGCGGGCCGTCGCCGGGTCGCCGCCGGGTTCGTACACGTCCATGTTGACGACCATGGCCGAGCCGTCGTAACGTTTCGTGTCGGCGTATTTGAGGGTGGTTTTGGTGGATACGGCGAATTTGTCCACGCGGTACCGCTCGCCGTCGCAGCCGTTGTTGGCTTGGGCAAACAGCGCGAACGGCGCGAGCGCGAAAAGCAGGAGGTTGAAAAATCGGGGAGCCGTCAAGCGGGTAGTAGCAGTCAGGAAACGCATCGTTGGGCAATTGAAAAGTGGAAGGTTGTGGTGGAACTCGGCCCCAAACGGGGTTTGCAAAAATAAAAACAGTGGGCAGAATGCAGCGGGCAGTTTTCAGTAGCAACATACTTGCTGAAACCTGCCCATCGCACACTGCCCACTGTTTTGTAAAATGATGAATGATAAGTGATGAATGATGAAGACCACGCGGTTGAGGCGTTCATCATTCATCACTTATCATTCATCATTTACATTTTCTTCTTCCACTCGGCAATCAACTTGTCGTTGGCGCGTGGGTAGTCGGTGTTGTTTTCCTTCATGGCCAGTTCGCTGCTTTTTTGAGCAGTGGCGATGGCATCGGAGTATTTGCCGAGCTCGCCCTGGATTTTGGCCTTCAACTGGAGAATCCAGAATTTGTCGCCGCCTTTTTCGAGCGATTTCGTCACCCATTCGAGGGCTTGTTTCATGTCTTTTTTCTCCTCGAAATAGTAGCGGGCAGCCTGATAATACGTGCTCGCCGATGGGCCTTCCATTTGGGCCTTGATGTCGGCCATCACTTTCGTGTCGGTGTCAATCCTGAAAGGGATGACGATTTTGGTGTTCTCCCAAGTCAGCACGATGTCCGCGCTGCTGTTCCGCACGTTGTCGAGGTTGATGGTGAAGGTTTCCACAGGGTCTTTGAGCGATTTGACGGGCACGGTGAATTTGGCGGCCACGTCCTCGTCTTTGTAGTCCTCGCCGGGGATGCCCCAGAATTTGGTCTCTTTGTAAAAGATGATTGTCCACTCCGCCGCGCCGGGGATGGTGTAAAGGGCGTACTGTTTGCCGGGCAGTTTTTGGTCGTTGCCGACGATGACCTCGTCGCTGAACGTCACTTTCGTCGAGGCGTTCGCGCCGGTGCGCCACATTTCGCCGAACTGCACCACATCGCCGAACACCTTGCGGCCGCGCGCACTGGGGCGCGAGTATTCGATGTCCACTTTGATGAGGCCCACTTCTTGGTTCATCTTGCAGACCGGGCTGGGCGCGGGGGTCTTGATTTGGGCTTGGAGGCTGAACGAGGCGGCCACGAGGCCGCAAACGAGCAGAAGATTTTTCATTGAGTGAATGTGTAAATGAGTGATTGAATGAATGATTTTGATTGTTTCGAGCCTGCGGCACAGGGCCGGAAATCTCCGAAAACGCCCGGTGTACGGGTTTGTTCGGCAAAAGTAAAAATTACGGCTGCCCCGCCACCGCCCGACGCACAGGCTTCGACCGCTCGCCTGCTTTGTTGGATGCTTGGCGGAGGATTTTAGAGGGTTGCGATTTGCGATTCCAAATCGTAATTCTGAAATCGTCAATCGTAAATCAAATCGCCTGCATCCACGCCAAAATATCGGCGAACACCTCGTTTTGCTCCGGCTCGTTGTGGATTTCGTGGAAAAGCCCCGGCCATTCGCGGTGCGTCACATCGCCCACAAGTCGGGCGGCCAGTTCGCGGGTCGCAGCGGCGGAGGTCAGGCGGTCGTCGCCGCCATGTAAAAGCAGCGTGCGGACGGGTGCAGGGCCAGCAAATTGGTTCAGCCAACGGGCGGCCAGCAGCATTTGGATGCCCGCCGAGGCACTCACTTGGTCATGCACGAGCGGGTCGGAGCGGTAGGCGGCCACCACGTCGGGGTCGCGGGAAACGTGGTCGGCGTTCAGGCCGGTGGGCAAGGTGAGCGCGGGCCAGATTTTTTTCAGCAGCCGCCCGACGGCGACTTTCAGCACCGGAGCCTCGAACGCCAGCCGAACCCAGGGGCCGGTGGCCACCAGTCCAGCGATTTGCGGGCGGCGGCGCAGCGCGAAATTGAGCACCACTTGGCCGCCCATCGAGTGGCCGTACAAGAAAACAGGCAGGCCCGGATGTGCCGCCCGCGCCCGTTCGAGCAGCAGGCCCACATCGTCCAGCAAGCCATCGTACCGCGAAAAATGCCCACGTTTGCCCGCACTTTTGCCAAAACCCTGCTGGTCGTGGCCGATGACCGCCACCCGGTGCGCATTGAACCAAGCCGCCAGATGCCCGTACCGACCGATGTGTTCGCCCTGCCCATGCACGAGCGCGATGACTGCCTTTGGATTTCCCGAAGGCCAATGCAGGGCGCGGAGCCGCTGCCCGGCGGTGTTTTCCCAAAAAAGTTCTTGCATGATGATTTAGTCGGTTAGTCCGGTAGTCGGTTAGAGTATGTTTTAAAATTTGAGGGGAAGTTTTTACGGATTTTTCTCCAAAGAAGTCTGCTGGGGCAAATAGTGTTCAGTCCCGTAGGGACGGCCACGTTTATAGCATCGAATTGATAAAAAATTTGGCAAGTCCCGTCGGGACGACCCCGTTTACCCCTCTGGGGTTCACCCCTTTGGGTTGCCGTCCCTACGGGACTTGTTTTTTCGGGGTACGGGATTTCTATAAACGTGAGCGTCCCTACGGGACTAAAAATCTGTCCCAAGGACTCCTTTAGAAATAATCAAGCAATTGCTCCATTGCCAGTTTGCCAAAAAACATCCGTCAAATTTTAAAACACACTCTATAGTCCGATAGTCGGTTAGTCAAATTCACAACTAACCCG
>JBKBIC010000224.1:0-7667 GCA_046299435.1 Saprospiraceae bacterium
TGTATCCTTTTTCGCCCATGAGGTCGGCGATGTCGAGGTCGCGTTTGTATTCGGCTTCGTCGTAGGGAGCCTCGTTCATTTTTGCCCGCTCTTCGAGGCTGACGATTTGCACGTCGTCATAAAAACCCGCCACCGTGATTCGCCGCTCGGCATCGTGCAGCGACGAAATCATGTCGCAGAGCACATTGATGGGATTCGCCACCGCGCCACCGTACACGCCGGAGTGCAGGTCGCGGTTCGGGCCAGTAACCTCGACTTCCATGTAGCACAGCCCGCGCAGGCCGACGGTGATGGCGGGCGTTTCGTTGTTCGGGATGCTGGTATCGGAGATGAGCACCACGTCGCAGGCGAGTTTTTCGCGTTGCTCGCGGCAGAAGGTTTCGAGGTTTTTGGAGCCGATTTCTTCCTCGCCTTCAATCATGAACTTGACGTTGCAGGGCACGCCGCCATTGGCCGCCATCATCTCGAACGCTTTGACGTGCATGAAAAATTGGCCTTTGTCGTCGCAGCTGCCCCGCGCAAAAATGGCCCCTTGCGGGTGCGCGGGCGTGGTTTTCACCACCGGCTCGAAGGCCGGGCTGTCCCAAAGGTGCAGCGGGTCGGCGGGCTGCACGTCGTAGTGGCCATAAACGAGCACCGTCGGCAGCGCGGGGTCAATGATTTTTTCGCCGTAAACGACCGGGTGGCCTGCTGTCTCGAAAATCGCCACGTTGTCCGCGCCGACTTTCCGCAGGTGTTCGGCGGTGGCTTCGGCCATGCGGCGCACGTCGGGCGCAAATTTCGGGTCGGCACTCACCGACGGGATGCGGAGCAGGTCGAGGAGTTCGTCGAGGAAGCGTTGCTTGTTGGTTTCGAGGTACGAGGACAAATGATTCATCTGTTGGGCAATGATTTGTGTTGGAAAGTGGATGACGGGCGGCGAAGTTCCCGCATTTTTTCGGGCCGGCAAACACGGGTTTTGGCTCTGATAATTGAGAAAATTCTGCTGCCCCGCCACCCCGCGAGGTTTCATAGTTTTGCGCCAGCCGTGCTGCAAAAACTCAAACTCACCCATTTCAAAAATTACCTCGTGCAGGAAATCCAGTTTTCCGGGCAGCTCAACTGTTTTGTCGGGCTGAACGGCATGGGCAAAACCAACCTGCTCGATGCCGTGCATTTCCTCTGCCTGTGCAAAACCCACGCGGGCCTGCCCGACCGCAATTTGGTGCAGCACGGTGCGGCGTTTTTCAGGCTCGAAGGCTGGTTCGAGCGCGAAGGACAGACGGAAAAAGTGGTAGCCAAATTCCAGCCCGGCCAGCGCAAAGAGTTCGAGCGCAACGGCGTGGCCGTCCCGCGTTTGGCCGACCACATCGGGCAGTTCCCGGTGGTGATGATTGCGCCCGACGACATCTCGCTTGTGCAGGACGGCAGCGAAGAACGCCGCCGCTTTGTGGACACCACACTCTCGCAAATCTCGCCAGAGTACATCTCCAACTTGTTGGTTTACAACAACTTGCTCAAACAACGCAACGCCCTGCTCAAAAAATTCGCCGACGAAAAACGCTTCGATGCCGACCTCCTCGAAGCCATTGACCGCCAAATGCCCGGCCCCGCACAGGTCGTTTTCGAGCAGCGGCGGGCGTTCATAACAGAGTTCCGGCCCGTGTTTTTGGAAATGTACGCGGCCATTTCGGGCGGGCGCGAAACGCCGTCGGTGGAGTACGAATCCGATTTGTACGACGGGAAGTTCGAGCGACTGCTGGCCGATGCTCAACCACAGGACAGGCATTTGCAGCGCACCACCGTCGGCCTGCACCGCGATGACCTGAATTTGATTTTGAATGGCCGACCGCTCAAAAAATTCGCCTCGCAAGGGCAGTTGAAGTCGTTTTTGCTCGCCCTCCGGCTGGCGCAATTCGAGGTGCTGCGCCACGACACGGGCCGCACGCCTCTCCTCCTGCTCGACGATATTTTTGACAAGTTGGACGAGGCGCGGGTGCGCCAGCTGGTAGCCCTGCTGCTGGCCCGCCAGTTCGGGCAGATTTTCATCACCGACACCCAGCGCAACCGCATCGAGTCGGTGGTGTCCTCGTTCCCTGCGGAATACCGGATTTTCGAGGTGACAGACGGGCGGATTTTGAGTGATGAGTGATGAGTGATAAGTTATGAACGATGAACCATTTGAGGGTGCGGTTTCATAACTCATCACTCATAATTCATCACCCCTCGTTCGTCCCTGCAAAAAGCAGTCCCCAGCCCGCCAAAAAACACAGCCCGCCCAGCGGCGTGACCGGCCCGGCCCAAGCCACCGAAAATGGCAGCAAATCGCGGCAAGCCAACAAATACAACGACCCCGAAAAGCACACGATGCCCGCCAGAAACAGCCACGCCGCCACGCGCAAGCGTTTGTTCGAGCCGCCGCTTTGGGCAAAAAGATGCGCCGCAAAAAGCATCGCCAGCGTGTGCCAAAACTGGTACTGTACGCCCTTCTCGAAAATAAGGATTTGATAATCAGAAAGTTGCGGCTTCAAGCCGTGCGCCCCGAAGGCTCCGATGGCAACGGCCAATGCGCCCGAAAGCGCGGCGATGCGATACAAAACGGTCGGTCGGTGACGGGCGGCAGGCGGCGAAGAATGTTGGTCGGACATAGATTTTGAATCTGGATTTTGCGGCGGCAGCCGACGATTTTGCCCTCGCCAACCGTCCCCCTAAATTTTACTTTTGCCGGGAAAAACACGCTCCGAATGGCTCAATTTTCCCGCCCGAAGGTACTGGCCGCCGCCCTTTATTTTGCCCTCTCCATCGCGCTCCTCGCATGGCTTTTGCTCCGAAACCAATCCGACAAAGGCTTCCGCGCCATGCCTTCCAATGTGTCTATCGTACTGAAAATCAACGGTTTATCGGCTACGATACGGCAAGCGGACAGCCTGCCTGACGCGGCTTGGCGGGAGGTTTTGCGCACGTCATTTTTTGGTCAACTGCGCCGCGACTTGGCGACGGTGCGCCGCATTTTCCCGGCCCAATCGCCCGTCGGGCAAGCGTTGGAAACCCGCCCGCTCGTGGCCGGGTTGACGTTCAATGATTCGGACACTTTGCACGCTGTTTTTGCCCTCGAATTTGAGTCGGAAACAGAACCTGAAAAATGGCTTTCGGAGAGCCGGGCCGTCGCCAAAAAATTCCCCTCCACGTTTCGCGGGCGAACGATTTATACACTCCAACTCGCTGGCAATGAACGGTTTGCGGTGGCTGGCATCGGTCGTTTGCTACTTTTTTCGCGCCTACCCTACCTCGTCGAGGATGCCGTGACCGCGCTTGAAAAAGGCGAAAATGCCTGCTCCGACGGCGGCCTGCGTCCGCTCGATTCCGAACACACAGAGTTTTACCTTCAACCCGCGCTGCTGGCCGAGCAAGCCGCCGGGAAACTCGCCGCCGGATGGGACAATTTGCCCGCCCTGCTGCGCGAAAACACGGGCTGGCTTCGGCTGGCCTGGGACGGACAAAGAATTGAAAATCAATTAGATGTGCGCGGTTTGCTGCGCGGCGTGGCCGGGAATTCCGCCGTGCCGAGAGGCGAGATTTTCAGCATTTTGCCCGACCACACGGCCCTGTTGCTCTGGGCTGGCTTTGGCAATCGGCAGTCGTTTTTTTCTAATTTGACGGGTATTGGCGACGCGGATTTTCAGCGGTTCATCGCCCCTTGGGCGGGCCGCGAGATGGCATTTGTGCTGACCGAACCGTTTTCTAGCGACCTCGCGGAAGAGCAGTTTTTGGTGTTTGGCGTGCAGGATTCGGCCCGTGCGGGTGCATTGATGCGGCAGTTCGGCGAGCGGTTCGGTGTGCTGAAAGCCTATGATTATCAGACGTTTGCGATTCGGCAATTCGCCCACACTGGCGCGTTGGCGGCCGTGACGGGCGCAGACGGTGGAGCGTTACGCAACCCGGTTTTTGCGCGGGTCGGCAGCTACTGTGTGTTCGCGCACTCGCCGGCGGCCATGGAGCTTTGGATTGACAAATTCATCGTGTCGCAGACGCTGGCGAATAGCCCGGACTTCCTGCTTTTGGCCAAAAAACTACCGACCCAAAGCCGAGGCTTGGCATTCCTGAACGGCCACTATTTGCCCGCACTCGCCAAGAGTTTGCTGACGGAAAAAGCCGCCAACGCGAGCGCGGAAACCGTCGGTATCCTTGCCCAAACCGGGCTGCTCGGACTGGATTTGGCGGCAGAAAATGGCAGCCAAAATCCGATGCCTGTTCTGGCGGTGTCGCAGCCGCTTGGCCGGAGGGCTGCCAGCGAAACGACCATTTTGTGGAAAACCCCGCTTGCGGCGCAGGCCGTGACGCAACCATTTTTCGTCGAAAGCCCACGCGCTGGCGAGGCAGCGATTTTGGTGCAGGACGGCAAAAACCAACTTTACCGGCTGGCCCCAAACGGCGAAATCAGGTGGCGACGGCCAATGGATGCTCGGCTCGGCTCGGCGGTGCAGGGCTTCGATTACCTCGGCAACCAGTCGCTGTGCTACCTGTTCAGCACTGCCTCAAAAATTTACCTGCTTGACGACGAAGGCCGCGACGTGGAAGGCTTCCCGCTGGAACTCAAATCGCCGGCGACGAACGGGGTGGCACTTGTAAAATTCAGCAAATCAAGCGATTACGCTTTTTTCATTGGCTGTGCCAACGGCAACTTGTATGGCTTCGACCGGCACGGCAGGCCGCTGCCGGGCTGGAACCCGCAGGCGGGTGTGGGCCGTGTGGCGTTTCCGTTACTGCATTTCCAGCACCAAAACAAAGACTTCCTCGTGGCCCTGAACCAAGCCGGGCAACTCCATGTGTTCGGGCGCGATGGCGACCGTAGGTTCGAGGCCGTGCAGTTTGACGGGCAGTTTGCCGCGCCGCCGCAGGCCGACGCGGGCAAGCAATCGCCGCGCATCGTGTGCGCCAACACGGCGGGCCGGGCTTTTGTGTGCAACCTCGAGGGGGAAATTTTCGGCCTCAGCCTTTCCAAAAACCCGCTTGGTGGATTTGTATTTGCGCCGCTGGCGGGCGACGGGCGGAAGGATTATGCAAGCATTTCCGGGCGCGATTTTTCAATGGCCGGATACGATGGTTCGACGTTCAAAACATTGGTTTCCAAGCAGTTGCCTGCAAAGGCAGACACGATTTTCGAGGTGCGGGCTGGCCAATCGGGCAGCCAAATCGGGGCACTTTCGGAGGCCAAGCGCGAGGTTTGGCTGCTGGACGGCAAGGGGCGGATTCACCCGGATTTTCCGCTGGCGGGCACGACGGCCTTCACGGTCGGGGATGTATTTGGCACTGGGCAAGGCCGCGTGTTGCTGGTGGGCAACGGCGCGAGCGTGTACGCCTACTCGATTCGATGAGGCTTTCTCCAAATTAAACTTCCCGGATGCTTTCCGCTTCGATGCTTCTTTCTACTTTTCGGGCGAAAACCGGAACGGTCTCACGGCTTTTCGTCCCTTCCCCGATTTTTTATCAATCACATGGCGAATTTTTGCTTTGCCACCCTGCGGAACGCCATGCTGCAGCCTACTTGCTATCTTTCACCTACACTCATAAACGATTGCTTATGAAACAATTAAGACTGCTTTTGTTGCTGGTACTCGGCGCAGCGGGCGGCCTGCGGGCGCAGCTGCCCAACGGCTCCATCGCGCCGGACTTCACCACAACCGACATTGACGGGGCAACGCACAACCTCTATGGTTTGCTGAACCAAGAGAAGACCGTGTTCCTCGACATCTTCGCCACTTGGTGCGGCCCCTGCTGGAACTACCACAACTCGCACGCCCTCGCCAATTTGTGGAATCAATACGGCCCGCCGGGCACCGACCAAGCATTCGTCCTGGCCATCGAAGGCGATGCGGCGACGAACGTAGCTTGCATTTATGGCCCTTCGGGCTGCGTCGGCGGGACACAAGGCGACTGGACGGCAGGCACGCCGTACCCGATTTGCGACGACGCGGGCGTGGCCAACCTGTACCAGATCAACTATTTCCCGACGATATACTGCATTTGCCCATACGACCAAAAGGCGTACGTCTGCGGGCAACTTTCCACAGGCGGGCTTTGGGCATTCCGCAACAACAACTGCGCCGCGCCGCCTATCCAACTTTCCCTTGCTGACGTGCAAAGCGTGTCGTGCTTCGGCTCCAGCACGGGTATGGTTGACATTGATGTGAGCGGCGGCGTGCCGCCCTATGTGTACAACTGGAGCAACGGTATGCATACCCAAGATTTAGTGAACGTGCCCGCTGGCAATTACATGTGTACTGTCTCGTCGGGCGGCGGCCAAACAGCCGTCATCGGCCCCATCAACGTCCCCGGCCCAAGCAGCCCGATGACTGCCTCCATCTCCAATTTCACGCCCATCGGCTGCACGGTGGCAGGTACCATCACGGCTGCCGGCAACGGTGGCTGGGGCAACTACACTTATCAGTGGAGCAACGGCCAAACCGAACCAACTTGCGAAGTGCTGGCCGCTGGCGTGTATAACGTCACCATCACCGACGACGGCGGCTGCACCAAAACCGCCTCCAAACAAATGACCGCCCCCATCAACCCGACGGCGAATATCGCGGTGCCACAAACACTTTCGTGTTCGCTACCGGCCATCACGCTGGACGGCACGGCCTCCACTTCCGGCCCGGACATTTCCTACCTCTGGACAACGGCGACGGGCAACATCCTTTCGGGCAGCACCACTGCTACGCCCACAGTCAACGCCGCGGGCACCTACACCCTCCGCGTGACCAACGACGTGACGGGTTGCTATGGCATCAAAAACACAGTCGTCAACTCCAACGTCTCGTACCCGGCCGCCGACGCAGGCCCGGACATGGCCGTCACCTGCGCCGCCACCACCGCCCAGCTGCAAGGCTCCGGCGACACCGGCCCGAATTTCACCTACCTCTGGACAACATCGGGCGGCACCATCCAGTCCGGCGCAGGCACCCTCACCCCGACCGTCAGCGCAGGCGGCACCTACGTCCTCAAAGTGACCAACACATTGAATGGTTGTTCCAAAACCGACACGACCGTCGTCGCCGCCAACAACGTGCCGCCGAGCGTCGCCATCGCTGCGCCGGGCACTTTGACTTGCGCCACCACCAGCACCGCCCTGAATACCACGACCGACGCTTCCACACCCTCGTTCGCTTGGTCAGGCCCGAACGGCTGGGCTTCCACAGAGCAAAACCCGTCCGTCAGCGTGGCAGGCCAATATTCCGTCATCGTCACGAACCCAGCCACCGGTTGCACCAACAGCCAATCGGCGACCGTCGCGGCCAATACAACTGCGCCCGGCGCGACGGCTTTGGGCGGCACACTCACCTGCACGACCACTTCGCTGCAAATCGCCGGCAGCTCGCCCGCAACTGGCGTGAACTACGCTTGGTCAGGCCCGAACGGCTGGACTTCAACCGCCCAAAACCCGACAGTGGACGCAAGCGGCCAGTACAATCTGGTCGTGACCTCGCCCGATAACGGCTGCACTTCCGCAGCGACCGCTTCGGTCAATGCCAACACGGCGCAGCCCGCCGCAGCCGCTGCCGCGCCGGGCAATTTGAACTGCAACGCATCCCAACTGCAACTCAACGGCACCGCCTCCTCGCAGGGCAGCAATTTCACCTATGCATGGACGGCCTCGAACGGCGGCCAAATCACCGGTGGCGAAAACA
>JBKBIC010000225.1:0-7640 GCA_046299435.1 Saprospiraceae bacterium
TGAACACTATTTGTCCCAGCAGGCTCCTTTGGAGAAAAATCCGTAAAAACTTCCCCTCAAATTTTAAAACATACTCTTAAACTTCTGTTTCAATTTTTCAACTCCATAGCGTCAGTTGAAAATGAAGCCCAGCTCCACCCGGCGGTTTTTCGAGAGGCCGGTCGAGGAGACGTTGTCGCCGACGGGCACGTTTTCGCCGTAGTATTCCACGACGAGTTGTTCGCGGCGCACGCCCCGCGCCACGAGGTAATACATGACTGCCTCGGCGCGGTTTTTTGAGAGCATGAGGTTGTGCTCGTTGGTGCCGCGTGCGTCGGCGTGGCCGGCGATGCGGACTTTCCAGCCCCGCTGATTGACCATGACCTTCGCCAACCTATCCAAGTGTGGCCGTGAAACGGGCTTGATGGCCCATTTGTCGGTGTCGAAATACAGGTTTTCGATGGCGAGTTCGATGGCCTCCTGCTCGGAGGCGGAGATTTCGGGGCAGCCGTTTTTCTGCTTGGTGCCGGGCGTGTTCGGGCATTTGTCGTACTCGTCGGGCACGCCGTCGCCGTCGAGGTCGCCCTTGCCTTCGGGGCAGCCGAGGTTCAAGACCGAGCCGGCCTCGTCGGGACATTTGTCGAGGTCGTCGCGGAGGCCGTCGTTGTCGCGGTCGTTCATCGGGCAGCCTTCGTACTGCCGGAAGCCGGGCAAATCCGGGCATTTGTCTTTGTCGTCCGGGATGCCGTCGCGGTCTTTGTCATCGAGTGGGCAACCTTTGTTGCTTTTCGGGCCGGGCACATCGGGGCACTCGTCGTCCTTGTCGCAGATGTCGTCCTTGTCCGAATCGAGGACGCACTTTTCGTCCTCTTTGTCTTTCTTTTCGGGCGGGCAGCCCGCCAATTCCTTCGAGCCGGGTTCGGCTGGGCATTTGTCCTCTTTGTCGCAAAGGCCGTCGCCGTCGGTGTCTTTGCATTTGCCGAGGCGGTAAATGAGCGTCAATTCGTGCGATTGCTGGCTGGCCTGCGCCAGTTTCGAGGTCGTCAGGTCGAAGGCATACGCCAAGCCCAGCCCGTTGTTCAAGTCCACGCCAGCCATGATGGCACTTGCGGCCTTGTTGCGGTAGCTCAGGCCCAGCCAAAGCGGGGTTCCGGTGCCGAATTTGGCCGCCGCGTCCCACTGTGCGGGCGCGCCACCGACCATTTTCAACATCACCGACGGCTCCAAGTACATCTTGCCGAAATACTTTTTGTAGCCCGCGAAAGTGTAAAAGTGGCGCACGAGCACGCTCTGGCCCTGCGCGTCGGGCGCGGTCTCGAAATTGAGGATGCGCTGGATGAACTGCGGCGCGGACAGCCCGGCGTACAGCCCTTTGTGCTGGACGTACACGCCCACGTTCATGTCGGGTGCCCATTTGCCCTCGGCGGCTTTTGCCAGCGTCGGGTCGCTCATTTGTTGGGCAAAATACTCGTCGGTCAGGCGGTTTTGGTAGTAGCCGAACGCGCCGCCGACGGACACAATCGTGCTGCTACCCAGTTGCCGATGCACGGCCAGCGAAGCCGTCGCGCCGTTGCGGTTGAGGCGGCCCGCGCCGTCTTTGTACCAAGTCAGGCCCGCGCCGATGGGCAATTTGCCGAGCCGGGCGTTGATGTTGCCGAGCGAGGTTTCGGGGTTCAGGTCGAAATTCGACCATTGCGACCGATAAAGCAGCCGCCCTTCGATGCCCGGTTCGAGGCCGACGAGCGCGGGATTGAACCCGAACGAGTTGGTCACATAGTTGGAAAACAGCGGGTACTGCTGCGCCCGCGCCGCCCAGCCAATGGCCGAAAACAATATGATTGCGTATAGTTTTTTCATGTTTTTCTGATTTTGAGGCCGGAGTTTAGCGGATGAGCGTGACGGAGCCTTTGTAGATTTTCCCGGTCGGGTCGTTGAGTTCGATGACGTAGAAGTACGCGCCGACGGGCATTTCTTCGCCTTTCGAGTTGCGGCCGTCCCAGCCTGCGAAATTGCCGTCGGCCTCCCAAATCACGTTGCCCCAGCGGTTGAAGAGTTGCACGGTGTGGTCTGGGAAACGGTCGAGCATCTCGACGTTCCAGAGGTCGTTCGCGCCGTCGCCGTTGGGCGAAAACACGTCGGGGATGAAGTCTTTTTCCTCCAAATCGCAGAACACGCGGATGCTGAAAACCGTGTCGGTCTGGCAGCCGTTCGCGTCCGTGATGGTCACGGCGTAAAAGCCTTTGGTCAGGGAATCGCGTTCCGCGCCCGCAGTCGAGCCGTCGCTCCAACTGAAAACGAGGGGCTGCGCGGCGTTGGCGAGCGAGATTTCGATGCTGCCGTCGCGGGTGTCTTTGCAAAGTTCGTCGCGGACATCCGCCGCGAGCACGGGCGGCGCGGTCGGCCCTTCGATGGTCTCGCTGCCCGAAAATGTGCAGCCCGCCGCGTCCGTCACCGTGAAATTGTACTCGCCGGGGTTCAGGCCGGCAAGGTCTTCGGTGGTTTTGTCGTTCGACCATTTGAACGCAAACGGCGCGTTGCCGCCCTGTACCGTGAGGTTAATCGTGCCTTTTGTGCCAAAACAGGGCGCGTCGGATTTTTCCGTCGAAGCCAGAAACGGCTCGCCCTCCGCATCCAAAATCTGGGTGATGGTCTTTTGGCAAACGCCGTCGCCGACCGTCACACTGACCGATTGCTGGCCGGGCTGCGCGAACGAAATGACGGGCGGCACGGCTCCGTCGGCCAACATCGGGCTGGCGTTCGGGCCGAAATTCCAACTGATGGACAGGTTCGGGGCGATGTCGCCCGTGAACTCGAAGGCATAATTGATGCCGCAACCTTGTTGCGATTTGCTGGCCTCGAACGAGACTTTGAGCGGGCAGTTTTCGTCGTTCGGCTGCTGGAAACCCTGCCGCAACGTGTTTTTGCTGTCGGAAATCGTGCCCGCGTTCGGCGGTTGCCCGACGGTGGCGGCGAGGCAAAATTGGCTGCCGCCCGCATTGACCATGACGTGCCGCGTGCCGTAGCTGCCGATGACTTGCCGCTTGATGCGCTGGGCAAACAGGCCGCTGCCGAACATGGTCAGGATGAATATGATGGAAAGGATTTTTTTCATGTCGTGATTAGTCGGTTAGTCGGTTAGTCGGTTGGTTTGACTATCCGACCAAATCAATTTTGCGTTCCGTAATAGCCCGTCAGCACCATGCTTGACACAAAGGCGGGGCGTTTGATTTGGGTGCCTTCGGGGATGGTGACGACGCGGGTGGCCGCCTCGTTCGGCGAGCTGGCCAGTTCGAACAGCGTGAAATCCGTGCTGCCCTGCGGCTTGATTTCGAGGTAGCCTTTGTCGAGCGGGAGGCCGCTTTTGATGTACAAAACCTTGCCTGTCGGGATGGTGAACGTGTTGCCCGGCTGCACATCAAGGTTGATGATGGTGGCCTCGACCGAAGGGTTTTTGCTGACGAGGAAGCCCGTGCATTTGCAGTTGTCCACGACGGTGTGTTCCGGGAAGACTGGCATCGTCGGGGCGGTGGCGTGCGTCGCGCCGAAAACGGGCAAAAACACGCTCGGCCCGGCGGCGGTCAGGTACAGGGTTTTGCCGGCTGGCACGACATAAGTGCCGGGGATGACGACATAAGTGCCTTTCATGCCCTGCGGGAAATCGGGGTTGATGCTTTGGCTGATGTTCGTCGTATTTATCACGTTCTGAATGACTTGCGTCAAATCCAGCGTGACAGAGCCGTTGCCGTTGGCTTGCGGAACCAGTGAAAGCAGGCGCGTGGTGGGGTCGTACACGAAGGCTTGCATTTCGTTGGTCGGGCTGCGGTCGTGGTCGTCGAGGGCGGTGCCTGCGGTGGTGGCGAAGACGGCATTGGTGGCATTGGTCGCCAAATCTGCCGTGGCCGCGTGGGCTGCTTCTTGGGCATTTTGGGCGTTCACGGCGTTCTGGGCGTTGGTCGCGTTGACGGCATTTTGGGCGTTCTGGGCATTCACTGCATTTTGGGCGTTGACGGCATTGGTGGCATTGGTCGCGGTCGTGGCGGTGTTCGCGGTGCCTGCTTTGAAGGCATATTGCGCGGTGTCGGATTTGACGGCGTGCTGGGCCAGCTGGGCGTTCACGGCGTTTTGAGCATTGACGGCGTTCTGGGCGTTTTGGGCGTTGGTCGCGTTTTGGGCAAACTGCGCGTTGGTCGCATTGGTCGCGGAGGCGGCTGATGTGGCGAATTGCGCGTTGACGGCATTGGTCGCGTTCGTGGCGTTGTTGGCTTGGTCGGCGGTGTCCGCGTGGTTTGCGTTGACAGCGTTCTGCGCGTTTTGGGCATTGACGGCGTTGACGGCATTCTGTGCGTTGACGGCATTGGTTGCGTTTGTGGCGGTGGTCGCCGTGTTGGCCATGCCCGCTTTGAGGGCGTAAAGTGCTGTGTCCGAGCGGATTGCGTGGTTGGCTTCCAATGCAAAATTGGCGTTCACCGCATTTTGGGCGTTGGTCGCGTTGACGGCATTTTGCGCGTTTTGGGCATTGGTGGCGTTCGTGGCGGTGGTCGCCATGTTTGCCATGCCAGCTTTGAGGGCATAAAGTGCCGTGTCGGATTTGACGGCGTGCTGGGCGTTCATGGCGTTTTGCGCGTTGACAGCATTGGTCGCGTTGACGGCCGTTTGAGCGTTGACGGCGTTCGTGGCGTTGATGGCAAGTTGGGCGAGGAAGGCAAATTTCGAGGTGTCGGATTTGACCGAGTTGGGCACGACGATGTTGTTGAAATTCACGTTCGTCCAGTCAATGTCCAATGCGATATCGGCGGTCGTGGCGTGGTCGGCGGAGTCGGCTTTGTCGGCGCGTTTCGCTTTGGCCGCGTAGAGTGCGTAGGGCACGGACAGCAGGCGGTTGGTGCCGATGAACGAAAAATTGAAGCCGCCCGTCGGGTCCATTTCCACGCGGAGCCAGTAGTTGCCGGTGCCCCAGTCAATGTCCTCGATTTTTTGGACGGGCGAGCCGGGCTGCAAGGCCCCTTTGCCCAACTCGACGGTGAACAGGCCGAAGGCATCGGTTTTCAGGAAATTGCCCTGCGGGTCGGTGATGTGGACTTCGGCGTATTGCGGGATGCCGTTCGCGCCGTCTTTGAGGATGGTGGTGCGCACGGAGATTTTTTGTTCGACCAGTTCATTCCCGTCGGCATCGCAGGCGACGGCTTGGTACGAGAACGCGCCGGGCACTTGCGCGAAAATCGGGGAGCAGCCGAGCAACAGGAGGAAGAGTGTCTTGTAAACCTTGTTCATAAAATGAGTATTTGAATGAAATTGTGGTAAGGCGTTGATTTTGAAAGCGTTGAGCATGAAAAACAATAATTGGCAAAGCCCATGAGACGGGTTTTGCCGATTGCGAATTGGATTGGAAATGGGTGATTGGTCGGGCGACTGCACCCTTTGGGAGGGCGAGCGGCCGGTTTTCAAATGGCCCACAAGGGATTGGCGGGCGGCGGTGTGCAAGCGAGGGGAGAATGTGCGGGAGGATTACGGCTGGCGGCTTCCGTGAGCATCAGGCGGCCTTGCCAACATTGCTTTGAAAAAACTTTCGCGCCACTTTTGGCAAAAACCGTACCTGATTTTGCCACGCGGCGCAAGCCCCGAAAAGCGAAAAAATTTCGCCCCGTTTGCTTGGAGATTGAAATAGGGGCGGCCTACCTTTCACAAACTTTCATGGGCATAAAAACCCATATTTCAGTCATCAATCGTTCACCAAAATCTGTGCTGTATGAACATTACTTTTGAAGAACTCCGCCGCATCAAGCACGCACTCCCGACCGGGAGCATCGCCCGAATCGCCGACGAATTGCAAATCGAGGAACAAACCGTGCGCAATTATTTCGGTGCCCACAACTACTCCGACGGCAAAATCGTGGAATGGCACCTCGAACCCGGCCCCAACGGAGGCATCGTGCATCTGGAAGACACGGCCATCTTGGACGCTGCCATGCGGATACTCGGTGAGGGCAACGCCCTCCAATCCTGATAAAGCCAACTCAACTTTTTCTTCACTCAATAAAAAAGGGAAACAGCGCAGCCGCCTGTTTCCCTTTTTTTTGTTTTCTGGGTTTCTGGGGTCTCACACGGCCCGTTTCAGGTTTTCCACCACCTCTGCCCAGGCCGTGTCGGCGTTCGGGAAGTCGGAAATCGTGCGGCCCTGCGTGGGCAGCGATTTGAGTTTTTCAAGCCCAGTGCCCTCCAAGTCGAATTTTTCCACCAGCACGGGCACGACCGTTTTGCCCGCCTCGCGGGCGGCGAGCAGCTTGGCGAACGGCGTGTCCGAGTTGAAAAAATTGGGGGTGATGAGCGCGACCACCACTCGTGCGTCGGTCAGTTCCGCGTCGGCGCGTTGGTCGAGGTCTTCGCCCGGTTTCACGTCGGCGTGGAGGTTGAAGACGCTGATTTTTTTGGTCAGTTTCAGCACGGCCCAATGCTTGTTCAGGGCTTTGCCGTGCAGCGCGTCGGCCTCGTCGTAGAGCACCACGAACTTCGGCGGGCCGCTGGGCGGAGCCGCCGGGGAGGGGTTGGGCGGCGGCGTGGGATTGGTCGTCGGCGTGTTCGCAACGGATTCTAAACCAGTGCCTTGCGTGGATTCGCGGCCAGCAGCCGGGCTGCCGCCGCTGGCTGGCACATCTTTGCCGTTCGATTCCAAAAACTTGAAAATATCGCGGAACAGCACGCCCTCGTTGGCCTCGGCGCGGTCGCCGCGTGTGTTGATTTCGGCATTGGCACGCCCGGCGTGGTGCAGCGCGATGACCTTCCAATCTTGGTTGAACACCGGCGAGCCGCTGCTGCCCGGCTCCGTATCGGTGGTGTAAAACACCCACTGCGCCCGCTGGCCGAGCACGTCGTTGGCGTTCAGTGCGATTTGTTTGTCTTGGCCTTTTGGGTGCTGCACGATGGTGACGGCATCGCCGACGGCGGGCAAAGCGGTGGCATCGAACTCAACAAAGCCCCACTGCGCGAGCGGGTTTTTCGGGTCGTCCACGATTTTCACGCGGGCAAAATCCAGTTGCTCCGGCGGGCTGGCGACGTAGGTCGCGGCATCGAGGCTGTACGTCGTGCGGGATTTGACCGCGCCGCTTGCGTCCACTTCGTAGTTGAACTCGACCCGTGCCGTGCGGGCCACGTCGGCGGTTTTCAGGACGTGCTGGTTCGTGAAAAGGTAGCCTTCCCGCGTGACGAAGCCCGTGCCCAGCTCGCCGTTGTCGCACACGACGCGGCAGACGGCCCGCGAGGCGCGGAGGGCTTTTTCGAGCCAGTTGATTTTCAGCAGGCTGTTTTTCGCGCCGATGATTTTTTCGAGCCGCACGTCGTCTGGCACCTCGAAACGGTACGCGCCCAGCCCTTGGATTTGGGCGTTCAGTTTGAGTTTTTGCGGCACCTCTTTCATCAATTCGGAAAGGAAATACCGCAGTTTGGCCTTGTTCCGGCTGTACTCCTCAAAACCAATCAGCCCGCGTTGGAAGGCTTTTTCGGCCTCTTTGTAGTTGCCGGATTGCAGGATGACATCCTGCCGGATGCCTGCGTTGGTCTGTTTGTCGAGTTCGAGCAGCGCGTCGAGGGCCTTGTCAATTTCGTTTTCTTCGAGCAGGGCCTCGATGGTTTGCAGGTAACTGGACTGGGCGTTTTGCATTTCGTGT
>JBKBIC010000226.1:0-7630 GCA_046299435.1 Saprospiraceae bacterium
ATCTATCAGATTTTTTATCCCCAGCCCACAGATTTATCTGTGGGTTGAGTCCAGAAAATCCGCCGGATTTCGAGGGGGCAAAATTGCTTTCTCTCAAAAATCTATCAGATTTTTTATCCCCAGCCCACAGATTTATCTGTGGGCTGGGGTGCGAGGTAGTTGGTCACAGTATCAAGACTTTCAAAAACAACCCCAAAACCAATAGTATAATCATCGTGTGCATCATGCCTTCGATGAATCTTTGGTACTGTGTCAATTGAATTTTTGGCTGTTTCATGCTTCGGTTTTGAGTATTGAGTTTTGGGTTTTGAGTTTTTGGGCGGCTGTTTTTGAGGTGTATTTTTCAATAATTCTGTCCAACTGGATTATCCGCTGTGGCCACGAATTGGAGCGTGAAATCTCCACGCGCCGTTCGCCCAATTGCGGGTCGTTTTCCGATAACGCCACGTCAATCGCATTGATAAAATCCGCGTGGTCGTCGGCCAGATAAATCACCTCGCCGAACGTGCGGATGTCGTCCGAAAAGCTCGTCGCCACGACAGGCTTCCCGGCGGCCAAATACTCGTTGATTTTTAGTGGGTAAATGCTGCGTGTCAATGTGTTTTTCAAAAAAGGAATCAACGCCACGTCAATGTGCTGCAACAACGGCGGCAACTCGTCAAGCCGTCGGCTGCCCGCAAACACGATGTTCGGCAGTTTGTCCAGCCCGATTTGCGCGGGTTCGGGGCTATTGATTGGCCCGATGAGCAACAGGGTTTTGTCGGGGTGCGCCAGCGCGATTTTTTTCAGCAACGGATAGTCAATCCGCAATTCGTCCAAGTTGCCGATGAACCCGATGACCTTGCCCGTGCGCCCGGCCAGTTCGGTCGGTCGCGGGAATTTCTCGGTCAAAACCCGCTCAAAAACCGAGTTGTCGGCTGCATTGAAGTACGTTTCGATGCGGTCGGAGAACGGCTCGCGCAGTTTTTTGAGGTTCGTGGAAGTCACCAGCGTCACGTCGGCGTGGCGCACGGCCTCGTTTTCGAGGCGCGTCCCGTGCCGAGCGGTGTAGGCATTTTGCGTGATGTCGTCAATGCAGTGGTATATCGAAAGCCGTGCGCCCATGCTTTTCGGCAGGTGCCCGGCGTAAAACGGGTCGTAGCAATTGATGAAAACGTAGTCGCTTACTGTGTTGTCTTTCAACACTTTGCGAATGGCACGAAGGATGATGCCGTTGTTCAGCCTTTGGAAAAAATCATAGATGCGGCCCGGCGGCAGCCAGTTAATGGGCAAGGTCAGCGGTGGCTGCACGGCCACGAAATTGTGCGGAATCGTGTCCAAGCGTTCGTACCGAATCCGCCCGGTGAGCAAGTGCGCGAGGCGTTGGCGCAGGGTTTTGTCGCCGCTTTTCAGCCCGGTCAGTAGGTCTTTGAGCGAGTACGGATGGTTGACGTAAAACACGCGCCGCGTCTTCGCCAGTTCTTTCGCCATGCTCAGCGAAATGGACGAGTACGGATTGTCTGTGCGGAAAAGCGTGAAAAAAACGATGTCGTGGTTGTTCATGTGATTGTTTCCTTCGCTGAGCAAGATAGAATAACAGATGAAACGGATTGAACGAACAACAACCGACTTTATAATAATCCGCTCTAATCCCCACAATCCGTTTCATCCGCTATTCTATCCTATCCAATCGGAGCAAGTTTTTTGCGAACAAGATTGAAGCCTGTGATATAAAAATCCGGGATGTGCCGAAACACGTTAAGCGCATTTATCCCAAAGTCTTTGTGCAAAAGTCTTTGCATCAACACAAAACTGACGGAATAGCCCGCCAGTGTTGCGAAGGCCGCCCCGAACAATCCGAACTTTTGAATGAATAAATAACTCAATCCCAGATTCAGGAAGGCAGTAAAAAAAGTATAGAGAAAATTAGTGGCTGGCCGTCCGGTCGAGTCCAAAATTGTCCCGAATTGCACGGCAAATGGCATGAACAGCCCGAAGAAAGCCGTCAGCCGCAGCACGCCCGCCGAGTCCATGTATTGCTCGCCGGCAAACAGCCAGACAATCGGCTCGGCGAACAGCAAAACCAGCACCACGAACGGCAAAATCAGTGCGAGGATGGCGGCTACCGAACGCTCGTAAAGACTTTTTACGCCTGCTTTGCCCTCCGTTTCCATGCGGGCCGCGCTCTGCGGGAACACGACGGCGGCGATGCTGAACGACGGCACCTCGACCAATTGCGTGATTTTTCCCGCCGCGTCGTACACCGCAAAAGCCGCCGGGCCGAGCAGGCTGCCGAGCGTCAGCTTGTCTATGTTTTTGTAAAACATGGTGCTCAGGTTGGTGCCGAGGACGTATTTCCCAAAGCCGACCAGTCGCCCAACCCATTGAAAATCAATTGTTTTAGCATGATTCAAAAACGGGCGGGCAAAAAACCAACTGGCCATTGTGCCCAAAAACGCCCCGGCCAACATGGCCCAGGCCAAGTGGGGTAACTGGATTTCCGCGCCCGTCAGCCAGCAAAAAAGCACCCACGCGAACAGGCTGCCCCGGAAAAAAAACGTGCTCCAAAAAATGCCGCGAAACTCAAAATTGGCCTGCTGCACGAAATTGCAGTGGTAAAAAACGGCCATGACAAAATTGGTGATGAAATAGACGGGCAGCACTGCGACCAACTGCGGCACTTGATAATGCTGGCAAATCCAGTCAAGACCAAGCCACAATAGAAAATTAGAGACAATGGAGAATAGAAAATTGAGCGCGAGCGAGGCCGTCGTGATGCGGGCGTACACCGCTGAGTTGTCTTTTTGAGTGCTCAAAAATCGAACTAACCCGTTCTGTATCAGGCCACTGCGTCCCATTTCCAGAAAGTAAGTGAAAATGAGGAACACGCCCCACGCTGCAAAATCGGCCTTCGTCAGCCCGCGCAACAGCATGACCGCCGTGCCAAGGGCGAACACCAATCCCGAACCTTTTTCCAGCAAGGTCAATAGCCCGGAGCGCACCCAATAGTTGTTCATAGTTTAAAAATGATGAACTATGAGTGATGAGTGATGAGTCGCGTTATTCATCATTTATCACTCATCATTGTTCAGTAGATGTTTTTCAAATCAACTTCTGTCAGGACAGAGCCAGCGAACTTGCCGTTCATGGCCTGCAAATAAGCGATTGATTCTTGGTCAATAGATTTTATCGTAGAACCAGCATTGAAGATGGCAATCACTTTATCAGCGAACGGAGCCAATTCGCGGGCATCGGAATAGACGTTCATCGCGGCTGCTTCCATGAAAACGTAATCGTAGCTCTCGCCCAAATCAGCCAGAAAGTTGCGGAACGCGGTGGCATTCATCATTTCCAGCGGGCTTTGGTGGCGGCCTGTGTTGCCGAGCACGTCCACGTTTTGGAGCGAAAACCCGGCGGAGTTGTTCTTCAATTGGAACACATCGGTCAGGCCGTGTTCGCGCAAGGCACGGTTGAGCAGCGCGGAATTGGGCGATGGCTCGTCGGCGAAACGACTGAGCGAGGCACTTTTGAAGTTGGTGTCAAGCAGCAGCACGCGCTTGTGGTTGGCGGCCAGCGAATGGGCTAACGCATTCATTGCGAACGACTTACCCTCGCCCGGCTTGGTGCTGACGAACAGGAAAACCTTGCCGCTGCTTTGCAGCACGAGCGTCCGCAATTTCCGCAGGTTTTCGCGGAACTCTTTGTACTGCGGCATTTCGCCATTGGTGGAAAAGACTTGTTTGAGGTCGAGGTTTTTGAGTTTCACAGTATTGACCGCGCCGAGCAGCGGCAGGTCGTTGGTGTACCGCCGGAACATCTGCGGCGACTGGATGCTGCTATCGAAAAAGGCCAACAAAAACAGCACGATGATGGTCAAAGTGGCGGCCACGATGCCCGCAAAAACCGAGAGCAGCGTCTGGCGGTTGCCCTCCGGCCACTCCGGGAATTGGGCGTTTTCGATGATGTTCAGCGGGTTTTCGTTGGTTTGGTAGGCGAGTTTTGCCTCGTTCAGTTTGTCGTTGAGTTTCGTGAATTCCTCGGTGGCGCGGTTTTGCTCGATGGTCATGTTGCTGATGGTCTGGTCGTCGCCGACGAATTCGCGCAGGCGGTTTTCGAGGTAGCCGATTTGCGAGTTCAGTTCTGCCACGCTCTGCGTCGCGTCAATGCCTTCGAGGTCAACGTCCACTTTGGTGCGATAGAGGTCGTCTTTGATGCCCTCCTCGCGCTGTTTGTCGCGGGCGCGGGCGATGGAGCGCGACGAGTTGCGGAGCGCGGTGGCGTATTCAGCCTCTGCTTCGGCGAGGTCTTTTTCGAGTTTTGGGTTCTTGCCGCCTGCTTTCAGGAGGTCTTGTTTGAGTTTGTCCACCTTTTCTTTCAGGTCAAGCACGGCGTATTTGTCCACCACGCGGTCGCGGGTTTCGTCGGAATAGAGGCTTTGTTTGTCATCAATGTAGGTGTCCAGACGGTCAACCGATTTTTCGGAAGCGTTGCGTTTGGCCTCGGCGCGCTGGCGTTGGATGCGGAGCTGCGAGATTTGGTTGACCAAATCCTCGGCCTGTTTGTTGAAAGTCGCCAATCCTTTTTGGCGGCGGTAGAGATAGATTTTTTCCTCTATGGTGTCAATCTGCGCCTGTTTTTGGGCGACGAGATGGCCGTAGAAATCCACCTTGTTCTTGTTTTCGCGCTGCCGCAAATTCTGATAATACGTCATGAATTGACTGACGTAGGTGTTCGCCAAAAACTGCGAAAGCCGTGCATCCTCGCTGACAAAATCAATGGTCAGGTAATCTGTCTCGCCTTTCCGTTTCACCTCCAAGCTCCGATGGATGGCATCGTGGTCGTAGCCGTAGGCACGGGCGACTTTGTCCAAAAGGTAGTCGAACTGTTGGCTGAACGACGGGTCATTGATGGTGTCGAGGTTGACGGCGTTGATTTCGGCGAGCAGTTTTTGGGCTTCTTCGGGCGTGAATTGAGAGAGTTTTTGGTTCGGCTGCCGGAAGGCTGGCTCTGGGTTGCTGCCGCCATCGGCAGAAAGGTCGTGCTTCAACATCCTGATTGTCAGGAGTTTGATGGTGGAGCGCGACTGCACGAACTCAATCAGGTTGGAGAAAGCGTTCTCGATTTGGAACTGCTGTACGAACGCATCGTCGCCGCTCGAATTGATGCCTTTATAATTGACTATGCCTGTCGAAAGGATGACCGAGGCACGGTATTGCTCCGGTTTGCGACCGATGAGAAAGTACATCGCTGCCGCTGCGGAGAGCATGACCGAAAAAATGAGCCATTTGCGGCGAGCAAGGATGCGTATCAGATATGCTATGTCCATAGTATGCAGTGATAAGCGATGAACGATGGGCGATGAACCGAGGTTCACAAACCCAAAACTCAACACTTGGAAAGGGCAAAAAAGGCGGACGGGGGCCGGTTTTCAGAACCGTTTTGGGGCAGATTAAGGAGCACAAGCACCGTGCGGGCGGGTGGCAAAGGTTGGTTTTGCAGAAATCGCGGGCGCGGCCCTGTTGTCCTTTGCGTTGATTAAACGGTGGAAAATCCACCGAGAGCGGCTTGTTTCGGGGAGCAAAAGTACAGGGAGGGGTTCAGAGTGTAAAGGCGCGGCGCGGGCGGCGGTGCATATTTTTTTCTATCACTTGTGGGGAAAAATGGGTTTGGTGCAGGGCGCAGAGCGGATTTTTTTCGGAAAAAAAGACCTTTGCTTGGCCCTTTGCCCACAGATGAATCTGTGGGCAAAGGGGTGTCAAAAATCCGGCAGGATTTTTCATTTACAGCCCACAGATTCATCTGTGGGCAAAAAACCACACCCGTTTGATGAACGCAATCACTGAAACAAACTTCCAATTGCCCGGCCAGACGGCCTTTTATCGGGGCAAAGTCCGCGATGTGTACACCGTCGGCGAGCGGCTCGTCATGGTGGCGAGCGACCGCATTTCGGCCTTCGACCATGTGCTGCCGCGCCCCATCCCGCACAAAGGCGCGGTGCTCAACGGCATCGCTACGTACTTCCTCGAAGCCACCCGCGACGTGTGCCCCAACTGGCTCCTCGCCGCGCCCGACCCGAACGTGGCCATCGGCCACCGCTGCGAACCCGTGCGCGTCGAAATGGTCATCCGGGGTTACTTGGCCGGGCACGCGGCCCGCACCTACGCGGCGGGCGGGCGCGAACTCTGCGGCGTGCCGCTGCCCGACGGCCTGCGCGAAAACGACCGCCTGCCCACGCCCATCATCACGCCCACGACCAAAGCCGAGGCCGGGCACGACGAGGACATTTCGCGGGAGGCGATTTTGGCGCAAGGCTTGGTCAGCCCGGAGGATTACGCGCAAATGGAGGCGTACACCCGTGCGCTTTTCCAACGCGGCACAGAAATGGCAGCCGCGCAGGGGCTGATTTTGGTGGACACGAAATACGAATTCGGGAAAAAAGACGGCCAAATCCTGCTCATGGACGAAATCCACACGCCCGATAGTTCGCGCTATTTCTACGCCGAGGGCTATGCCGAACGCCAAGCGCGGGGCGAAAAACAACGCCAACTGAGCAAGGAATTCGTGCGCGAGTGGCTGATTGCCAATGGCTTCCAAGGCAAAGACGGCCAGCAAATGCCCGCCATGCCCGACGCATTCGTGGCCGAAATCACCGACCGGTACATCGAACTGTACGAAAAAATCACAGGCCGGGCCTTCGTGCGCCACGAAGCAACCGACTTGCTGGCGCGGGTGGAGCGGAATATTTTGGGGGCCTTGTGAGGTTTTTGCAGGAGAGGATTTTGTAATTTGTGGGGGCGGTGTACTTTTGGGCGTAGGCAGGACTTGATGCCTGACAGCTCGAAAGGCTGGACAGGGAGACGGCCCTCTGGATAGCCCCAATTTCCAATCCATTAACAACTATTGCATATTTACTTAATCCACCGCTCACATTACGCCCTTAAACTTATCTGTCAATCTAGCTTATTAGAGAAGTTAACGGACAACAGATGACGGGCGTAGCAATTAAAAATAAAATCATGGAAAACATAAAATTTAAAGACTTCTATTTTGGCGATACAGATGCCAAACACGAGCTTTTAACGAATTCAGAAGAAGAGAAACAAAGATTTTTAGCATTCTTTCAATTACCTGAAAATTTTGTACTTGATTATTTTATTAATGGGTCAAGATTTTATGTTACAGGACTAAAAGGGACTGGAAAAACAGCCCTGTTAAGGTATATTGCTTTGAATGTTGAAAAGCATAGAACCGCCTTATCCACTTTCATTTTATTCAAAAGTGAATTTAAAGAAAACGAAAGACAATCCTTTTCAAAAGCCGCTAATGCTGTATTGACAGACAAGAATGAAGGTTCTTTTGAAAGCGAAGACTATGTAAATATTTGGGAGTGGTATTTTCATCGACACATTGTGAAATTGATTTCTAATTTAGAGGATAATGTATTCTTGGAAGATGAAAACTGGGAAAAATACCGCAAATGTGTACTTGCCCCAAAACTTGACGATGAAGTTTCTGGAATAAGAAGGTTGTTTCCTAAACTAAAAAACGGAACAGTTGAAATAGGTGCAGACATAAAAATATTCGAGGGAAAAGTAAGTCTAGAATTTGAATGGGAAGACAAAGACAAAACGAGGGTAAAATTTGATGATAT
>JBKBIC010000227.1:0-7607 GCA_046299435.1 Saprospiraceae bacterium
CCCATTTCCTGCCTGTCATGAAAACCCAACTCATTTCTTTGGCAATCAGCCTGTTGCCGCTGTTTTGCCTCGCCCAAACCACGACCCAAAATCTCACCGGCACGGTGCTCGACAAAGACTCCCGCCAGCCGCTCGTGGGCGCGACGGTCAGCCTCCGCGACGTGTCGCCGCCCGTCGGTGCCACGACCGACGAGGCGGGCAAATTCGCCCTCCGCAGCCCGCTGGGGCGCGTGGTGGTGCAGTGCTCGTACCTCGGCTACGAGACATGGGTCAGCGACGCACTCATCGTCAACTCGGCCCGCGAAACCAACCTGCCAATCGAGCTGACCGAGGCCGCCGTCAAAAGCACGGAGGTCGTCGTCACGGCCACGCGGCGCGGCAGCGACCCCATCAACGAGGCCAGCCTGCTCAGTGCCCGCTCATTTTCGGTGGACGAGACGCAACGTTACGCCGCCAGCGCGAACGACCCCGGCCGCATGGCCATGAGTTTCCCCGGCGTGCAGCCCAGCCGCGACAGCCGCTCGGACATCATCGTGCGCGGCAACTCCGGCATCGGCCTCCTGTGGCGGCTCGAAGGCATTGACATCCCGAACCCCAACCACTTTGCGCGGCGCGGCTCGTCGGGCGGCGGCATCACCATCTTTTCCATTTCGATGCTCGCCAACTCGGATTTCTCGACGGGCGCGTTCCCGGCGGAATACGGCAATGCATACTCCGGCGTGTTCGACGTGCGGCTCCGAAAAGGGAACGCCGACAAACGCGAGTACACTTTCCGCGCCGGGATGCTCGGCCTCGATTTCAGCACCGAAGGCCCGTTCCGAAAAGGCGGCGGCGCGACGTATCTGGTCAATTATCGCTACTCCACGCTCGGCATTTTGAATAAACTCGGCCTGCACCTCGTCGGTGAGCGCGTGGACAACACGTTTCAGGATTTGTCCTTCAACCTGCATTTGCCGACCAAAAACAAACGGCATTTGTTCAGCCTTTGGGGCATTGGCGGCCTGAGCCACGAGACCGAAAACGCCGTCGAAGACACCGCCGACTGGAAATCGTACACCGACTATTTCACCCGCGATTTCGACACGAACATGGGTGCCATCGGGGCTACGCATTCGGTACTCCTGCCTGGCGATGCCTACGTCAAAACGAGCGTGGCCGCCATGGGCCAACACATTGATTTTGTGAACGACACACTCAACGCGGCGCGGGCGCGGTTCACGGTCAACGACGAACGCTATACCGAAAAACGGCTCGTCTTGTCCTCGTTTTTGAACAAAAAAATCAGCCCGCGGGCCTCGCTGAAAACGGGTTTTTTCCTGACCGAGATGCCGTACAAATTCGACCGCACGACGCTCGGCGATTCCACTTCCCTGGGTGCCGACGGCACCGTGCGGCTCGTCCAGACCTACGCCCAGCTGCGCCTCCGCCCGGCCCCGCGCTGGACTTTGAATGTCGGATTGCACACTCTATCCTTCGAGTTGAACCGTTCGTACAGCATCGAGCCGCGCCTGAGCGCGAAGTACAATGTCTCTGAAAATCAATCACTTAGCCTCGCTTGGGGCCTGCACGGGCGTGTGCTGCCGCTGGGCAATTATTTCACAAGAATCAACGGCGTGGAGGTCAACCGCGACGCGGGCCTCATCCGCGCCCAGCACACGGTGGCGGCCTACGACTTGACCTTCGCCCGCACGCGGCGGCTGCACATGGAGGTGTATTTCCAGCAAATGCGCGACGTGCCAGTGGCCGCCACGCCGGGCAGCAGTTGGTCAATCCTGAACACAATTGACGGCTTTGCCCGGCACCAGCTGACGAACACGGGCAAAGGGCAAAACTTGGGCCTTGATGTGAGTATTGAACAGTCGTTTTCGGGCGGGACATTTCTCATTCTCGGCGGCTCGTGGTCGCGTTCGCGGTACACCGATGCGAGTGGCCGCGAGCACCCTACGGCGTTCGATAGCGGCCTTTCGGCCATGCTGACCAGCGGCCAAGAATGGACGCTCAAAAAATCGGCGGTGCTGCAAATCAGCTCCAAAAACCTTTACAACGGCGGCCAACGCCTCACGCCGCTGCTGGCCGGGCAGACCGTCTCGCGTTTTTCGCCGGAGCCGCTCTTGGACGAAGCGCGGGCTTTTTCGGAAAAAGTGGCCGCCTATTTCCGCAGCGACCTGCGCGTGGCCTACCGGAAAAACAACCCGAAAAATGCGTGGTCGCTCGCGCTGGACATCCAGAACGTGACGAACCGGCGCAACATTGACCCGCTGAACCGCACCTACGACCCCGACCTTAACCAGTGGGTTTTCCGCGAACAATCGGGCCTGACCCCGATACTGTCGTTCCAGATTGACTTGTGAGTTTTTGAGATTTCAGATGTCAGATTGGTAGATTTCAGATTTCAGACCTTCATCGGTTTGGCTTGCTCTGGCATCTCAAATCTACCAATCTGGCATCTGAAATCTGACATCTGGCATCTGAAATCTGACATCTGGCATCTTAAATCTGGCTTCTGACATCTATCGTCCAGCGTCCCCAATTTTAAAATAGGAATCAAATTTTCTTGCTTCTTTTGCACGACAAACACGGTTTGTTAACCGTATGTTTTAGGGCAAGATTTATCGGCAAACAAGATATTCACCGCATGAAGCAATTTCACAAAAATTTGATAACCAGCCTGTTGGCAATCGTGCTCTTCGCAACTGCTGCCTCGGCTCAAACTGTCGTCAAAGGCAAAGTGCGCGACGCAGAGACAGGCGAAGAACTCATCGGGGCGACGCTCGGAATCGTGGGCGGCGGCGGTGGCACCATCACGGATTACGAGGGGAATTTCACGCTGAAAGTGCCCGCCTTGCCCGTCAAAATCCGCATCACTTACACAGGCTACGTTGACCAGACGGTGGACGTGGCGAATGCCAGCAACCGTGTGGACGTGCGGCTGTCGCAAAACACGGTCATCATCGCCGAAGCCATCATCAAAGGCCAGCGCATTGACGAAAAACAAAAAGCCGCGCCGCTGACGGTCGAAAACTTGGACGCAATCGCCATCAAAGAGACCCCAGCGGTGAGCTTTTACAACGGCCTTGGCAACCTGAAAGGCGTGGATTTGACGACGGCCAGCCTCGGCTTCACCATTATTAATACGCGCGGCTTCAACTCCACTAGCCCGGTGCGCTCGCTGCAAACGATTGACGGCGTGGACAACCAAGCCCCCGGCCTCAATTTTTCGCTGGGCAACTTTTTGGGTGCCTCCGAATTGGATGTGAACCGCGTGGAATTGGTGGCCGGCGCGAGCGGCGCATTTTACGGCCCCAATGCTTTTAATGGCGTGATTGCGATGGAATCCAAAAACCCGTTCCTGCACAAAGGCTTGGGCGCGCTGTTGAAAAGCGGCGAGCGCAACCTGTTCGAGGGGGCAGTTCGTTGGGCACAAGCTTTCAAAAACAAAAATCAGCGCGAGTTTTTGGCCTACAAGCTCAATTTTTACCACCTACGCGCCAACGACTGGGTAGCCGACAACTACGACCCGGTGTACGAAAGCCGCTCGGCGAGCAACAATCCGGGCCGGTACGACGCAGTAAACCGCTACGGCGACGAGTACCAGGCCGCCTACGACCTGACGGGCGAGTCCGCGTGGGCCAATGCCTATGGCCTGCAAGTTTTCCACCGCACGGGCTACGATGAGGTGGATTTGGTGGACTACGGCACCCGCAACGTGAAGGCCAACGCCGCTGTGCACTTCCGCACCAACCCGAACAAAGAGTTCGATTCGCCGGAGCTGATACTGTCATCGAGCCTCGGCAGCGGCACGACGGTCTATCAGGGCGACAACCGTTTCAGCCTGCGGAACATCCTTTTTTATCAAAACCGCATCGAATTCCGGCAAAAAGACAAGTTTTTCATCCGCGCCTACGCTACCAACGAGGACGCTGGCAATTCTTACGACCCGTATTTCACCGCCCTGCGGCTCCAAAACGCTGCCAAAAACAATTCCCTCTGGGGCAAGGACTACTCGAACTGGTGGACGAATTTTGCCAACATCCCAAAACGGATGAAAGAACTCGGCTACCCCTCACTCGTCACCGTGTTCGACCCACAAACCGGCCAAGTGACCAGCACGTTTGACTACGACGCTGCAGCGCAGTGGTTCGCCACTTACCAAGACAGCCTCGCCCTCTGGCACAGCCAAGCGGAGGTGTTCGCCAACGGGATTTCGACACAGCCGGGTTCGGTGTCGCAGCCGTTCATGAAACCGGGCACACCGGAGTTCCAGCAAGAGTTCGACCGCATCACGTCCACCAAATCGGGCCGGGCAGGCGGCACGCGCTTCTTCGACAAATCCGCGCTCTACCATGTACACGGCGAATACCGTTTCCAGCCGAAATGGGCGAGCTACTGGGTCGTGGGCGGCAATTTCCGGCAATACAGCCCCTACTCGGAAGGCACAATCTTCTCGGACACAGCGATTTATGAGCGCAACGCCGCCGGGCAAATCATTGATTCGACGTACCGGAAAATCCGCAACCGCGAGTTCGGCCTTTACACAGGCGTGGAAAAAAAGGTGGCCGACGACCGCATCATCCTGACCGGGACGCTGCGGGCCGACAAGAACCAAAACTTCGACCTGCTCTTCACGCCAATGGCCTCTGTCGTCTATAACCCCAACAAAAACAACTACCTGCGCCTCACCTTCTCCTCGGCCATCCGCAACCCGACGCTGACCGACCAGTTCCTGTTCTTGAACGTGGGCCGCGCCATCCTGCTCGGCAACCTCAACGGCTTCGACAGCCTCGTGACCGTCGAGTCCTTCGCCGAAGGCATCTCGAACCCCACCGCACCGCAACCCTCGAAATTCGTGTATTTCAACGCGCCGCCCATCCAACCCGAAAAAGTGAAGACCATCGAACTGGGCTACCGCACCACGCTCTGGGAAAAAATCTATGCCGATGCCGGTTACTACTTCAACATTTACGACGACTTCATCGGCTACAACATCGGCATTGACGTGCCGGTGACGGGCGGCTTCGTGGATGTGTCCAAACTGCAAGTCTATCGTGTGGCGGCCAACTCCCGCAACCGCGTGACCACGCAAGGCTTCAACATCGGGCTGAACTATTACTTCCGCACTTACTACCAGTTGAGCGGCAACTACTCTTGGAACAAACTGAACAAAGTTGACGTGGACGACCCCATCATCCCGGCCTTCAACACCCCGGAACACAAGTTCAACATCGGCGTTTCAGGCAGGGACATTCGCATAGGCCGACTGAAACAGACGGGCTGGAATGTGACCTACAAATGGATAAAGGGCTTCCTTTTCGAGGGTTCGCCGCAGTTCACGGGCTTCATCCCGACCTACGACATGGTGGACGCACAATGGAACTGCACCATCAAACGCTGGAACACGACCTTCAAAATCGGGGCGACGAACATCTTTGGCATCGCGCCGCTTTTCCGCGACGACCCGCAGGGCCGCTCCAAACTGAAAGCCGCATTCGACAACGCCCAGTTCCAGACCTACGGCGGGCCGCGCATCGGGCGCATGGCCTACATCAGTGCGACGTACAATTTTGAAATGAAATAAAAACGGTTGACGACAGACGGTTAATCCCGTCAACCGTCAACCGTCAACAACATCATCAACCATTTTACTCAACTCATTCACAATGAAAAGATTAAATCTACTCCTCCTGCTGGTGCTTGGCCTTTTTATGGGTGCGGCCAACGCGCAAACACGGTACTTGCAGCCCGTCTTTGACAACATCACCGCCGACGCAAACGTGACCTACGGCGTGAACGCAACGGTGCTGTACTACTCCGTTTTCAACCAAGCCGTGCCGGAGCCGCTCCGCATGGACGTGTACCGCCCTGCCAGCGACACGGAGACCAAACGCCCGCTCGTGCTGGTGTTGCACACGGGCAACTTCCTGCCCTTCTTCAACCCCGCACCGCCGAACCAAGGCGGCTTCAACGGTGCCTGCGGCGGCACACGCAAGGACTCATCCATCGTCGAATACTGCACCCGTTTGGCAAAAATGGGCTACGTCGCAGCGGCCGTGAGCTACCGCCTCGGCTGGAACCCGCTCGCCGCCACCGACGTGGAGCGTCGTTACGGCATCATCAACGCGGCCTATCGCGGCGTGCAGGACACACGCACGGCCATCCGCTACTTCAAAAAATCGGTCGTCGAAGCGGGCAACCCTTGGGGCATTGACACCAGCCGCATCGTCGTCTGGGGGCAAGGCACGGGCGGCTACGTCGCCCTGGCCACCATGACGCTGGACAACTACCTGAAAATCCCGACAGCACCGGGCGGCAAGTTCATCTGGGACCACGACCAAAACCCGGCCACCAACCCCATCCCGATGATTATCCCGCAGGTCAATGGCGACATCAACGGCACCAGCGTCGGCCAAGTGCCGAACCCCGCTGCCACCAACGGCATTGACACGCTCAACTACCCGAACCACGTCGGCTACACGTCCAACTATCAGTTGACGGTCAACCTCGCCGGTGCCTGCGCCGACTCGTCATGGGTTGACCCCGGCCAAACACCCCTGATTTCGTTTCAGGTACCTTACGACAACTTTGCACCCTACGGCGAGGGCATCGTGAACGTGCCCGGCACCAATCTGCAAGTCGTGACCGTGCAGGGCAGCTACGTCATTCAGCATCTGGCCGAAGATTTTGGCAACCAAAACTCCTTCCTCGGCCAACCCATCTACACTGCCAACCACGACGACGCTTTCGCCAAATCGCCCGCCGGATTCAAGGACAAAGCCGCCGGCCTCTATCCCTTCAACAACGCCTATACCATCGTCAACGGCGTGCCCATCCCCGAAACCACCTCGCCGTGGGAATGGACTTCCTTCGTCCCGACCGCGCCCGCGACCTGCAACAACGACCGGGGCAAGGCCATCCCTTACATTGACACCATCTTCAATTTCTACGCGCCACGCGCCTGCTTCGCGCTCGGCCTGCAAGACTGCGTGGACAAAATCCTCAGCGAAAAAGAACCCATCGCCCCGGCCAGCATCCGGCTGACCGCCGCGCCAAACCCGGCCAGCGACGTGGTCACGTTCACCTCCGCCGACGACCAGCCCATGCAGCGCATGGAACTGTACAATGCCTACGGCCAAGTCATCCGCACCGCGCACGACATCAACAGCTCCTCGTTCGTACTGCAACGCAACGGCTTGCCCGCCGGGAACTACGTCGTCAAGATGAGCTTCCGCGAGGGGTTCCGCTCGCAAGTGGTGTCGTTCCAATAAGCCACAAATTTTTGAAAGTCAAGTAATTAAAAAAGGCAGCCCGTCGCACGACGGGCTGCCTTTTTCACATCAATCGGCGCGGAAATAGTTTCACTTCGGCAGCAGCAACGTATCGTGGCCGACGGAATAACCCGAAAAGTTGCCGTAGCCATTGTTCACGTTGTTGAACACCGCATCGGGGTCGCTCAAAGGTAGGTTGCCGCCCTGCCGGGCCAGCGAAAGGTGGTAGCGGTAAAATTCCTCCGAGAGCGTGCGCCATTCGACGAACAGATGCGTCGGCCGTTCGCGCCCCGGCTGGAACGGGATGATGGCATCGAGGCTCAGCGTTGGGTCGTTGTCGCTCCA
>JBKBIC010000228.1:0-2200 GCA_046299435.1 Saprospiraceae bacterium
GGCAACAGCTACGCCACCACGACCTCCGGCGAGGACTGCGACGACAACAACCCCGATGCCTATCAGGAGGAAACGTGGTACCAAGACAGCGACTCGGACGGGCGGCACGGAGATTCCGGCTTTTACTGCGGCGCGCCAGGCGCGGATTGGAGCCGAATGACGGTCGGCAACGACTGCAACGACAGCAACCCCGATGCTTACCAAAACGAGATGTGGTTTCAGGATAGCGACTCGGATGGGCGGCACGGAGATTTCGGCTTTTACTGCGGTGCGCCGGGCGCGGATTGGAGCCAAATGACGCTCGGCACCGACTGCAACGACAGTAACCCTGATTTGTACGCGACCTCCAACTGGTTTATGGATGCCGACGGCGACGGCTACCACCCGCAAGGTTTGGAAGCGTACAATGTGTGTGGCTCTCCGGGGCCGAATTTCATCCCATCCACGATGGGTTACGACTGCGACGACAACAACTCGGATGCCCACGCGCTCGAAAACTGGTACTTGGATGCCGACGGCGACGGCTGGTTCACCAATTTTATGCAGTCCTGTGGCGCACCCGGCGCAGGCTGGCGCAGGGACGACGGCCTCACCGGGTACGGCGATTGCGACGACAACAACCCCGGCGCAGCCGAAACCACGACCTATTACCTCGATTCGGATGCCGATGGCTGGCACACCATCTCCGCTCCGTTTTGCTATCCGCCCGGCGATGCCGAATGGGTGCTCAGCACAAACGGCCCGGACGATTGCGACGACTCCGATGCCAACGAGTTCCCCGGCCAAACTTGGTACAAAGACTCCGATGCCGACGGCTACTCCGACGGCACGACCCAAACCGCCTGCGAACGCCCGGCCCAGCATTTTTTGGCAAATGAACTGACGGCCATTTCGGGCGATTGCGACGACGCGGACGCGGCGCGTTTCCCCGGCAACCCCGAAATCTGCGACGGCAAAGACAACAACTGCGACAGCACCTTGCCCGACGACGAGGCCGACGCGGACATGGACGGCACGGCCACCTGCGCGGGCGATTGCGACGACAACGACCCCGACCCATCCTCGCTGGACAGTGCGCCGCCGACAGCCATTTGCCAAGACATCACCGTGACGCTGGGCAACGACGGCACCGCCAGCCGAACCGCGCAAGCTTTCGACGGCGGCTCCTCCGACGGCTGCACGCCCACGAACCAACTCGTGTTTTCCATGCCATTGGCCGACCGCCAATTTGATTGTTCCGAAATCGGCACCCAAACGGCCACGCTCACCGTCACCGACTTGGGCGGCAACACGGCCTCTTGCTCGGCCAACGTCACGGTCGCTGTCAGTTGTGGTTTGCCCTTTGGGACGGGTTTCGAGGGCGTAGGTTTCACGTCCGCGACGCTCACTTGGCCCGCGTTCACCTGCCCGGCAGCCCAGACGATGGACATTTATCTTTCGACAGAAAACACGGCCCCGGCGAGCACGACCGCGCCCACATTTGCGGCCCAAACAGGCACGAGCAAAAACCTCACGGGGCTGGATTGCGGCACGACTTACTACGCTTGGTTCCGCACCAACTGCGGCACGGATGTGAGCGATTGGCATCTTTCGCCGGTGATTTTTGCCACGACCGCGCTCAACTGGCCCACCGTGAACCCGACGACGACTACCGCTTGCCTCGGCGATTCCGTCACCCTCACGGCCATTTCGCAGCCGGGCACGGTGGTGGCTTGGTACGACGCGGCCAGCGGCGGCAACCAAATCGCCATTGGTTCGACGCTCAAAGTCGCGCCAGCGCAAACGACCTATTACTATGCCCAAGCCCAAGTGGGCGGCACCCTTTCCGAAGCACCTGCCTGCTTCAACCCATACCGTCCGCAGGCCCTTGTCGTCGTGCCGATTTTTGCCAGCGCGTATGGCCCGACCTACGCCTGCGAAGGCAACAGCGCAACCCTGACCGCCAGCGGCGGCACAGCCTACCAGTGGAGCACAGGCGAAAACACGTCCATGATAAACGTCTCGGAAACAGGCACTTATGGCGTGACCATCACCCACACAAGCGGCTGCACTGCCACCCGCACGCTTGATTTCTCCGTCTATCCCTACGCCACTTATTACTACGACGAAGACGGCGACGGTTTCCACCGCCAGACCCAAACCGATTGCATCTCCCCCGGCACGGGCTGGTCAACCTCCACTTCGGGTTACGATTGCGACG
>JBKBIC010000228.1:2210-7573 GCA_046299435.1 Saprospiraceae bacterium
CCCCGACCCATCCACTGGCGATTTGCAGCCGCCGACCGCCATTTGCCGCGACCTGACCGTCGCGCTCGACGAGGCAGGCGAGGGCAGCTTCGATGTTGAGGATATTGACAACGGCTCGTTTGACAACTGCACGCCCGGAAAAGGTTTGCGTTTTTATGTGCCGGGTGAGGAGCGCGAGTTCAATTGCGATTCGGGAAATGACCTTTCGGCCACGCTCACCGTGACCGACGATGCTGGCCTCACGAGCACTTGCACCGCCCTCATCACCGTGCTGGACATTCTGTATTACCAGCACACGCACACCCGCGAAGCCTCCGACGCGGCTGCCAGCGACAAACTTGGCTTCGGCTTGGCCATGAATAACGGGTTCATGGTCGCGGGCGCGCCCGACCACAAAGTGGGCATCCACCACAAACGCGGCGCGGCTTATGTCTTCGGCGAAATCACCGACGGCTGGGAGGGTTGGGAGGAAATCCAGCAAATCGTCGCCTCCGACGGCGCGGCGGTGGACTATTTCGGCAATTCCGCCGCCATGGACGGCTATACGATGGTCGTCGGGGCGCACGGCGACAACTTCGGGACAATCACCGACCAAGGCTCCGCCTACATTTATTATCCGCTGGGGCCGTACCCGTCCATCTGGACGCAAGTCGCCAAAATCTCGGCTTCCGACGGCGCGGCTTATGATTATTTCGCTGGCTCCGTTTCGGTCACGGACGGCGTGGTCGCTGCAGGCGCAGCCAAAAAGAAAATTGGGGCAAACACCGCACAGGGTGCGGCGTACATTTTTTACCAAGATGCCGGCGGCACCGACAAATGGGGCCAAGTGAAAAAATTAGTCGCCTCGGACGGCGCGGCCAACAACTTCTTCGGCAACTCCGTCAGCATCGGCGACGATGCCGAATTGCTGCTCGTCGGTGCCAACGGCAACGCGAGCAACCGGGGCGCAGCCTATCTTTTCGCAAAAGACCAAGGCGGCACCGACAACTGGGGCCAGCTGAAAAAACTCACCGCTTCCGACCCCGCCGTCGGCGACGGATTCGGGGTTAGTGTCTCGCTTGACGAGGAATACGCCATCGTCGGTGCGCCCAACAAAAACGGCTATCGTGGCGCGGCGTACATCTTTGCCCAAAATCAAGGCGGCGCGAACAACTGGGGCCAAGTGAAAAAACTCACCTCCCCCGATGCCGCCGCGAACGACCGCTTCGGGCAAACCGTCGTCGTCAGAGGCCAGTACGCTTACGTCACGGCCATCCGTGCAAACGGGAACGCGGGCGCAGTCTATGTCTTCCACCGCGAGTTGGGCGGCCCGAACAACTGGGGACACGTCGGTACTTACACAAACGGGGACGGCGATTCGGGCGATCAATTCGGCTACGCCCTCGCGGTTGACCGAGAATATCTGGCTGTCAGTGCCAATCTGGCCGATATGGATGTCCGCGACAGGGGCACCGATAGCCCATTGGGAGCCAGAGGCCCCGTGCTGACCGATGCAGGCGAAGTCTGTGTGTTCACGGGCGAAAACTGCGCTACCCGAAGCGAACTGGAAGACAAAAGCCACGCGGCGCAAAAGCAGTCGGTCACGGCTCGCAACCGCGCGGCCTCGCCGGCGCGCCCGCTGGCTGTCCCGCCGTCGGTCAAATGCTCGCCCAACCCATTCCGCGACGAATTGACCATCGAGATAGATGCCATTGGCGTAGCCAAGTTGACCGTGACCGATGCAGCAGGCCGCACGATGACCAGTGTGGATTTGCCCGTTGGTTTGGGCCGTTTCACGCTGGAAACCAGTGCGTTCCGCGACGGGATGTACTTCGTGCAAGTTTCCTCGGAGTCGGGCGTGCGCGTGGTGCCTGTCGCGCTGCTGCGGTAGTATGTAATCTTTCTGGTCGCAGAAATTTCCCACCCTGCCCGGCTCGAAGCCGAGGCAGGGTGGGGCGTTTTGTGCCAGTAAGGGAAACCCTTAAAAACAATCGAGTTGTCCAGCGCGTATATTGTTATCGAGTTTGCGAATAATAAGTGAGCCTTTCTGCCAATACTTTTACAACGCACTTTTTAATACTGACACCCAAGCAGTACTTGCGTAAGCAAGCCACCTCACTAGCTCTACCTGTTTTTTTGAAGGGCGCACTGCCCGGCTCGCACACAACCTACCTACTTGCCAACTACCCTTTTGCGAGTTCCTGAACCTTATTACATTTTCACACTGACATAATCCCGCTGTCTTCTAAACCAAACTTCCCCGGTGTCTTCCGGGGAAAATTCCTCATTTTCTAACACGCTCTTTTTCAGTCCGTTAGGGTCTGTGGCCCTCAACGGATGCACTGTTTTTACCTCGTTGCGGCTGGTGCCGTTGCGGGGGCGGGCTTGTATTGCCCTACGCGCCCTTTTCCATAAAACTAACTTTTCACCAATAATTCACTTCACCAATTATGTCATTAAAACTTTCTCCCCGCTATCTCTTGCTGTGCGCCGCCTTGTGCTGCGCAGCGCGTTTGGGCGCAGCCGATTGGTACGTGGCAACGACTGGCAACAACGCCAATGCCGGCAACATGGCCAATCCGTTCCTGACCATTGCTCATGCTGTGACGACGGCCAGCAACGGCGACAACATCTACGTCGCCGCAGGCACCTACAACGAGCAAATTTCTGTCAGCAAACAACTGACCTTCCTCGGCCCGAACGCCGGCAACAGCGCGCAAGGCTCGACCAACCGCGCCAGCCGCGCCCCAGAGGCCGTGCTACAAAACTTCATCCTGAACGCTGCTTGCACGCTGGATGGGTTCTCGTTTGAAGGCTCCAACTCGTACAACGGCGAGGTGGCACAGCTGCAGATTTTTGTGCCGAACTGCACCGTCAAAAACACCATTTTCAACGGCAAGATTGACAACCCCTTCCAAGTCTCCGGCCAATACTCGCTCGGCATTTTGCTGGGCTACAACACCAACACGGGCGGCCTTATGGTGGACGGTTGCTATTTCGTGCGCTTCCGCACGGGCGTTTTTGCAAACCCCTGCGACCCATCTGCCACGCTGACTTTCCAGAACAGCGAGTTCTCGTCGCGCACGGGCATCAATTTCGATTTGGGCTGGACGAAGATTTTGGCCAACATCTCGAACAACCTTTTCCAAGTCTCCACTGCCGACGGCAACCCCTACGGCCCGGTGACGGCCCTCAACTTTGGGGAAGTGACCGCCAATTCGGTGCTTTCCATTGACGGGAACACTTGGGAAACCACTTTCGTGGGCATTGATTTCAAGGCCATCAAAACCGGGACGACGAGCGTTTCCGTCACGAACAACACCTTCAAAGACTACCTGATGGTGCCCAGCACGGGCATCTTCATCGTCGCCGAAACGGGGACAGGCGCAAGCATCAGCAACAACTTTTTCACCTGCACAAAAGGCGTTCAGAACAAAGCGGGCAGTGTCTCCGACGGCAACTCTATCACGAACAACTCGTTCACGGTAGCCGGAGCGACGGCCATCGAAAACCTCGGCACGGGCACTTTGCCTGCCGAGTGCAACTGGTTTGGCGTGACGAATTCAGCGGCCATCTTGGCCCAGTTGATTGGTTCTGTGGATTTTTCCCCATTCCTCTTGAACGGTACGGATGACGATTTGGGCACTGCCGGTTTTCAGCCTGCCTCCTCTTGCGCCGGCCCCGACGGCGTGCCGCCGACGGCCCTCTGCCAAAACGCGGCTGTCGTTTTGGACGACTCCGGCAATGCAACGCTTGATGTTTCAATGATTGACAACGGCTCATCCGACAACCTGACGGCGACGGCCAACCTCGTTTTCGCCCTCAGCCAAAGCGCGTTTGTGTGCGCCGACGAAGGCGACCAAAGCGTCACCCTCACCGTCACCGACGAAGAGGGCAACACGGCTGATTGCATGGCAACCGTCACCGTGCTCGATGTGCTGTACTATTCTGAATCGCCCGGCCTCCGCACGGCCATCGGAGGATTGGCGCAGGACAAATTGGGCTGGGGACTTGACCTTGACGGCGGCGTAGCCATCGCTGGTGCGCCCGACGACAAAGTCGGCACCCAGAACAAGCAAGGCTCGGCTTTCGTGTACCTCAAAGACCTCCCCACCGCGAACAACTGGGGAGCCTTGAAGCAAATCAAAGCCTCCGACGGCCTGGCGGTCGAATACTTCGGCAACGCAGTTTCAATTGACGGCTCCACTGCAATCGTGGGCGCATACGGCGACAACCTCGGTGCGCTGACCGACTGCGGCTCGGCCTTCATTTTTGAGCAAAACCTCGGTGGGCCGAACAACTGGGGCGAGCGCAAACGCATCTCGGCATCCGATGCCTCCAGCTATGCCTATTTCGCCAACGCCGTTTCGCTCGAAAATGGCCGTGCTATCGTCGGCGCGAGCAAGCACAAGGAAGGCTTGGCCAATGCACGCGGCGCGGTGTACATTTTTGAAAAAGACAATCCCGTTGCTAACAACTGGGGCCAAACCCAAAAACTGCTGGCTTCCGACGGCGCAGCCAATAACTTCTTTGGTGCATCGGTCGGGCAGGCCGGCAACATCGCGCTGGTCGGCGCGAACGGCAACCTGAGCAATCGGGGCGCGGTATATGTTTTCGACGGCAACGCAGCATGGGCGCAAACTCAAAAACTGACGGCCTCCGATGCGGCAGTGGGCGACGGCTTCGGCACAAGTCTCGCAATGTCAAGTGGTTATGCCATCATCGGCACCCCGAACAAGGCCACCTACACGGGTGCGGCTTATGTCTTCAAAAACAACGCAGGCACATGGTCTGAACTGAAAAAACTGACCGCCTCCGACGGCGCGACCAACGACCGCTTCGGCACAGCCGTGGATTTGGAAGGCGATTATGCTTACATCTCGGCACTGCGCGCCAACGGGACAGCGGGCGCGGTGTACGTTTTCCACCGCAACGCGGGCGGCCCCGACAACTGGGGCCAAATCGGCAAATACTTCGCGGCAGCGGGCGCGGCGAACGACCAGTTCGGCTACTCGGTGGCTGCCAGCGGCGATATGCTGGCCGTCGGTGCTAACCTCTGCGACCTGACCGGCCCGACTCGTGTGGACGCAGGTGCCGTCTATTTTTTCACCGGCGAAGACTGCCCTGACCTGCCGAAGGCACCGCAAGCGACCTTTGCTGAATCACGCGGCTTGGCCGAAACGCTCTCGGTCAAATGTTCGCCTAACCCTTTCCGCGACGAACTGGCCATCGAAATCAATGCCACAGGCGCGGCGCGATTGACCGTGACCGATGCCGCAGGCCGCATGATGACCAACTTGGAATTGCCCGCAGGCTTGGGTCGTTTCACCTTGGAAACCAGTGCGTTCCGCGACGGGATGTACTTCGTGCAAGTTTCCTCGGAG
>JBKBIC010000229.1:0-7504 GCA_046299435.1 Saprospiraceae bacterium
GGTCTGGTTGTACGGGTGCTCGTCGTCGCGCACGAAAAAATGCTGGCTGGCTTCGTGGTAGTTGTACACCTTGCTTTGGATGGGCGCGGCTTGGCGGGTCGCCAAAGTCGGGCGGCCACCGTGCGGCGTTTCCCACGGCGCGAGCATGGCCGTCGGGTAATCGGTGACGTGCTCGACCATGCGCCCGCGTTCGAGGACGAGGGTTTTCAACCCTTTTTCGGTCAACTCTTTGGCAGCCCAGCCGCCGCTGATGCCGGAGCCGATGACGATGGCATCGTAGGTGTTGGCGGCTTGCGCCCGCAAATTCAGGTTCATGCGCTCGGATTTTTTGCTTGAAAAATTGGGCGGCAAAGTAGCGATTGCCGCAGGTTTTGCCGGGAAAAAGGGCACCGGAAAAATCCAGTTGGGCAGTTCCCGGGCACGGCCAAATCCGGCTCGCTCGGCCAGCGGGCGGGTTCACATCGGCCGGGGGGCTGTTCGCTCAATGCCGCCAACGACCGGCTGCGCGAGGTGCTAATTTTGACAAACAGTAGCAAAAAGCCAATTCCTCACCACCTACCGACTTCCGTCATGAAAAAAGCCATTTACCTGTTCGGGCTGCTCGCGCTGGCAGCCGCTTGTTCCAAAAAAGACGATTTCCGTGTGGATGAAACGCCCTACGCGAACGCCATCATGCAACGCGAACTCTTCCGCGCACACCTGAACCTGCCCGAAAACGAGCCGCTTTCGTACCAGCGCAAACTGCCCAACTACCTCCGCTCGCTCGGCATGGAGGCCAAGCCCGTGAACAACTGGAAGGCCACGCTGGGCCGCGTGCTTTTTTACGACAAAAACCTCTCGTCCGACCGCACGGTGTCCTGCGCTTCGTGCCACCGTCAGTCGCTTGCGTTCTCGGACAACAAAGAAGTCAGCCGGGGCATCGGCGGGCAGCTGGGCACGCGCAACTCGCAGCCGCTGGCCAATGTCGCCACTTTTTCGGGGCATTACCGCCCGATGAACGGCCTCGCCGCGCCTATGCTCCTGTGGGACAACCGTGCGCTCGGCGTGGAAGAGCAAGCCAAAATCGCTTTTGAAAACCCGCACGAGATGAACCTGACCATGCCGCAGGTGGTCGAGCGCATCCGCGAGCAGCCGTACTATCAATACATCTGGGGCACGATTTATGGCGATTTCGAGCCAAAAGAGGCGCAAGTGCTGGAATGTCTGGCCGAGTTCGTCGGCGCGATGGGCAGCCACAACTCCAAACTCGACGTTGGGCTGGAAATGGCGCAGGGGCAATTGGACGCGCTGGATTTGCCAGATTCATCCTTTGTGGTGACAAACGAAGTGTTTACCCCCATCGGCACTGCTATTGTTGAAGTTTATTACGGCGGAACCCAGACGATGACAATTTACAGTTCAAGTTTCGTGAACGACACCATCGCAATTCCCCGCCCCGGCATCCCTACCCTGACACCCAGCGAGAACGAGGGCCGCAAGCTTTTCGTGGCAAACTGTACCAAATGCCACGCCGCGCTGCGCCCCGTGCAGGAGGTGTTCGCTGCCTGCAACGGCTTGGATGTCAATTACAAAGACCCCGGATTGGGTGGCCTGACGGGCAACCCCGCCGATGTGGGCGTTTTCAAATCGCCCTCGCTCCGCAACATCGCGCTCACCGCGCCCTATATGCACGACGGGCGGTTCAAGACGCTGGAAGAGGTGGTCAATTTTTACAGCACTGGCGTGCAAGACCACCCGAACCTGCACCCCGCCCTGCGCCGCGACGGCAACCTGAAACTCAACCTGACCCCGCAGCAAAAGGCCGATTTGGTGGCCTTCCTGAAAACCATGACCGACCAATCCGTCACATCGGACACGCGGTTTTCCAACCCTTTCAAGTGAGCACCGGCCATGAAAAACATCTTTTTCATGCTGTGCCTCTGCGCGGCCACGACGGGCATGGCCCAGCGTCGGCACCACTTCCGGGCGGGCTTGTCCGGCCTGCCGCAGCAGGCTTTCACTTTCGGCTATGAACTCCGGCTGAGCCAATCGTCGAGCCTTGATGTGTGGGGCGGGTTCCGGCAATATGCGCTGCCCGAAGGCGTGTTTCACGGCGACCGCATCGTCTATTACACGGAGGAGCGCGAGGAAGCGTGGCGGGTGACGTATGGCGATTTGCTGGCGGTACTGGACTGGCACTACGTCGGCAGCGGTCGTCCTTTGCCGTTGTTACCGGAGCGCGTGACCGCGCAAACGCTTCATTTTCAGGTGGGTTACAAGTTTTTGTTCCAGCGCGACAGCAGCCGCTGGCGGTTGTTTTTGCAGCCCGGATTGGGGGCGGCAGGCTATGAAAGCTTCGATATCCGGGACAAAACCGGGATACAAGACCGTGTTTTTTACTCCACAATCACGGGCAATTACCCGAACGAAATCCGCACCGACACCCAGTTGACAGCCTATAAACAAACCCGTCAGATGCGCCTCCAAACTGACTGGGTGTACGGTTTGCGGTACAATTTCGGGCTGACGTGGTTCGTCCGTCGGAACCTCTTTTTGGAGGGCCGCGTCCATGGCGGCATGAACCTGACCGACGCGCCCAGCCATCGCCCGCCGAATTTGGTCAAGCCGTTTTATGTCGGGTTCGGGGTGGAGGCGGGGGTGTGTTTTTGAGGGATGAACTCGACAGTTCTACCTGATTTTTCATGCGTGGAAATTGGCTTTTCTTGCCGTGCTTTGTGCGGAAAAGCAGCGCAATCGCATGAGAATCACATCCCTGGCACTGACCAATTTCAAGCGTTTCACGCGCTTGGTTCTGGAACCGATACCCAAATCGGCCAAGCTCGTCCTGCTCATCGGGGCAAACGGCAGCGGCAAATCGAGCGTGCTGGATGCGTTTGAGTATGTGAATTCCCTCAACCGGCGAGATGGCATTTTTGACCCTAAATATTACCCCAAACAAAAAGGGGGCGAACCGAGCGTCTTCTTTGCCACCGACCGGGGGCTTGCGTATCGGCTTCCAAGCAAGGATTTGAGCCTGCCATCCGGCAGTTTTTTCGGGCGCACGAGTTTCCGCCAAACGCCGCAGCTGACTCGTAGAGCACTGGGCGCATCAGGGTTCAATTTTGAAAAAGACAACGACCGCCCGCGCCTGTTCATCCACCGCGACGAGCGTTTCGAGAACGACGTGGAACATATCACGGGCATCATCCTACGGGAGTTTTTTCGTTCCGACGAGTCCAAAGAGCAAATCCGGGGGCGGTTTATTGAGCCGCTCAACCAAGCCCTCGAACGCATTTTCGGCGGCGAAAACGGGACGCAACTACGCCTCCTCGAAATCATCCCGCCTTTGGAGGGCAACGTGGCCCAAATCAACTTCCGCAAGGGCCAGTCCGAAATCCATTACAACTTCCTGAGCGCGGGCGAGAAAGAGGTGTTCAACATACTCGTCGGGTTGTTGAGCCGCCGCGAACAATACCAAGACACGGTTTTCTTTTTCGATGAGCTCGACCTGCACCTGAATACGTCCGTGCAGTTCAATTTTTTGAAAGAGCTGACCGAGCATTGGATCCCCGAAAACTGCCAACTCTGGACGGCCAGCCATTCGCTGGGCTTCATCCAATTTGCGAACGAGAGCACGGATGCCGTCATCCTCGACTTTGACAACCTTGATTTCGATTTGCCGCAGACCATCGCCCCCCAACCAAAGGAGGGGCTGGACGTGTACGAAATCGCCGTGCCGCGTTCCATGATTTTCGAGATGATGAAGGGCAAGCAGATAGTCATCTGCGAAAACCAGAACGACGAGTTTTACAACCTAATCGGGTTACCCAACACGGTTTTTGTGGGCGTAAAGGATGCCCGTGATGTGTTTTTGCATGTAAAGCGTGAGGCGCGATACCTGTCGCTCCGCGACCGCGATTTTCTCTCCGACACCGAAATCGAGCGCATCCGGGGCAAGTACCCCAACCATCGAATCCTGCGGTACTACAATTTCGAGAACTACATCTACCACCCAGACAACATCGCCGAACTGGCCCCGCCCGGTTTTGATTCAGAGGCGTACAAAGCAGAAATTTTGAGGCAAAAAAAGGCTCAACTACTGCATATAGTGGCTTCCATGGAAGCCACGCGCCGTAGCTATGAGGAGTTCAAGACTGACGAAAAACTCCGCGACAAAGAACTGACTGGCATTTTGACGGATTTTGAAAGCGACGATTTCGAGCGTTTTTACAAGTTTTTCGACATGAAAAAACAGTTCGACAAATCGTGCCTGCGCGATTTCAACCTGAACAAAAGCCTGCTTGTGCGAACTCGCTGGTTCAGGGCGCAAATCGGGAACTTGCTGTCAATGCATTGACAACCAATCATTTGAGAAAACCACCACCGCACATGAAACTCAAATTCTGTGGCGCGGCCCGCGAAGTCACCGGCTCCTGCCACCTGCTCACCCTCGACGACGGCTTCCGAATCCTGCTCGACTGCGGCCTCTACCAAGGCAACGACGCGGACATGGAATCCTTCAACCAAAAATGGCCGTTCAGCCCCCGCGACGTGGACGCGCTGGTGTTGAGCCACGCGCACATTGACCACACAGGCCGGGTACCGAAATTGGTGGCCGACGGTTTTCGCGGAAAAATCTACGCCACCCACGCCACCCGCGACCTTTGCTCGCTGATGCTCGTGGACAGTGCCCGCATCCAAGAGGGCGACGCGGCCTACCACAACAAAAAACGCCTCCGCGACCACGAGGAAAAACCGCTCTACACCGTCGAAGACGCGCAACGGGCCATGCGGCAGTTCGCCAGTTTCAGCTACGAGCAGTGGTTCCACGTCCACCCCGACGTGCGGGTGATGTACCGCGACGCGGGCCACATCCTCGGCTCGGCCAGCGTCACGCTCGAAATCAAACGGGCCGACGGCAGCACCACGCGGTTCGGGTTCACGGGCGACATTGGGCGGCCCAACCGCCCGATTTTGGCCGACCCACAGCCGATGCCCGATTGCGATTACCTCATTTGCGAAAGCACTTACGGCGACCGCGAGCACGAATCGGGGCCGAACGAAATCGAGACTTTCGTCCGCATCGTCCACGAAACCTGCGTCGAGCGCAAGGGCAAGCTCATCATCCCGGCCTTTGCCATTGGGCGCACACAGGAAATCGTGTACATCCTCGACCAGTTGCACTCCGCCGGGCGGCTGCCGCGCATCCCGATTTTTGTGGATAGCCCGCTGGCCGTCAACGCGACCAAAGTATTCATCCAGCACCCGGAGTGTTTCGATTCCGAGTTGCACAAATACATGGTTGACGACGAAGACCCGTTCGGTTTTGACCAAATCCAGTACATCCGGTCGGTGGAGGGCAGCAAACAAATCAACACCATGCACCGCCCGGCCATCATCATCGCGGCCAGCGGCATGATGAACGCGGGTCGCATCAAGCACCACCTTTTCAACGGCATCGAAAACCCGCGCAACACGTTCCTCATCGTGGGCTATTGTTCGCCCGAAACGCCCGGTGGTCAGTTGCGGGCCGGGCAGCAATACCTGCGCGTGTTCGGCGAAAACAAGCAAGTGCTGGCAAAAGTGGAAATCATGGATTCGTTTTCGGCACACGGCGACCGCTCCGAGATGAGCGATTTTTTGAAAAACCAGCGCGGCACCTGCCGCAAAATCTGGCTCGTGCATGGCACGCTCGACCGCCAGCAGAAATGGCGCGAACGCCTGCTGACCGACGGCTTCCGGGACGTGGAAATCCCCGAACTGGGGCAGGAATTCGAGTTTTGAATTTGTTCGCCACGAAATGCACGAAGGGCACAAAGTATTGTTCGTCAATACTTTGTGCCCTTCGTGCATTGGGGGGGGGCGTGAACTCAAATCCCTTTTTCGGCCATCCAAGCCCGGAAACGCGCCGCGTTCACGTTGTGCGCCGCAAGGGTCGCGGCGAAGGCGTGGGTACCGGATTCGTCGGGTTTGGCGCAGAAGTAGAGGTAGTCGTGTTTTTCGTAATTCAGCACCGCGTCGAGGCTGGGGATGGAGGCCATGCTGATGGGGCCGGGCGGCAGGCCCGTGTACATATAGGTATTGTACGGCGAATCGAACGAGGTGTGGAAGTTGGTCACGCGCCGCGTCGTGAAATCGCGGGTGGCGAACACGCAGGTCGGGTCGGCTTGCAGTTTCATCCCGATTTTCAGGCGGTTGAGATAGACCCCGGCGATGGTCGGTTTTTCGGCGTTGGTGTTCGTTTCGCGCTCGACGATGGAGGCCACCGTATAGACCTGTTCGGGCGTGAGGCCGAGGGCTTGGGCTTTGGCGCGGCGGTCGTTTTTGTCCCAAAAAGCGTCGTGCTCTTTGAGCATCCGCTTCACGAAATCTTTGGCAGTTGTGTTCCAGTACATTTCGTAAGTATTTGGGATAAAGGCGCTTATCAAGGTTTCGGGCTTGTAGCCAATCTCGGCGAGGTAGGCCGGGTCGCGGAAGGCTTCGAGCAGCGCGAGCGAATCGGCTTCGATGAAACGCGCCACTTTCCCCGCCACTTCTTCGGGCAAGCGTTCGTTGGTGAGCACGACTTTCACGGGGGCTTGCTCGCCGCTGCGGAGATGTTGGATGAGTTCGCGGTTGGTCCAGCCGGGCTGAATCTCGAACCGGCCCGCCCGCATCTTGTCTTTTTTGTACTTCATCTGCTCGGCCAGCCAGCGGAAATCGGCCTCGTCGGAGATGAGGTTTTCGCGTTTCAGGATGCCGACCACTTCCTCGAAAGTGGCTCCGGTCGGGATTTGGACGAATTGGTTTTCGATGCTTTTCGGAACGCCTGACAGGTAAATGGCGCGGAGCGGTTTCCAAGCGAAATAACCAGCGGCCAACAAAACGGCCAGTCCGATGAACACAAGGTTTTTGGCCGAAAGGCCGGAGGTGGATTGTTTTTGCGACATAAATGTTCGGGAGAAAAAATGCGGCGGCAAAGGTAACGAACGCAGCCTGCTCAATACTGCTCCGACTCGTTCGGGAAATTTTTGCCTTTCACATCGGCCACATACTGTTGCGTGGCCGCACCGATGGCATCGAACAATTCGAGGTAGCGGCGCAGGAAGCGGGGCTTGAAGTCTTTGGTGATGCCCAGCATATCGTGCGTGACCAGCACTTGCCCGTCGCAGTGCATCCCTGCGCCGATGCCGATGGTCGGGCAATGGATGGATTCGCTCACTTCTTTGGCGAGCGCGGCGGGGATTTTTTCCAAGACCATCGCAAAGCAGCCCATTTCGTCCAGAAACTTCGCGTCCTCGCGCAGTTTCTGGGCTTCGTCCAAGCCTTTGGCCCGCACGGTGTAGGTGCCGAATTTGTAGATGCTCTGCGGCGTGAGGCCCAAATGCCCCATGACCGGGATGCCGGCGGTCAGGATTTTTTTGATGGATTTCTTTTCCAGAGGAAGCAGGTACACATTGTCTGCCGTGACCGGGTCGGTCATAATGGTGGCTGGATTCGAATTGATCAGCGTCACGATGATGCCCTCTTCACGAAGTGAGCGAGC
>JBKBIC010000230.1:0-7501 GCA_046299435.1 Saprospiraceae bacterium
CAAATTTGCAGTCAAAGTTGCGTATAAATCGGCTATGGACACCATTGCATTTCGCCAGTTTGTCACCGAGCGGCCTGCGCTAAACCTCAGTGCCTTGGCACTTGAACTGGGCATGGACCGAACAAATCTGCTCAAAATCATCGCAGGCCTACGAGACATCCCCCGTGCGAAACGGGGCATTTTTGCGTCTGTGGCTGAAAAATATGGGTATTGCCCGCACACAGGCACAAAGCCCTACCGATAGCCCAAAAATACACCGCGCCTTCAAATCACAAAATCGTTGAATGGAAAATTTTAGGTCATTCAACGCGCCCGGCCCGGCCCTCTTCCGAAGGCTGGGCCGGGCGCGTTGTGGCCACGCAGGTCGGACGGCCCCTTGGGGCTGAAGCAAAATCAAGCAAATATTACGAAATTCAAATGTGCCTTGAGGCACTTCACAGCCCCGTCCGCCGCTCCATCGCCTCGTTATACCGCTCGCCTGTGATTTTGATTTCAGCCGAAGCCGCTTCGATTTCGGCCAGTTCCGCTGCGGAAAGTTCGATGTCGGCGGCCCCGTTGTTTTCGGTCAGGCGGTGCAGTTTGGTGGTGCCGGGGATGGGCACAATCCAAGGTTTTTGTGCCAGCACCCACGCGAGGGCAATTTGGGCAGTGGTCGCGCCGCGTTTTTCCGCAAAATTTTGGAGCAAATCGAGCAGGGCTTGGTTCGCCCGCCGCGCCTCCTCCGTGAATCTCGGCAGCACGTTTCGGATGTCGCCTTCGGCAAATGCCGTTTTTTCGTCCATTTTTCCCGTCAAAAAGCCCTTGCCCAGCGGGCTGTACGGCCACCAGCCCGATGCCCAATTCTTCAATCGTCGGGATGATTTCGCGCTCGTGCTGCCGCGTCCAGAGGGAATATTCGCTTTGCAAAGCGGCGACTGGCTGCACGGCGTGGGCACGGCGAATGGTGTTCGCGCCCGCGCCCACACTCCGTCCAAACAGCCAGTTCCAATCCAGAAACCCACTTTTATCGGATAAAGGACGGATAAAAACGCAGACACCTTCAACGACGGCCAAACCGATATTTACGAATTTCAAACAGCACGGCCATCGGCCAAATGCGTGATTGGGCCGGGCGGCACCGGCACAACCCGCCCGGTTGGACACGCGCCGGAAAAATTTTCGGAGGGAAAAAGCCACTGCGTACTTTTGGCCGCAAGCAAGAAAGGACGGGCCGCCAAGCCCGTCTTTTTTGCGATTCACAGCCACTAACCACGCACCAAATTATGCTCTCGGACATCGAAATCGCGCAGGCCGCGACCCTGCAAAAAATCGTCCCGCTCGCCGGAAAACGCCTCGGCATCCCCGAAGACGCGCTCGAACCCTTCGGCCATTTCAAAGCAAAAGTTGACCCCGCCTACCTCGACAGCCTACCCGAACGCCCCGGCAGCAAACTCATCTTGGTCACGGCCATCAGCCCCACCCCGGCGGGCGAGGGCAAAACAACCACCGTCGTCGGCCTCGGCGACGGCCTCAACCAAATCGGCAAAAACGCCATCATCTGCCTGCGCGAGCCAAGCCTCGGCCCGGTTTTCGGCATGAAAGGCGGCGCGGCGGGCGGCGGTTACGCCCAAGTAGTGCCGATGGAAGACATCAATCTGCACTTCACGGGCGATTTCAACGCCATCGCGCTGGCCAACAACCTGCTGGCCGCCATGCTCGACAACCACATCCATCAGGGCAACGCACTCGGCATTGACACCCGTCGCGTCACTTGGAAACGGGTCATGGACATGAACGACCGCGCCCTGCGCCAGACCGTCGTCGCGCTCGGCGGCACCGCCAACGGCCAGCCCCGCGAAGACGGGTTCGACATCGTGGTGGCCTCCGAGGTCATGGCGATTTTTTGCCTCGCCACCTCGCTGCAAGATTTGAAAAAACGCCTCGGCGATATCGTCGTCGGGTACACCCGCGACCAGCAGCCCGTCCGCGCCCGCGACCTGAAGGCGCACGGCGCGATGGCCGTTTTGCTGAAAGATGCCATCAAACCGAACCTCGTGCAGACATTGGAACACACGCCGGCCTTCATCCACGGCGGGCCGTTTGCGAACATCGCGCACGGCTGCAACTCGGTCATGGCTACCAAAAGTGCGATGAAATTGGCCGATTATGTGGTGACAGAGGCGGGTTTCGGGGCCGACCTCGGTGCCGAAAAATTCATGGACATCAAATGCCGCAAGTCGGGCCTGCGCCCGTCAGCGGTCGTCGTGGTGGCGACCATCAAAGCCCTGAAATTTCACGGCGGCGTGGATTTGAAGGAAATCAAGACCGAAAACCTCGCTGCGCTCGAAAAGGGTTTTGCCAACCTCGAACGCCACATCCGCAATGTGCGCGAGCACTACGGCCTGCCCTGCGTGGTCGGGCTGAACCATTTTTCGTCTGACACGGAGGCTGAAGTCGCGCTCGTCCGCGACCGCTGTGCCGCGCTCGGCGTGCCCGTCTCGATTTGCAAACACTGGGCAGAAGGCGGCGCAGGCGCGACGGATTTGGCAAAAATCGTGGTGGATTTGGCCGAAAACGGCGCGAGCAATTTCCAGTTCGTGTATGAAGACGGCCTCTCGCTTTGGGAAAAAATGCGCGCCATCGCCACCAAAATCTACGGCGCAGCCGACGTGACCGCCGAGGCTGGCATCAAAACGCAACTCAAAAAATTCGAGGACATGGGCTGCGGCCACTACCCAGTTTGCGTTGCCAAAACGCAGTATTCGTTCTCGACAAACCCGAAATTGCTCGGCGCACCGAGCGGCCACACCATCCACGTCCGCGAGGTGCGGCTGGCGGCTGGCGCAGAGTTCGTCGTGATGATTTGCGGCGAAATCATGACCATGCCCGGCCTGCCGAAAGTGCCGTCGGCGGAAAAAATTGACTTGGACGAAAACGGAAAAGTCGTCGGGCTTTTTTGAAAAACGGGGCCTCGCGGCGGCGGGTTTGATTCACATCGCGCCCGTCAAAAACGAGCAAAAAAGAAAAAGGCATGGCGCGCAGCCATGCCTTTTTTGATTCAACTCGGCAAGTTTACGGCCCTCGAAAACTTCCCGAATTTGGGATGATTGGCGCGTAACCCGAACAGATTCAAGGCTTTTTGCCGTCCGTTTTTTCCTTGCGGGTACCGTTTTTCTCTGCCCATTCGAGCATCTCTGCCAAGACGTGCAGCACGCTTTCGCGGGCGCGGTAGCCGTGCGACTCGTGCGGCAGCAACACAAGCCGCGCTGTGCCGCCCGTGCCTTTGATGGCTTGGTAAAGCCGCTCGCTTTGCATGGTGTGTGTGCCGGGGTTGTTGTCCGCGTCACCGTGAATCATCAGGATTGGCTCGTTGATTTTGTCGGCCCAATAAAATGGCGACACGTTCAGGTAAATCTCCTTCGCCTCCCAAAACGACCGCCGCTCGCTTTGAAAACCGAAGGGCGTGAGCGTGCGGTTGTACGCTCCCGACCGGGCGATGCCATAGGCGTAGTCATCGGAATGTGCCAGCAAGTTGGCGGTCATGAACGCGCCGTAGCTGTGGCCGCCCACGCCTACGCGGTTGCGGTCAATGATGCCCAGCGAATCGAGATAGTCAATCGCCGCGCGACCGGAAGCAGTGGCCTGCTCGATGAAAGTGTTGTTCATCGTTTCGGGGTCGCCGACGATGGGGATGGTCGCGTCCATGAGCACCGCGTAGCCCTGCGTGACGAAAAACTCTGGGTCGTCGCCGCGCAGGAACGTGAACGTGTTGTCCGAGCCGCGCACCTGCCCGGCGGTGCTTTTGTCGGAATATTCGAGCGGATAAGCCCAGATGAAAAGCGGCAATTTTTGCCCCGGCTTGTAGCCCGGTGGCAGCATGAGCGTCCCGGAAAGTGGCACACCGTCGGGGCGGGTGTATTTGACGAGGCGTTTTTCGATGCCCGTCAGCTGCGGCGCGGGGTCTTTGAAATCAGTCAGCGGCTGTCGGAACCGTGTGCCGAGGCCGCTGCGAAAGAAGTTGGGCACCTCCTTTTTGCTTTCGTGGCGCGTGATGATTTCCTTTTTTTCCTTTCCGACGAATGCGTAAAACTCCTCGCGGGCATCTTTCGGCGACTGCCAAACGGTGGTTTTCGCGCCTGTTTTCAGGTTGATTTTGTCCAAACGCGGGAACTCGCCTTCGGGCGATGCGCCGGGGCAGTCATACCAAGCCCAGTCGCCGTCCATCGCCACGACGTAATCGCCGCTTGGCTGGCGGTCGAGCACAGGCGAGCCGGGGTCGTTGTAGTCGTCGTTGATGCTCAGGTCGAAAAGGGTGTCTTTGGCGGCGGGGTTGGTCAGGTCGAGCAGCCACGTCGTTTGCCAGCGGCGGTCGCGGTCGTATTCGGCCAGCATACATTGGTCTTTGGTCGGCAACCAGCCGACGATGCCCGCGTAGCGGTGCTTTGTTTTCAAAATTTCGCGTGGCTCGCCCATGAACGGTGCACCGAGCGTCATCAATTTGTCCCGAAAATCGGCCTTGCGTTTCGGGTCGCCGCCGTCAAGGGCTTCGGCCCAAAGGAGCGTCGCATCGTGCAGGGCCTGCCAAGTGAAACTGCGCGGCCCCGTGACCACCCCTTGTGGGGGGATTTCGTCGGTAACGGGAAACTCCACCAGCGTCCGCACTGACTTCCCGGTTTTGTCCCAGATTTCTGTTTTCCGCGAAAAATTGGCGAAGGTCACGCGGTACGAAAACGGGCGGCGCAGCGTCGTGACCAGCACATAGTTTTCGTCGGGACTCCACGACGCGCCAGCGACCAAGCCGGGCTGTCCGAGGGCTTGGGTTTTGCCGGTTTTCGCGTTGACGATGGCGAGTTGGCTCGTGCCGTAGTATTCAAAAAGCCGCTCGTCGTTCTCGTTGCGGAGCAGGTCTTGGAAAGTCATGACTTTCGATTGTTTGCCGGCGGTCTCTTCGATGGAGGGGCCTGTCGGGATGGCATTGGCTGCAGGCGCGGGGCCGCGCCCGGCGGGAATCGTGCGCACGGAAAGGTGTTCGCTGTCTTCCATCCAGTTGAAAGCGGAGGTCAGCACGTCGTTCAGGCGCACGTTTTCGATGCGTTTGGCTTTGCCCGTGCGGGTGTCGGCCACCCAAAGTTCCACGCCGTCGGCCACGTCCACGCCGAAGGCGATGCGCGAGCCGTCGGGCGACCACTGCGGGGTGGACGAAAACCGCGTGCCAGCTGGGACTTCGATTTTGACGGTCTTGTTTTCCAGAAACCAACTGACGGTGCAGGCAGTGAACTCGGTGATGCGTTGTTTCGAGTTCAGCACCGGGTCAACGCGGATGCCACCGAGCTTCAAAAACGGCCTCGCCAACGTGGCAATGGACGGATACGGGTTGTAATCCACGAGCATCATCGCGTCGCGCATGGGGCTGATGCTGACGATGGGCGTGGGTGCAGCTTCGGCGATTTTCCGCACGTCGTCGGGCGGCAGTTTGTATTGCGCGGAAAGCGAGGCGGGAAGGAGTGATAGGATGAGAAGTGAGAGGGTGAGAAGTGAGACGGTGAGGCGCGGTTTTGTTCGCATGGCTGGAAGTTTGCAACCCGCACGGGCTGGGCGGGCAAAGTGAATATTTGGCTGTGGTTATTGGTCAAAAAGTGGGCTGACGGCAGCTTTCAGTTGTCCGGCTTCGGCAAAGTGCGGGTGCGTTTTGTCCTCCAAGATTTTGTCCAAGCGTTGCTCAAAATCGCCGCAATGCTTCGGGCATTGGGCCAGTTGGGCGAGCAAAAACCGCCAATCGGCCTCATTTGCCGATTGCGTTTCGGTTGCTGTGTCGGATGCTTTTTTGAAAAACTTGGCTGCCCCGATGTATTTGCCTTCCAAAAAAAGGCGGTCGCCGGGTGCGAGGCTCGCCACGAGTTTGGTGTTTTTGAAAAACCGCCGGGCAATGCCCTGAAACGTGGGCTTCGGTTTTTCGGCAGGCGGCGGTTCTTCGGGCGGTTTCTGGACGACCCAAACCGTGTCGCGGACGACAGGCACGGGTAGCAACGCCGAGAGTTGCTCAGTTTTTTTGCCCCATATGAAATACCAAACCAACACCCCGCCGAACAGGGCAAAACCCAAGCACCCGATGCCTGCACTGGCACAAGTCATGCCCTTGCGGCGGGGCCGGAACACGGGTTGGAGTTTGGGTGGCTTGTTGTTTTCCATGCGGCGAAAATAGGCTGCGATTAGACTGTTTTCTGACGGATTTCGGCTTCGGGGGCTTATTGCAGGTCGCGGCAGGCGCGGTACAAATCCTGCCAGCCTTCGCGTTTTTTCACCACGGTTTCGAGGTATTCGGCCCAGATGGTCGTGTCGGTGCCGGGGTCTTTGACCACCGCGCCGACGAGGCCGGCGGCAAGGTCGTGCGCCCGCAGCGCGCCGTCGCCAAAATGTACGGCCAGCGATTGTCCCTGATGGATGACCGAGATAGCCTCCGCCGTGCTGAGCGTGGCGGTCGGGCTTTTGAGTTTGTCGCGCCCGTCCTCGGTTTTGCCGCCGCGCAGCTCCCGAAAAATAGTGACGAGCCGCCTGATTTCGGCCACAGGCGCGGCTTCGGGCGGCAGTTCAAGGGATTGGCCGAGGGCGGCCACGCGGTTTTGCACGATACCGATTTCCTCATCAAGGCTGGCTGGCAGGGGCAGCACGACGGTATTGAAACGCCGCCGGAGCGCGGCGGAAAGTTCGTTCACGCCTTTGTCGCGGTCGTTGGCGGTGGCGATGACGTTGAAGCCGCGCACGGCCTGCACCTCGCGGCCCAGTTCGGGCACGGGCAAGGTTTTTTCGGACAACAGCGTGATGAGGCTGTCCTGCACGTCGGCGGGGATGCGCGTCAATTCTTCGATGCGGACGATTTTGCCCGCTCGCATCCCGGTCAGCACGGGGCTGGGCACGAGGGCATTTTCGGAGGGGCCTTCGGCCAAAAGCCGGGCGTAGTTCCAGCCGTAGCGGAGATTTTCCTCGTTCATCCCGGCGGTGCCTTGCACAAGCAGGGTGCTATCGCCGCTGATGGCTGCGGCCAAATGCTCGCTGACCCAAGTCTTCGCGGTGCCCGGCACACCGAGCAAAAGCAGGGCGCGGTCGGTGGCAAGCGTGGCGACGGCGATTTCGATGAGCCGCCGCTGGCCGTAATATTTCGGCTCGATGGCCGTGTCGCCCGCTTTACCGCCGAGCAAATAGGTGACGACTGCCGTCGGCGAAAGCCGCCAATTCATCGGGCGGCGGTGCTCGTCGTGTGCGGCGAGGGCGGCAAGTTCATGGGCGTAGGCGGTCTCGGCGTGTGGTCGGATGATGTCCATCTTTTGCAGGGATGAGGAATGAGGATTGGGGGATGAGCGGTAAAGTTAGAGTCTCTTATTTTTACCGCCGTTCTTCATCCCTCAGAAGCTGTCTGACTTGTTTTCCCACAGATAAACCTGTGGGCTGGGCATAAAAATTTGACAGATTTCGGGCCTTCAGTGTCCTTCGACTCCTTCAAAATCCGGTGGATTTTACCACACAG
>JBKBIC010000231.1:0-7443 GCA_046299435.1 Saprospiraceae bacterium
AAATTCATCATTTATCATTCATAACTCATCATTCAAAAAATGTGGTGGAAGGCTCTTTCGGTTGTTTTGCTCATTTATTCGTTCGTCGCCGGGCTGCTCGTGCCGCTCAAACCGGGCATCGTGCGTGTCGCCCCAGAGACCGCCAAAACCGGACTAACTATTGACGTTCAGTTCTTTGGCTACAATTCTTTTTACACAAAGAGCGCGGCGGAGACCCGCGTGTGGCTGGAATACGACGAAAAATTCGCCGTCATGGGTCTCAACGTGCGGGCCGTGAACGACACGGTGCTCACGGCCACGTTCGTCCTGCCGAAAAACCTGCCGGAAAACGCACCGTCCGGCCTGCTCACGGCCATCGTGGACAGCCCGACCGACGGCGTGTCGCTCCTGCCAAATGCCGTAAAAGTAACGCAGGACACCGCTTTGAAAACTCCTGCGCTTGATATGCTCTGGACGGTTCAACCCGTTGAAAACGTGCACGTTAAGCACGATTTCACGTTCCCGTACCGCAACGTGATTTACGAAAGCATCCGCAACACATATTTCCATGTGCCCATGTGGTTCGCGCTGTTGGCGATGTTCACGGCTTCGGTCTGGCATAGTTTGATGTTCCTCCGCAAGCCCAGTTTGGACAGCGACCGCAAGGCCGCCGCCTTTGCCGAAAGCGGCCTGATGTTCGGGTTGTTGGGCTTGTTCACGGGCATGGTTTGGGCCAATTACGCTTGGGGCGCGCCGTGGAGCAACGACATCAAACAGCTGATGACGGCGGTCGCGCTGCTGATTTATGCCGCGTATTTCATCCTCCGCTCGTCGTTCGACGAGCCGGAAAAGGGCGCACGGCTCGCGGCGGTTTACAACATCTTTGCCTTTGCCTCGCTCATACCATTGTTGTATGTAGTGCCGCGCCTGTTCGCCAGCCTGCACCCCGGCGCGACGGGCAACCCCGCGTTCGGCAGCCAAGATTTGGACAACACGATGCGACTCGTGTTTTACCCGGCCATCATCGGCTGGATTTTGCTCGGTGTTTGGATCACCCAAATTCGTGTCCGCCTGAAACGAGCAGAGGACAAACTGCTGGATATTGAATGAAAACGGTGGACGGTTGACGGCAGGCGGTTGACGGACTGATTCTGAAAAACCGTCCACCGTCAGCCGTCCACCGATTTTTAAACTTTTACCCAACTTTCAGAACATGAAATTTTCCAGAATGCGATTATTTTTTACAATGATTCTGCTTGTGGCGGTACATTTGCCCGCCGCATTCGCGGAGGGGAACCGGGATTTCATGCGGGAGACGGGGAAAATCAATGTGGTGACGGCAGTCATCGTGGTCATTTTCCTCGGCATCGTCTGGCAGCTCGTGCGCCTCGAACGTAAACTAACCAAGATAGAGCACCAAATCAAAGAAGAACATGAGCGGAAAAATTAGTTTCTTCAACAGCGTAGAAAACTACGTTGACAAGGCTGCGGCCTTCACCGACATCCCCAAAGGACTGGTCGAGCAAATCAAAGCCTGCAACCTCGTGTTGCAAATGCGCTTTCCCGTCCGCATCGGCGACGATTATCAAGTCATCGAAGCCTATCGCGTGCAACACTCCCACCACCGCCTGCCGACAAAGGGTGGCATTCGCTACTCCGAGATGGTTGACCAAGACGAGGTCATGGCACTCGCCTCGCTGATGACCTACAAATGCGCCCTCGTGGACGTGCCGTTCGGCGGCGCAAAGGGCGGCATCAAAATCAACCCTAAAAATTACTCGGTCGAAGACCTCCAAAAAATCACCCGCCGCTACACGACCGAGCTCATCAAAAAGAACTTCATCGGCCCCGGCATTGACGTGCCCGCGCCCGACTACGGCACCGGCCCGCGCGAAATGGCGTGGATTATGGACACATACCAAACCTTCAAGCACGGCGAAATTGACTCCATTGCCTGCGTCACAGGCAAGCCGCTGACCCAGAACGGGGTGCGCGGCCGCAACGAAGCCACTGGGCGCGGCGTGTACTACGGCCTCCGCGAGTGCGTCGCCAATGCAGAGGACATGAAACGCATCGGCCTGACGACCGGCATGGCCGGTAAGACGATGGTCATCCAAGGCTTGGGCAACGTGGGCAGCTTCGCGTCGCTCATCTCGCAGCAAGAAGGCGATGTGAAAGTCATCGGCGTGGCCGAGTACGAAGGCTCCATCCACAACCCGAACGGCATTGACATCGAGAAACTGCTCGCCTTCCGCAAGGAAACAGGCTCCATCCTCGGCTTTCCCGGCACCACGACGCTGGCCAACAACAAAGCCGCCCTCGAACTCGAATGCGACATCCTCGTGCCGGCGGCCCTCGAAAACCAAATCACCGCCGAAAACGCGCCGCGCATCAAAGCCAAAATCATCGCCGAGGCAGCCAACGGCCCCATCACTGCTGATGCCGACCCGATTCTGTTGGCCAAAGGCATCATCGTCATCCCCGACTTTTACATCAATGCGGGCGGCGTGACGGTTTCGTATTTCGAGTGGCTCAAAAACCTCTCGCACCACCGTTTCGGGCGTTTGGAAAACCGCTTCCACAGCGCGGCGTTGGAGGGCATCCTCACCAAAGTCGAGGAATACACAGGCAAAAAGACGGGCGTGAAAGAGCGCGAAATGCTCACACGCGGCGGCACGGAGCACGAATTGGTCAACTCCGGCTTGGAGGACACCATGATTGTGGCCTACCAGCAAATCCGCGAGACGCTCAAACAGCACCCGAACATCACCGATATGCGGACGGCTGCCTTTGTCTGCTCGCTCAAAAAAATCGCAAGCGACTACGTCTCGATGGGCATTTTCCCGTGAGCAAGACGCGGCGAGGGGCGCTTCGCCGGATACTGTTTTTTAAAACGGTTGGATTGGTGTCAAAAAGTTTGGGGCAAAAGCCCGGAACTGCGGCCAATCCAGCCGTTTTTCTTTTTTCGGGAAGATTGGGTTCTTCAGGAGCAAATAATTTTTGGCGGGATTCGTTTTTTCGGTGTTTTGAACACGGCAATCGTGGCCGAAAACAAGAAATTCGGGCTTATTCAAAATTTAAAAAAGGTTTTTCCAAAAAATCGCTGCCGGATATTTCTTGGGGCCATACCTTTGGGGAAATTTTACGAACCAGAATATAATTTTAACGCAGCAACATCATGTCTGAAAAACTTGATAAGATTGACCTCAAGATCCTGAAAATCCTTCAGGAGAACAGCAAAATCACGAACCTCGACCTCTCGAAGAAAATCGGCCTCTCGCCCGCACCCACGCTGGAGCGCGTCAAAAAATTGGAACAAAGCGACATCATCCAAAGCTATCACGCACAGGTGAACCCGCAGATGATGGGCTTGAATGTCAAGACCTTTGTGCTCGTCTCGCTGGCTTGGAAAAAGGAAAACGCACTCAACAACTTCCTCGAAAAAATCCAGCAGATTGACGAAATCACGGAATGCTACATCATCACCGGCGAGGCCGATTTCCTGATGAAAATCGTCTGCCGCGACATCCCGACCTACGAGCAGCTCCTGTTCAAAACACTCAGCCAAATCGAGGAAATCGAACGCCTCAAAACCCTGATGACCCTCTCGACGGTGAAAGACAGCAAAATCCTGCCGTTCAACTACAACGAATAAATCCACGCACACCCCGAAAATGAAAGAAGGGCATCCCGGCCAACCGGGATGCCCTTCGTTTTTTAAGTTTTGACCTTGCCCTTTCAACTCTTCAACCTTCCGACTCAAAAACTCACTGTGCCAAGATGTGCGCCATGCGGAGCAAGTCTTTGTTCAGCGGTTTGATTTTTTCGATGGCCTGCTCGAAAGGCGTGTGCGCGACGTTGTTGTTTTTGATGCCGAGCATAATGCCAGTTTTGCCCTGCAAAAGGGCTTCCACCGCGCTGAAACCCAGCACACTCGCCAGCACCCGGTCCATCGTCGTGGGCGAGCCGCCGCGTTGCAAGTGGCCGATGATGGTCACTTTGATGTCGTCGTAAAAGCTCACGCGCTCGCCGACCATCTTGGCGAGGTCGAACACGTTGCCCATGTGGTGCCCTTCGGCCACGATGACGATGCTGAAGAGTTTGGAGCGTTTGGCACCGCGTTTCAGGAGTTTGATGAGGTCTTCGACCGTCGTGTCCTCCTCTGGGATGAGCACGCCGCCTGCGCCGCCGGCGATGGCCGTGTGCAGCGCGATGAACCCGGAGTGCCGCCCCATGACCTCGACGAAAAACAGGCGGTTGTGCGAGTCGGCGGTGTCCCGGATTTTGTCCACTGCCTGCACCGATGTATTGACCGCCGTATCGAAACCGACTGTGAAATCCGTGCCGAACAGGTCGTTGTCAATCGTGCCGGGGATGCCCACGATAGGGATGTCCGGGTATTCTTTGATGAACTGCACCGCACCCGTGAACGTCCCGTTGCCACCGATGGCGACCAGCGCGTCAATGTCGCTGTCCACCAAGTTTTCGTAAGCCTGTTTGCGGCCTTCGGGTGTCATGAACCGCTGGGAACGGGCCGTTTTGAGGATGGTGCCGCCTCGGTGGATGATGTTGCTCACGTCGGTGGTTTCCAGTCGGCGGATGTCGCCGTTTATCATGCCCTCGTAGCCGCGCATGATGCCGTAGATGTGCAAATCGTTGTTGAACGCATTGCGGACAACGGCGCGGATGGCCGCGTTCATGCCCGGCGCGTCGCCCCCGGAGGTAAAGACGGCGATTCGTTTGATGTCTTTTGCCATTATTGAAAATATGCTAATGTGCTGATTGCGAACGGTTTGGCTGAATATTGCCTAATAGTCCGCCCGCACACTCATTCTGCAATTTGAAGGTGATAGTCGGCGAGCGGGTAAATCGGCTTGCGGATGATGTTGCCGCAGTGGAGCCGCCGCTCGTCCATGCACTTTTTCAGGATGTCTTGGAAATGGTGGGCAATCGAACCCACGAAATGCACCGGAACTTGCTGGTAGCCAGGGTATTTGCAGGCTTGCCGGTCGAGGAATTCGCCGAGCGAATCGGCCACCAATTTTTGCACGAACGGGTGTTGGATGTGGTCGCCCAAGAACTTCGTGAACGAGGCCAAGTAGGCGTTCGCGCCCTTCTCGTACACGCGGTCTTTGATGGCATCCGGGCCTTCGGGATGGGCCGCGTGGAAGGCATTGTTCAGGTCGGCGGGCAGCTCGCGGTAAAACCAAGCCCGCAGCAGGGCCTTGCCCAAATGCGTGCCGCTGCCCTCGTCGCCCAGCAGCCAGCCGAGCGAGGGCACGTTGTCGAGGATTTTTTCGCCGTCGTAGTAACAGCTGTTCGACCCCGTGCCGAGGATGCAAGCGATGCCCGCGCTGCGCCCCGAAGTGGCGCGGGCGGCGGCCAACAGGTCGTGCTCCACTTCGATGTGGGCGTTCGGGAACAGCGGTTTCAGCGCGTCGGCGATGATGCTGGCGCGATGCTCGTCGTGTACACCGGTGCCGTAAAACCACACATTTTGGACGGCCTGCCCGTCAATTTTCGGGAGCAGCTGCGTCTCGACGATTTGCCGGATTTCCGCCGTCGTATGAAAAAACGGGCTGAACCCGACGGTGTTTTCGAGTTGTTGGTCGCGTGCGCCATGGACGATGAGCCAGTCGCATTTCGTTGAGCCACAGTCAGCTATGATGTTCATATTCAAAGTGTGTAAATTTTACACGAAGCATGGGTGAGGCGCAAATTTAAACAGGTTTGTTGCTGAAAAAAGAAACGACCGCAGAACTAAACCCGCCGGAAGGTTTTTCGTGCCTGCGGGTTGCCCGCCGTGTTTATCCACAAAATGTTTGTAAAAAATTGAAAAACGGGCGGGCGAAATTTTTTGTTTTAAAAACATTTTGTGTTGCTTTGTGGCCTGTTTCACACAGTTTCGTTTCACCAAACCATCCACCGCAACATGGCACAGTACGCCCACTCCGCAACCAATAGCAGCAGGATTCCGACAGATGGGCAACGCGGCGCGTCCGGCAATTTCTTGGGGGACAACCTCCTGAAATTGGTCTTGATTTCCGGCTTGGCCTACCTCGTTTGGTCTGAAAAATTGAGCATCCAGTTCAGTTTCGGCGATTGGGCCGAGGCCGTCGAACAAGCCGACGGAGACGGCAAGGCCGTCAAAGCGGCCTTGCTCGACGAGGCCGCGCCCCAAAAAAAGAAGGCTGCCACGCCAGCGGCCAGGCCGCTCGCCAAACTCGAACTCCCCGCCGGGCCGACGAACAACATGACTTTTTGCATTGACCCCACGTTTGCGCGGCGCAACGGCGTACCGCACACGGAGGTCGAGGCGAGCATGGCCACCGTGCGCGATTACCTCAAACGCTTCGCGCCCGTCGCGGTGGCCGAGATGCACAAATACGGCGTGCCGGCCAGCGTGACCCTCGCGCAAGGGCTGCTCGAAAGCAACGCGGGCATGAGCAAACTCGCCCGCGCCTCGAACAACCATTTCGGGGTGAAATGCTTCTCGAACCGCTGCGCCAAAGGCCACTGCGTCAACTTCACCGACGACACGCACAAGGATTTTTTCGTGAAATACCCCAGCGCGTGGGGCAGTTTTCGGGCGCACAGCCTGTTCCTGAAAAACACGCCGCGCTACGCGCAACTCTTTGATTTAGAGCGCACTGACTACCGCGCTTGGGCCAAAGGACTGGCAAAGGCAGGCTACGCGACGGACAAAAAATACGCGGAGAAACTCATCGTCATCATCCAGAACTTGGAGCTTGACCGGTACGACAAACAGTAAGTTTTTGGGTCAAACAATACCTGCCATGTGGGGTGTTGTTTGGCCCAAAAACCATTGGGCAAAGCCGAGCAAAGATTCGAAGCGAAAGTCAACCTGCATGGCCGCGAGCGCGTCGGCATCCTCGAATTTGCCGGGCAGCAGCACGGTCGTCATGCCCAGCCGTTGGCCGAAGGCCATGTCCGAGGCCGAATCGCCGACGATGATGGAGCGGGAAAAGTCAATTTCCGGGAAGTCGTTTTTGGCCTGAAAAGCCATGCCGGGCGCGGGTTTGCGGCAGCCGCAGCCAGCGTCGGAGCGGTGCGGGCAGAAGTAGGCCCGGTCAATGCGCCCGCCAGCGGCGGCGGTTTTTTCCAGCATGAATTGATGGACATCCAGTAGGTCGGCCTCCGTCATCAGGCCCCGGCCCACGCCTGCTTGGTTGGTCACGACGACGATGCGTGGGAACATTCCGGCCAGCAAAGCCAGTGCCTCCAATGCTCCGTTTTCAAACACAAACTCGGCGCGGTTTTTCACATAATCGCCCGGTGTGCGGGTGTTTATCACGCCGTCGCGGTCGAGGAAAAGGAATGGGGTTCGGTTCTGGAAATCAGTCATTTGCAAAGTTGATTGGCCGTCCGCAGCGCGAGAAATACACCATTCATCATTAGACCTCTTGCGAAACTCTGCGGGTTCTCTGCGAATCTCTGCGTAAC
>JBKBIC010000232.1:0-7432 GCA_046299435.1 Saprospiraceae bacterium
AACACTATTTGTCCCAGCAGACTCCTTTGGAGAAAAATCCGTAAAAACTTCCCCTCAAGTTTTAAAACATACTCTAAAAGCCCGGTCATTTTATCAGAAAAAACAACTCTTGCCCGCTGTGCTGCGGCTCGGCGGCACCGGGCATCCGGTACACGATTTTTTGGATGAGCACCCAATCACCGGGGATGACCCGATGGATGTGCTCGGCAACGTCGGCGTTGAACCGCCCGCCAGTATTGCGGCCTGCCCATGTGCTGCCGTATTTTTTGGAAAAAACGACCACCTCGTAGTGCACCACCTCCACGCGGGCATCGAAGTCGAAATTTTCCAAAATCATCGCCACGCCGCCTTGCGCACAAAACTCTCCCCGGCTCATCGTTTTGCTCCGGTGTGCTGCGCCGAGCCGTGCCACAGGTTCCGGCAGGAGCTTATATCGGAAAAAATAGGTGCCGATGCGCTCGTTTTTGGTCGTGTCGAACAGCGTCAGGCTGACCACTGCCGTGTCGCGCAGGCCAATGTTCCAGTTGTAAAGACCCGGCGTGTAGCGACTCCTGACAACCTTGCCCCGCGAAGGCACGACCAGCAAACACGAATCGGGCACGTCATTGACCACAATTCGCACGGGGTTGTCCAGCCCGGCATAGACGGCATTCATCTTGCCGAGCTCGACAGCGACTTGGCCGAACGCCGGGTTTTGCACCCAAAAAGCAAGCAAAAACAGCAGGGTTCGCAGAAATCTCATGGTGAGGCGTTTGTTGGTTTTCAGCACATTTGACCGCGACTTCAAACCTTTTCCCGATGCGAAAAATTGCCCTGTCCGCGCTGGTTTTCAGCCTGTTGTCGCTCCTTTTGCCCGCCCAATACGAACGGATTTTGAACGACCCCGATGTCATTTGGGCGGCTAAAATTAATATGAGGTTCGACCTCGAAAATTACGGACCGGATTCGCTGCGGGTGAGCGAGGCGTATTTGCTGAAAAAACGCAGCGAAAACACCGACCGGCCTTATCCGACCGAGCCAAGTTTCGGTCAAAAAATCTTCGAGGCCGTGCGGGCTGGGCATTGGGAAGCGTGGTCGTGGGAGCCGGGCGATTCGCTGCGCCTGCTGACGCGAGACGAGGCAGTCGGTCGGCTCGCCGAACGCGATACCGTCACGACGGTGGACGTGGAAACCGGGCTGACCCGAAACGTGGCCGTCGAAAACGATTTCAATCCCGAAGACGTGGTGGCACTGCGGGCGCACCAACTGCTGTTTTTCAACCAAAAAACGGGCGAATTCGATGTGTACACATGGGCCATTGCACCCGTCGTGCGGAAGTACATTTACTATGGTTTGCCGCCGGAAGATGCCGAGGCGAAAACCTGGCTTTGGGATTTCGTCCCGTTTTGGCTGAAAATGCCGCCGTACTCGCCCAAAAAACATCGTAAAAAACCAAGTTTGGACGACCCCAACATCTCGTTGGCCTATCGTATGAAAACGGTACGGAACAGCCCCGAGCTGGACAGCCTGCCGCCGATGAAAGATTTTCGCCCCCCGGTGATGGAGCGGCTGCTCGACCGGGCGAAGGGCGATGCGGACTTTAAAATTGAAGATTCGGACGGCGAGCCGTTGGGCTGGGAAGCGCGGCAGTCATTTTTCTTCGAAGCCGATACGGTAGTAACATTCGACCCAGAGACCTACGAGGAGGTGCTCAAAATCGTGAACAAAGATGTCCATGCCGATGCCTGCCCGCGCCTGCGTTTGCTGCAAGATTGGTTTTGGGACGACCGGGCGCACCGCCTCGTCGTGCGGCTCCATGCTTTTGCGCCCCTGCGAAAACGCTATGATTCCGATGGCAACTTTCGGTTTGAGGAACCGCTTTTTTGGCGGCGGAAGGAATGAGCCGCCCAAAACCGACAAATGACCCCGTGCCGCAAAAACGAGGAAGCGGGCAAAACATCATTCGCGCTACCTTTCCGCCTCGCCCACCTGTTTTGACATGAAAAAACTTGCCCTGCTTTTTGCCCTCGTTTTCGCCGGCGCGGGCTGCGAAAAAGACTTCGACACCATCAACGAAAACCCGTACAGCCCGACGGCGACTTCGATGGAAGCCCTGTTCAACGGGGTCATCGAGTCGCTGCAACTGGGCTGGAACGAGCAGTTTTACGTCCACAACGAAAAACTGTACGAGGCCACGCAGCAGGCCGCCCTCACGTCCCGCGCTTGGCTGAACACGGCCATCGGCATTGACGAAATCTGGAACAACTACTACGCCACGCTCAAAAACATCCGCGAAATCGAGCGGCGTTTTGCTGCGTTCGAGGCGGCGGGCGGCTCGCCGGAGGAACTCAAAAACGTGCGGGCCATGCTTAAAATCATCACGGCTTACAAGACTTTCCGCGTCACCGACCTCTTTGGCGACATCCCGTTTTTCGAGGCGGGGCGCGGCATCGAGGATTTGCGGTACCTCCGCCCGAAATACGATTCGCAGGAGGCCATTTACAAAGCCCTACTCGACGACTTGAAATGGGCCGCCGACAACATCGAGATTGACCCTTCGGTGAAGGCCCCGAACGGCAAGCCGATTTATTCGTTCGGCAATTTCGACGCGCTTTTCAAAAGCAACATGGGCAAATGGCGCAAGTTCGCCAACGCCCTGCGCCTCCGCCACGCGATGCGGATGATTGAAAAAGACCGCGCTTTTGCGGAGCCAATCGTGGCCGATGTGTTGCAAAATCAATTGCCCATTGTCAAAAAAGGCGAGGACGTGCTGCTCTCCCCGCGCGCGCTGGGCTTCGTCAAACAAAGCACGCACTGGACGTTCCGGGAGCACAAAAACCTCCGCATGGGCACGACCATTTGGCGGTTGCTCTCGCCCGAAGACAAGCCCGACGGGTCGGGCATCATTGACCCACGCGCCCACATTTTTTTCGAGACCAACAACGCCATGCAGTGGGTTCCGTACCCGAACGTGCCCGGCGCGAACCCGCCCATCGAAGGCGGCTCGCCATACGGGGGCCAACGCGACGCGAACTTTGATTTCAAAGGCGCGTCGTGCCAGTTTTCGCCCTTCCATTATTACCTGATTCGGGACGAAACGGACGTGCCGGAAATCCTCCTGACCGCCGCCGAAATGCACTTCCTAAAAGCCGAAGCCTACCTGCGCGGCATCGGCACGGGGCAGGACAATTTTCAGGCAGAGATTGAGTACTCGGACGGCATCAACGCCAGCATCTCGTTTTGGTACGGCGTGGCCGCTGGCACAAGTATCTGGCAACCAACACCTTCGGTGACGCAAAGCCAGATTTTTGGGTACATTTTCAACCCGTCGGTCAGCCTGTCGGGCAATGGTTTTGCAGTCGAAAAAGTGTACGAACAGGCGTGGCTCGATGCGTTCCGGCAGCCCTGGGATGCGTTCGCATTGGCCCGCCGCACGGGCAAAACGCCCCGCGAAGGCGAGCCTTTGAACTATTTCCGGCTTACTTACCCGGCCAGCGAAGCCAATTACAACGGCGAAAACTGGATGGCGCAGACCTCCAAAATGGGCGGCGACCGCAACGACGCGAAAGTGTGGTGGATGCCGTGAGGCCCGGAAATTTCAAGAAAAAACACAACCACAAGCCGTATGCCCAAGCACACTTTGATTGTTCAGGGAATGGCCATAGCGGTCGAGCAAGTGAACGAGCAGGACTACGTCTCGCTCACGGATATCGCCCGAAAATCGGACAGCAGGAGCGACATTTTGATTGCCTCGTGGATGAAAAACAGCAGCACGCTCGAATTTCTGGAAGTCTGGGAAACGCTGCACAACCCCAATTTTAAATCCAACCAAATGGCAGGATTTAAAGAACGATACCTGCAAAATCGCCGGGTGCTCACGCCGCAAACTTGGGTCGAGGAGGTCGGCGCGGTCGGCATCATTTCCCGAAAAGGCCGCTATGGAGGCACGTTTGCCCACAAGGACATTGCCCTGAATTTCTGCTATTGGCTCAGCCCGACGTTTCAAGTCATTTCATCAAAGAATTCCAACGCTTGAAAGAAGAGGAGTTCAGCCAGAAATCGCTGAAATGGCACATCTCCAAAATCACGGACAACGTGGAGGAAATCAGAAATTTGCTGGACACCATTCCCGGCCAGACACCTGACCAAAACCGTCTGAATATTCCCGCAACGGGACCTGAAAAAGAATAGGGCCATCCTCTTTTGAAACTATAAACTATCTGACAATGAAGCATTTGCACCTTCTCCTGCTCGCCTTTTGCTGCGGCTTCGGCACCGCCCAAGCCCAATCCGACCAATACCTCCACTTCGACCGCGTGGACGATTTCGTGGAGCTGCCCAACGCCTCCGCGCTCATCGCCAACGCCCCGGCGTTTTCCATGACGGGTTGGTTTTACACCGATGCGTATGCCTACGGGCAGGGCATGATGGGTATTCGCGGCACGAACGCGGGCTTTTACCTCATCCAGCTCGACAACGGCAAAATCGAGTGCCGTTTCCAAAATTCCGGCGGCACATTGTTCGAGTACGTCGCGCCGACGTACACCATCCAGCCCGAAACTTGGCAGCATTTCGCGTGGGTTTTCACGGGCACACAAGTGCAGCTGTACCTCAACGGCGTGCTCAAAGGCAGCAAAACCGCCAGCGGCAAAATCGCCTCCACGACCACCTCTTTTGCCATCGGCAAGAGCATCTTGGGCGGCTTCAACTTCGTTTATGGCGGTCGCGCCGACGAGGTGACGCTCTGGAAAAAAGCCCTCACCGCCACCGACATCCAAGCCATGATGGCCGATGAACTCACTGGCTCGGAGGCCGATTTGGTGCTGTATTACAAAATGAACCAAGGAGTGCCCGGCGGCGACAACACCTCCATTTCAAAATTGAAATGTGAACTCGGCGGCGGCTCGCTCGATGCCGAGCTCAAAAACTTCGCGCTCAACGGCCCCACGTCCAACTTCGGCGGCGTGCTGAACACCAGTTTTCAGGCCATCAGTTTCCCGCAAATCCCGCACAAATTGACCTCCGCCGCGCCGTTCCAACTGGCCGCCACCGCCACGTCGGGGCTGCCCGTCCAGTACGAAATCGTGTCCGGCCCGGCCTCCGTCAGCGGCAACACGGTGACTTTGACGGGCCAAGCGGGCGAGGTCGTCGTCCGAGCCACGCAGCCGGGCGACGCAACTTTTGACCCGGCGGGCGAGGTCGTCAATTCGTTCAAAGTGCTTGACCCACAGACATTTGTGCCGGTGGTGGACACGCGCAGCCCGCTGGCTGGCGACGTGTTTGTGCCCACGCTTTCGCCCATCCAACTGGCGGCCATCGTCGGCATTGACTACGCGCCGCTGTTCACGGTGCAGGGCGTGAAATTTGAACTGGACGGCCAAATCGTGGCGGCCACCAATCACGGCAACAAACATTACACGGGCTGGTGGACGCCGCCGAGCTTCGGGGCGCACACCATGAAAATCATCGCCACGAACAACTACGGCGCAGATGCGGTGACGACCGTGAATTTCAATGTGGTGCAAGCTGCCAGCGACATGGAAGCCGTCGCCGCGACCGACGTTTGGCTCAATTCGACGGAAAACTCGCGCACGGTGGAAGCCGAATTGCCCTCGTTTTTGGGCGCATTCGACAAAATCACCGCCGTTTTGCAGGTCAAATGCCCGACGGGCGGCTGCGGCGAGTGGGACCGGATTGCGAGCATTGACGCGAAAACGCACGATGGCCGCTGGGTCGAAATCATCCGCTACATCACGCCCTACGGCACGCCTTGCTCACACCAGTTGGACGTGACTGACTACATGAGCGCGTTGCAGGGCAAAATCGCCTTCCGCCTGAACAATGGCACGCTCGACAACGGCTATTTGTTCAACCTCAAATTCCAGTACCGCGCTGGCGCGCCTGCCCATAAGTACAGCAGTATCAGCGTGTTGTGGCAAAAAAACTACCCCTTCGGCGACCCCGCCAACTTGCAGCCGGTCGAGCCTTTGAAGATAAATTACGCGCCCAACGCGGTGGCCTCGAAACTCAAACTCATCTCTGGCGGGCATGGCTGGGGCGACAACAACACGGGCAACGCCGCCGAATTTCACGACGACACGCACCACATCTGGGTCAACGGCGCGCAGACTTTCGCGCAGCGCAACTGGAAAATTTGCAACCCGAACCCCGACGGCTGCTCCCCGCAAGCGGGCACTTGGTACTACGCGCGCGCGGGCTGGTGCCCCGGCAGCATCGCCCCTTGGTTCGATTTTGACATGACCCCCTTCGTCGGCCCGGCGCAGGTGGATTTGGGCTACAAGTTCGACGAGGATTACAAAGACCTCTGCCACCCGAACAACCCCGCCTGCGTCAGCGGCGTGACCTGCCCCGACTGCAAAGACGGCTACAACCCCTTCCTCGTGGTGGCCTGCAACCTCATCACTTTCGCCGACGGCCCGGTGGGCGAGACGACCATCACGAACACCGACGGCGTGGAGTTCGACCCCGAACTGTCTTTTTCGGTTTTCCCGAACCCATCGGCGACGGGCGTTTTCAATTTTGTCTTGAAAGAAGAAACGGTCAACTGGCTGGATGTCAGCGTGTTCAACGCGCTCGGCCAGCGCGTCGCGGGCTTTTTTGAAAACAACAGCACCGTTGGCAACCGCCAAATCCGCCTCGACGGTCAACCAGCGGGCGCGTATTTCCTCGTCGTGCGGACGGACAAAGGCACGGCCTCGCGGACGCTGCTGCGATGATTATCGGTTGAAAAGTTGAAGGGTGGAGGAGTTGATTTTCAACTTCTTCACCCTTCAACTTTTCAACTCAACCAATCCTCCGCATGATTTCCATGCAGCCGCGCCCGTTGTGGTACGGATATTCCCACGGCCCGGCTTTGTCGTGCGCGCGGTCGGCTTTCAGGCCCCAAAACCACTCGCCGCGCTCGCGGTGGAGCAGGTGGTTTTCGATAAAACTCCACGAGCGAGCGGCCCGTTCCGCAACGCGGGTCAAGTCGTCGGGCGCGGTGCGGTGCGGCGTCGTGTAGGCTTCGAGGGCGTGCAGGTGCGTGTTCATCGTCTTGGCCTCGTTGTCGTCTTTTTCGCTCAGGCGCAGGTCGGCCAGCGGTTGCCAGTGTCGGCTGAACGCCTCGAAATAGCCACCGCGCACCTTGTCCCGACTGTAAAATTCGATGAGCCAAAACAGGGCGCGGGCTTTTCCCAGAGCCTCCGGGCGGCGGGTCAGCAGGTAAAATTCTGCGAAGGCGTACAGTACGAAGGCTTGGGCATAGACCTGTTTTTTGCCCTGCATTGGCTGCCCGCGATGGTCGGGCATCCAATACACGCCGCCCTCCGCCTCGTCCCAAAAATGCCGCGTCAGGTAATCAAAGGCTCGTTCGGCCATATCCCGGTTCGCCGCCACCGCCCCGGTGGGGGGGGGGGGGGGGGGCCCGCCCCCGGCGGGGGGGGGGGGAGGT
>JBKBIC010000233.1:0-7402 GCA_046299435.1 Saprospiraceae bacterium
GCCGAGCGGCAATTTGCAGTTGAGCGCGAATATCCTTGTGCAAGCCTCCTGCACCGTCGGCGGCAGCGCGACGGTCAATGTTTTCAACGGCTCCGGCAACTACTCTTACCTCTGGTCGAACGGCCAAACAAGCCAAACCGCCACGAATCTGGGTGTTGGCACACACTCGGTCACAGTCGTGGACATCACCTCCGGTTGCGTGGCCTCCACGACGGTCGCCATGACGCAAATCTCCGCACCGACCGTCACGGCGAGCATCACGACCCAAGCCACTTGCACGACGGGCGCAACGGCAACGGCCAACGTCTCCGGCGGTCTCGCGCCGTATACTTTTATCTGGTCGAACGGCCAAACCACCCAAACCGCCACCAACCTCGGCGCGGGCAGCCACTCCGTCACCGTGACCGATGCGGGCGGTTGTGTGGTCATTTCTACCGTGACCGTCGTCGCGCCGCAAGGCCCCACCGTCGCGGTGCAAGTCGTCTCGAATGCCACTTGCACGACGGGCGGCTCGGCCACAGCCATCGCCACCGGCGGCGCAGGCGGATATGTTTACCTCTGGGATAACGGCCAGACGACCGCCACCGCTACTGGCCTTGTGGCTGGCAACCACGTCGTGACCGTGACCGACGCGAACGGCTGCGCGGCGGTCGGCCTCGTCACCATCGGCCAATCCTCCGGGCCGAGCGCAGCAGCGGCAGCCATCGGCGCAGCCACTTGCACATCGGGCGGCACGGCCACCGTCACCGTGACGGGCGGCACCACACCATATACATATCTCTGGGACAACGGCCAAACGACGGCAACCGCCACCAATTTGGCCCCCGGCCAGCACTCCGTCACCGTCACTGATGCGAACGGCTGTGTGGCTGTGGCCTTGGTCAATATTTCCTCGCCGCTACTTCCGTCGGTGCTCGCAACTGCCACATCGCCAGCGACTTGCGTCACGGGCGGCACAGCCACTGCGCTCGGTTCGGGCGGCACCCCGCCGTACACTTATCTCTGGGACAACGGCCAAACAACCCAAAACGCGACCAATCTTTCGGCAGGTACGCACACCGTCACGCTGACCGATGCGGGCGGCTGCACGGCCACCGCCACCGTGTCCATCAGCGGCACGGCTTCGCCGACGGCTATCATCACCGCTTCGTCCAATGCCACTTGCAGCCAAGGCGGCAGCGCGACCGTCGTGGCAGCGGGCGGCATCGTGCCGTACACTTATCTCTGGGACAACGGCGAGACGACCGCCACCGCCATCAACCTCGCGGCAGGCACGCACACCGTCACCGTCACCGACGCGGGCGGCTGCAAAGCCATCGCTACCGTGACCATCGGGCTGATTAACAACGGCATCAAAATCGGCGACTTCGTCTGGTACGACAACGACCAAAACGGATTCCAGCACCCGCTCGAAACCAACGGCGTGCCCAACATGACAGTCATGCTTATGCGCCCCGGCCCGGACGGCATCTTCGGCACACCCGATGACGTGACCGTGCAAACCACTACGACCAACGGCCAAGGCAAATACGAGCTCGATTGCGTCACGCCGGGCACTTACATCTTGATGTTCAGCGGCCTGCCGACGGGCTTCCAGTTTTCGCAAAAAGACGCTGGCAACGACGACTGCAAAGACAGCGACGTGAAATCCAACGGTAAAACCGACCCGTTCACCATCACCGCAGGCCAAGCCAACAACTTCTGTTTCGACGCTGGTGTCCATCAATTCTGCGACAACGTGAGCATGGCCGGCACCATCGCCGCCGACCAAACCATCTGCGAAGGCGACACGCCCGACCCGCTCTACTCCGTCATGCCCGCAGGCGGCGGCAGCGGCGGCCCGATTGAATACATGTGGCTGCAGCTCGTCACCGTCGGCCCGTCCGGGCAGCAATGGGTCGGTGTCCCGAACTCCAATTCGCCCGGCCTCGTGCTCGGCCCGTTGTACGTCACCACTTCGTTCATGCGCTGCGCCCGCCGCGCTGGCTGCGTCAACTTTTTGGAATCCAACATCGTGACCATCACGGTCAAGCCCGCTGGTTCGCCCGGTTGCCCGACCTTCCTCAAAAACTTCGGGGTCACGAGCGCGAGCAAGCACACCGTCGCCGTGCATTTCGTTACCAACCCCGAACCCATGCCTTACCTCTACGTCGTGCAGCACTCCACCGACCAGCAAAAATGGGCGGACGTGGCGACCATCATGGGCAAACAGGATGCGACCAACCCGAACGACTACGCCTTCATGCACGAGCAACCCGCCGCTGGCATGAACTACTACCGCATCAAACGTGCGGACGCGGGCAACAACCAAGCGTTCTCGCAAAATGCCGCGCTGGATATGCAGATTCCCGTCGCCGAGTCGGTCGCCATTTACCCGAACCCTGTCGGTAACAGCCTGACAATCAGGAACATGGTGACATATGAATCCGACGTGAACGTGCAAATCAGCACCACGAGCGGCACCCTGTTGTACACATTCGACATCCCCGCTGGCAGCATTCGTTCCGCCGATTTCGGCATGAGCCACTTGCCCGCAGGTATTTATGTGGCCCGCGTCCGGTTCAGTAAAAAAGAGGTGCAGACGGTGAAAATCGTCAAGCATTGAGTTTGTACCGAACTCAAAATGGCATACGCAAAAAGGTCACGGCATACCACCGTGACCTTTTTGCATAAATAATCCTTTCGAGAAGTTGCGCCCTCGCCTGCTCCTTATTTAAAACGGCAAATCGTCGAAATTGGCATTCTGGCCCTGCGAGCTGGCGGGCGATTGGGGGGCTTCCGTGTAATTCGGGAACGGGTCGTCGGGGAAAGCATCGGCGGTCGCCGCGCTGCCGCTGCCGTCGGCGCGTTCGATGCGCCAAGCATTGAGCGAGGTGAAATATTTGCCCTGCCATTCGCGCCCGCGCAGGTCGAACGAAACCTTGATTTTCTCGCCCTCGCGGAAGTTATCGAGGATGTTGCAGCGGTCTTGCACGGCCTGAAATTTAACGAGTTGCGGGTAGTTGCCATCGGGGATTTCGATGACGAATTCGCGGGCCGAGAAGGTGGCTGTTTTGTTTTCGGTGGGGTAGATTTTGATGAGTTTCCCTTCTGCTTCGTATGGCATGGCTGCTGGAAGATTGGGTGTTTGGCTGATTTGAAAATTTGAGTAGTGGGTTGGTTTTCAGGGGGGTGCGGTCATTTGAGCATCCGAAAGAACACGCCTGTGAACCAGTTGGCATCGGCTTTTATCAGGGTGTCGAGCGTTTGGTTGGCTTTGTGGGCGAACATCCGCACATCCCCGATGGTACGCACGAATGCCTCTGCTTCCGGGCCGGTCTCGTCCACTTTGGAGAGGTCGTCGAGCACTTTGACCATCGGCTCCAGCTCGCGTTTTTTCCGGTTGATGATGATTTGCCGCACGACCGTCCACATATCTTTTTCGGCGTAAAAAAACTCCTTGCGCTCGCCGGGGCGCAGCGATTTGTGTACCAAGCCCCAATCCATGAGCGCGCGGATGTTCATGTTGGCATTGCCTCGGCTGATGTCGAGCTGCTCCATGACCTCGTCGGCGGTGAGCGCGTCGGGGGAGACGAGCAGGAGGGCGTGAACCTGCGACATGGTGCGGTTGATGCCCCACTCGGAGGCCATTTTGCCCCATGCCTCAATGAATTTTTCCTTGCCTTCGCGGACGGTCATCGCGGATTTGTTGGATTGGGTGATTGGTTGATTCTGCGGCGCGGCGCGGAATTCCGGCGGCGAAAGTAAAACGGCTTTCGTCGGTTTTGTTTTGGGCGAATTTTAAAAACTTGGCCGACTGGCCGGAGGGCTGCTTAGTTTTGGCAAAATCGGCGGGAGCTGTTCGCCGCCAAACGGCTTGTCGTATTTTGAGCCTGAAAATTGGCCGGAAATGGCTGCCCTTCGCGGGACAGCCTCTCCAAGCTTCGTCGCATCTCTTGGAACATTTTCAAATCCATAAATCACAATTCCGATTATGAAACAACATTTTTACGCCCTTCTGTTAATCCTGATTGGCTGCTTGGCCGCGCCGGCGGGGGCGCAAGTCGCCTCCGATGTGGTCGTGCCCATCACGGTCGCGGCCCAAGCCGACCCGGCGCAGGTCGAACTTTTGTGGCCTGCCAGCACGGCTGCCAACATCACTTTGGTGGGCCGCAAACGCATTTTCGACACGGACTGGATTCTGCTGGCCCAGCTGCCGGGCAACGTCCCAACTTTCACGGACAAGGACGTGAGCCGGGGCGACGCATACGAATACATCGTCCTGCGGCAAGGGCCGCCGCAAGCGGTCGGCTTGGCGTATGTCGGCTTGGACGTGGCTCCGGTCACGAGCAGCAGGGGGCGGTTCATCTTGGTGGTGGACAATAGCTTGTCTCCGTTTTTGTCGGCAGAGTTGGCGCGTTTCGAGGCCGATTTGCGCGGCGATGGCTGGCAGGTGCTTCGCCACGATGTGTCGCCGACGGCGAGCACGGTGGCTTCGGTGAAGGCACTGCTTCGTGCCGATTACCAAGCTGACCCGGACAACACGGTCGCCGCACTGCTTTTTGGCAATCTGCCCGTGCCGTACTCCGGCAACATCAACCCCGACGGGCATGGCGACCACTTGGGCGCGTGGCCGACGGATTATTACTACGGCGACATGGACGAGGCGGCTTGGACGGACAACACCGTGAACAGCAAGGCCTCCGCCCGGCCCGCCAACCACAACACGCCCGGCGACGGCAAATTCGACCAAAGCCAAACCCCGACGTTGGCCGAAATCGTGGTCAGCCGCGTGGATTTTACCAACCTTCAAGGCTGGAACGTGCCGCAGGAAGAACTTTATCGCCGCTACCTGAACAAAAACCACGCATTCCGCACAGGCGCGTACAAGCCTGAAAACCAGACGCTTGTGGACGACAACTTCGGCTATTTCAGCGGCGAGGCATTTGCCCAGAACGGCTGGCGCAACGGTGCCGCGCTCACCGGGTCGGCCAACGTGCGAGCGGGCGATTTTTTCGGCGACACCGGCAGCGAAAGTTTCCTCATCGGCTACGGTTGCGGCCCCGGCACTTACACGAGCGCGGGCGGTGTGGGCACGTCGGATGACTTCAAGACCGACAGCGTAAATGCCACTTTCGCCATGCTTTTCGGTAGCTATTTCGGCGACTGGGGCTACGAGAATAACCCATTGATGCCCAGTGCGTTGGCCTCGAAAGGCGGCATCCTCACCTGTACTTGGGCGGGCCGCCCCAACTGGCATTTGCACCACATGAGCATGGGGCAGCCCATCCTCGTCAGCACTTTTTGGACGTGGCTCAATAGTTTCCTGAGCGTGCCAGCTTACCCGCCGAACTTCGGCGACGACCTCATCCACGTCGGGCTGCTGGGCGACCCGACGCTGCGGGCGCACGCCGTCGTGCCACCGACCGATGTAGTGGCCCGATCCAGCTGCTCTGAAATCGAATTGGAATGGCAGGGCTCGCAGGATGCGACGCATGGCTACATGGTCTATCGGGCTGCGGCAGCCGACGGCGCGTTCGAGTTGCTCACCGCCGACCCCATCGTGGAGCCATTTTTCGTGGACGAAGACCCGCTGGTCGGGGAAAATTTTTACCAAATCAAAGCCCTGAAATTAGAGGAAGTGCCGACGGGCACCTATTTCAACCAAAGCATCGGCATCGGGGCATCGGCCATGTTTTCTGGCCAAGTCTTCACCGCAACAGCCCAACCGACGGCGGGCGTTTGTGGCGGCAACGGCGGCAGCATTGATTTGATGGTCTCCGGCTCGGCCAACTTCCAATACCTGTGGTCGAACGGCGCGACGACGCAGGACATTTCCGGCCTTGCGGCAGGCACCTATTCCGTCACGGTCACGGACGGAGTCGGCTGCTCCGCGACCGCTTCGGCCACCGTCACCGTGCAACCGGAGCCAACGGCGGGCATCAACGTTGTGCGCCCCATCCGCTGCAATGGCGACACGGACGGCTTCCTTTCGGCAACTGCAACGGGCGGCACCGCTCCGTACACAGGCAAATGGTCAAACGGCGCGACTGGCACCAATATCGCCGGCCTCGTGCCCGGCACCTACACCGTGACCATAACCGATGCGAACGGCTGCACCGATGTGGCATCCATGACCCTCGTGGAGCCGCCCGTGCTCGTGGCTGGTTCGGAGGCGCAAGGCGTGCTATGCAATGGCGGCGAAACAGGCGGCGTGACCGCCACTATCACAGGCGGCACAACTCCATATTCGTACAACTGGAGTACAGGCGCAGCGACTCAAAACATCTCGAACTTGCCCGCAGGCAACTATTCCCTCACCGTCACCGACGCGAATGGCTGCACCAAGACGACCTCCGCCACCGTGAACGAGCCGTCCGCGCCCGTCTCCCTGCAAACCTCATCGCAGCCTGCTTCCTGCAACGGCGGCACCAACGGCCGCGTGAACCTCACGGTCAATGGCGGCGTGGGCGGTTACTCGTTCGTTTGGTCAACGGGCGCGACCACCCAGAATCTGCCCTTTGTTGGCGCGGGCGTGTATTCTGTCACCGCGACCGACGCGAACGGCTGCTCGGCCACCGCGCAAGCCACTGTGAACGAGAACTCTACGCTCGCGGTCAGCGGCAGCGTAGCCCCGGCGGTTTGCTTTGGGTTTTTCACCGGGAGCATCGAGTTGGACATTATCGGCGGCACACCCAGCTACAACGTGGAATGGTCGAACGGCGAAACCAGCAACATCATCGAAGGCTTGCAAGCAGGCACCTACACGGCCTCTGTGACCGATGCCAACAACTGCGAGTTCATCGCCACTTTTGAAGTGACGCAACCCGCCGAAATCACCGGCGAAATCCAAGTGCTCGAACCCATTTCCTGCGCCCTCTCGTCCGACGGGCTGTTTTCCATCAACGCAGCAGGCGGCGTGCCACCCTTCACATACGAATGGGGCAACGGCTCGACGGGCCAGACCATCTCCGGTGGGTCGGGGACATACCGCGTGACCGTGACCGATGCCACTGGCTGCACCAACTCGTTCGATAGCCAAGTGGCCGCGCCCGAAGTGCTTCGGGCCAACACCGTCAGCACGAGCGAATCCTGTGCCGGTGCTTCCGACGGCTCAGCCTCCTGCACCCCGACGGGCGGCACCCAACCATACACTTATTTGTGGTCGAATGGGGCCACTTCCGCACAAATCACAGGCGTACCCAATGGCACTTACACCGTGACCGTCACCGATGCGAACGGCTGCACCGTGCCGTCCACCGTGTTCGTCACCGGCGGCACTGCACCACAATACTCCGCGCTCGCATTTTCGGTCAGCTGTTTTGGCGAAGCCACCGGACGCATTTTGGGTTCGGCGGCATTGGGCACTCCACCATATAGCTATTCATGGTCAAACGGAGCCACGACGGAAGGGCTTTCCAAC
>JBKBIC010000234.1:0-7384 GCA_046299435.1 Saprospiraceae bacterium
TTGGTGATTGGTCGGTGGTGTCATTGCCGAGCCAACCAATCACCAAATCAACCGGTCAATCAATCATTGGCCAACGGTGATTTGGCGCGAAAACTGGCCGTTGGGCAGTTGTGCAGTCAAGACATAATTGCCAGCGGGAAGCGTGGGCAAGTCGTTGATTTCCAGCACGTTCAGGCCGTTCTGTGCGCGGGTTTGACTCGACCAGAATTGTTGGCCGGCGATGTTCGTCAGGCGGAGGGAAAGGTCAGAAGCCACTTCTGATGTGAACGAAAGCGTGAGCCGCTCGGCCACTGGGTTCGGGAAGACGAGGGCTTCGCGGATGCCCGTCGGAAGATCGGAGGCCGACGAGAACGTGCCGATGAGCGTTTTTTCAAATGTGCCGGTGCCGGTACTGCTGCCCTCGAAATCGAGGAAAACGATTTTGTAAAGTTTGCTGTCGCGGGTTTTCACGAAGTAAACATGGTCTTCGGCCACGGACCAACCGTTGTTGAAAGCTTTCCAGTCGTGGCCGACCACATCGAGGCGGGTGCTCAGGGAGTCGAGATAGTCTTCATGTTTGACGGTCGCCGGGTCCACGTTCACGGCTTTGGCCGCGAGCACGCCCTGGCCGGAGAGGATGCCCGTGACGCTGTACGGCAGGTAGCCTTGCCCGTCCCAGAGCGGCGTGATGTAGCGGCAAAAAACCAAATCCCAGTTGGTGGGCGTGGGGACGTTGGTGCCGTTGGCGAGCGAGAAATAGACGACCGGGCTGCCGTTGCCGAATGCCGTGCTGACGGTTTTGGTTTCCAAGCCTGTGCCGTCGAGGTTGGCGATGCGAAAGGTGTATGCGCTGCCGCTAAACTCGTCAATGATGATTTTGCGGAACTGGCCGTTGCGGAGTTTGAGGGCGAAGACGCGGTTGCCGACGACTTTGTGCGTCGCCACGTTGTAAGTGCCCCAACCGAGGTCGAACGGGTTGCTGGGGTCTTTGACGGTGTTGAACGCGCCTTCCGACCACGAACTTTCGGGGTTGAACAGGCGTTGGTCGGCGGTCAGGCTGCTGGGGTTAACGGTTTCGGTGAAGTCCGTGAGGTAAGTGTCATACAGTTCGAGGGAGGGCATGGGCTGGCCCATGACGGTCGCGCTCGATTCGTTCACGAAAACTCCGGCGTGCTGCGGGCCGAGGTTGGAAAAGGCGATGTCCCAAGCGTCGTGTGCGACTTGCTCGCTGGTGCCGTCGGCGAGTTTGTAAAAACCAGCCTTCGCGTAGCCCGCGCCTGCGGAGATTTGGTCGATAGTGGTTTGGGCAAAAATTGCCGTGCCAGAGAGTACGACGGCAAGCGAAACGGAGGATAGAGTTTTGAACATGATGAAAAGTAGATTTGGATGGATTTGTTTGTTGGCTTGTGCCAGTAAGCGATTGACAATGAATGATTTATAATGGGGTGTCGGCTTTATCTACGCGCAAAAGTAGAGTGGTGGTTTGCGGCCAAAACCCACCGCAGAGAGTCCTTACATATAAATTACAAATGGGCGGGAAGTCTGTCAGGGGTGTGTCATCTGCTCCCAAAAGGGGAGGGCAAGGCGGCCGATTCCGTGAAACAAGGCAAAAAAATGGGCACTTGCAATTGGCAAGTGCCCGCGGTGTGCCGCCTGTCTAATCTCCTCACTTCGAGCCTGTGGACGGGTTTTGAATGAATTGTCCGAGTGTGTTGCGAATGGATTTTTGCGCCTCGGCATCGTTTTGAAATGGTTTTGCAGAAAGTTCGTCTAATGCCTGTCCCAAGTATTGGCCGTTGACTTGGCGTGCGAGCGTTATCGTTTGGTTGTGCGCGAGTACGTCGTCCCAAACGGTGCGGACGTTGGCCCAGAATGCGCGGTTTTTTTGCCACCAATCGGCGGCGGCGGCACAGCGTGCGGGGTCGGTTTTTCGGTAAGTGTTGCGGCCTTTTTCCTCCACGAGGGTGCGCCTGTCTTCGCCGTTGCGGACGATTTTCTCGTTGTTTTGCTCGTGCAGCCAGCCCCAATCGGTGATTTCGTGGCGGTTGTCGCGGCGCATGATTTGGTAGTCGCTGCGTTTGGTGTACTCGCGGCGGGGGAGTGGCGCGTCGGCGGTGTTTTCCCAGATGCGTTTGCCGTCGTGCATGAACCATGTGGCCGCCCCCGAATAGCGCGGGCTGTCGTCCACTTCGTACACTTTTTGCGCCCATTGGCCGCGTACGTCGGCGGGCTTCGTGGCGGAGGTCGTCCATGTGCGATCGCCCTCGAAATCAAACAGTTGTGTGGGCTGGAACTCCCAATCCTGCCGCCAGTGCTTGATGACCGTCGAGTCGTTGATGACCAGCAGATGTTGGAGCACGAGTTTGGTGGGTGTCTCGCTTTCGAGCGTAACGAATTCGAGTGCGGCGGCTTGGTACGGCTTTGCCAGCGTGTGGTAGGCTGTGTCGTGGGCGAATGTCTCGGCGTACTCGAATTTCACCTCGAAGCAGCCACACATACTTTTGATGGCTTCGCGTTCGGGCGATTTTTGGGCAGAAACAACTGATAATGAAGTGATTAGGAAAGCGATGAGTGTGCTTGTGTATTTCATGTTGGGCAAAATGTAGATTTGATTCGGCGGCAAATGTCTGCTTATCGAGACTAATTACAGATAAATGACAAAGAAAAATTTCCCGACCCGCCGCAAATCGCAGCCTGCGATGAAGAATTCGAGGAATCGTTCGACAAGATTTAACCTGCCTCCTCTTCCAAATGAAAACGGTGGAAAATTCGGTGCGCCACCGGAGCCAGAATCAAACCGATGGTCGTGATGAACACCACGCCGCTGAACAGCGCGTACACGGAAGCGAAGATTTTGCCCGCGTCGCGCTCGATGGGATTGGTCGGCCCCATGCCGGATAAAATCATGGAAGCGTTGAGCAGCGAATCCAGCCAACTGAACCCGCAAGTGAGACGATAGCCGACCACGCCGATGCCCAAAAAAACAGCCAACACCGCGAAGCCTGCAAACACATTGCGGAACACGCGGTCGTAAAAAAGCCGACGTGGCAGCAGGGGCTGCTCCTTGCCCTCAAAATGGATGAACTTGTCCATTGGCGGCGAGTTTTGAATTTCGAGGTGAAATGTCGGGGGAAATTTTCAAGCCTTCTCCGACAGTTCCAACCAGCGCATCTCCTTGTCGTCCAGCGTGTTTTGCAGCTGGCCCAGCTCGACGGAGAGTTTGCCGGCCTCGTCGGCGGCGAGGTCGCTGGCATTGAATTTTTCGAGGATTTGTTTTTTGCGGCGTTCGAGTTCGGCGAGTTCTTTTTCGAGTTTTTTCAGTTCGTTGCGCTCGGTGTTGGTCAGGCCGGGCTTGGGCGCGGCGGGCGCGGCAAGTGTTTGATTCACAGGGGCTTGGGCACGGAGTGCGGCAGTTTCCCCGCGTTTTTCGGCGCGGTACTGGGCGTAGGAACCGAGGTAATCTTTGATTTTGCCGTCGCCCTCGAACACGAACAGGTGCTCCACCAATTTGTCCATGAAATAGCGGTCGTGCGTCACCACCACGAGGCAACCGGGGAAGTCTTCGAGGAAATCTTCGAGCACTTGCAGGGTGAGCACGTCGAGGTCGTTGGTCGGCTCGTCGAGGATGAGGAAGTTGGGGTTTTTCATCAAGACCGTCAGCAAATAGAGCCGCCGCCGCTCGCCGCCGCTGAGTTGGCTGACATAGACTTGCTGCTGCGCCCGCGAAAAAAGGAAGTGTTCGAGCAGTTGGGCGGCAGTGAGTTCCTTCCCTTTTTCGAGCGGAATCACATCGGCGATATCGCGCACCACGTCAATAACTCGTTTATCCTCAGTGAGTTGCAGCCCGTCCTGCCGATAATGGCCGAACACGATGGTATCGCCCACGACCACCTTGCCCGTGTCGGGAGCGAGCGTTTGGGTGATGAGTTGCAGGAAGGTGGATTTGCCCACGCCGTTCGGCCCGACGATGCCGACGCGCTCCTTGCGGCGGAATTTGTAGGTGAAATTTTCGAGCACCGTCCGGTTGCCAAATTTCTTGCCGACGTTGTGGCACTCCACGATTTTGCCGCCCAGCCAGTTCTCCTTGATTTGGAGCGTCATCTCGTCCTTCTTGATTTTCAGCGCGTCGTTGCTCTCTTTGCGGTTGAAATACGAGTCCACGCGGGCCTTTGCCTTCGTCGTTCGGGCGGACGGGCTGGCGCGCACCCATTCGAGTTCGCGTTTCAAAAGTTTGCGTTGGCGGTCGTAAGTCGTGGCCTGCACTTCCTCGCGCATGGCCTTTTTTTCGAGGTAATCGGAGTAGTTGCCTTTGTACCGATGGAGTTGGCCGCCGTCGAGTTCGAGCATGCTATCGCACACATTTTCAAGGAAATAGCGGTCATGCGTCACCATGAAAAGCGTGATGTTGGGGCCTTGCAGGTAGTCTTCGAGCCATTCGATCATCTCCACGTCCAAGTGGTTGGTCGGCTCGTCGAGGATGAGGAAATCGGGGTCGGAGAGCAGCAGTTTCGCCAGCGCGACGCGCTTTTTTTGACCGCCAGAAAGGGTGCGGATTTTCTGTTCAAAATTGTCGAGCCGCAGCCGGAACAAAGTCTCTTTGACCCGCGATTCGAACGTCCACGCATCGTTTTCGTCCATTGCTTGCATGGCAGCGTGGAGTTCGTCGGCGTTTTCGGGGTGGGCGAGGGCATGCTCGTAGCGGCGGACGACGCGCACGAGCGGGTTCGCATCGTCCAACGCGGCGGTCAGCACGTCGAGCTCTGGGTGGAAATCCGGCTCCTGTTCGAGCCAGCCGATGCGGATGTCTTTTCGGAAAACGATTTTGGCGTTCTCGCCTTCGGAGCCTTCCAGCCCGGCGATGACGCGCATGAGGGTGGTTTTGCCGGTGCCGTTTTTGGCGATGAGGCCGATTTTTTGGCCCTTGTCAATGTGCAGCGAGATGTTGCGGAACAACACCTTCTCGCCGTAGGACTTGGTGATGTTTTCGAGCGTGAGGAAATTCATGGAGGGCAAAGGTAGAATCTTGGCCGTGAGTAAATGCGCCCCTGGCCGGTGGCGAGGCCGCGAAATCCTGTCAACAAAAAAACCGAAGCACAGGCACTGCGCCCATGCTTCGGTTCTGGATGTGTGTTTGGCCGGTTCAGTTTTTGGAAGGCGAGGCGGCGGCGGTGTCGCCCACTTTGCAAGTGCCGTTGTAGCGGGCACCCTCGTCCACCGTCATTTTTTTTGCGGTGATGTTGCCCTCGATGTTGGCCGAATCGTGGAGGTGCAGGAGTTCCGTCACCACGATATCGCCTTTGATTTTGCCTTTGATGGCGGCTTCTTTCGTCACGATGTTGCCTTGCACATAGCCTGTGTCGCCCATGACGAGGCGTTTTTCAACTTTTACTTCGCCGTGAATTGCGCCGTCGAGCCGCACGTTTTCGGTGCAGGAAAACTTGCCTTCGATGAGCGTGCCTTTGGCGATGACGGTCGTTTGGCCGCCGTCTTTGTCCGCGCTGTTGGGCAGCGACGAGACCGGGCTGGCGGGTTTTTTATCCTTGTTGCTACTTCCAAACATGATAAGGAGGTGTAAAAATTTTGATGAGCAAATTTGGTTTCAGCATCGGTTTTCGCGGCTTGCGATAACCATCCGGCGGTATGTCAGTGATTATCAATCAATTGCAATAAAGAATCATGCCACAATGCACCCGCGCTGCCTCGTCGGGGTGCGAAATAACTACTTTTGCGGCAAAAACGGCAGCCGCTGGGCGGCGGGCGATAAACGGTGGGCGGCAGAAATTTTTGCCGATGCCCCGTTTTTACGGCCCGAAGCCTGCCATCTGCTCCATATTTCTTCGATGTCAACCAATCACCATCCTTCGTCACCCGCCAGCCATCCGCCGTCCGCTGTCCACATTTTAGCCATCGAATCTTCCTGCGACGACACTTCGGCGGCGGTCATCCGCGACGGCGCGGTGCTTTCCAACTGTATCGCCACGCAGGCCGTCCACGAACAATACGGCGGCGTGGTGCCGGAAGTCGCGTCGCGGGCGCACCAAGCCAACATCGTCCCGGTCGTTGACCTTGCTCTGAAAAAAGCGGGCATCGAAAAGTCTGATATTCAAGCCGTTGCGTTCACGCGGGGGCCGGGCTTGATAGGGTCGTTGCTTGTGGGCACCTCGTTTGCCAAAGGCTTCGCGCTCGCGCACGGCCTGCCGCTCATCGAGGTCAACCACATGATGGCGCACGTCTTGGCGCATTTTGCCGAAGACCCGAAGCCGAAATTCCCGTTCCTGTGCCTCACCGTGTCGGGCGGCCACACCCAAATCGTGCTCGTGCGCGACCATCTGGACATGGAAATCATCGGCGAAACGCTCGACGATGCGGCGGGCGAAGCCTTCGACAAATCCGGCAAGCTGCTCGGCCTCGGCTATCCCGCCGGGCCGCTGATTGACAAACTGGCCCGCGAGGGCAAGCCCGTTTTCGCGTTCCCGGAACCGGAAGTGCGCGGGCTGGATTTCAGTTTTTCGGGCCTGAAAACCTCGATTTTGTACTTCCTGAAACGCGAAACCGCGCAAAACCCTGACTTCGTGGCGCAAAACCTGCACGACATCTGCGCCTCTGTGCAGCACAGTATCATCACGATTTTGATGCGGAAACTGAAAAAAGCCGCCAAGCAAACAGGCATCAAACAAGTCGCCATCGCAGGCGGCGTGAGCGCGAACAGCGGGCTGCGCGCCGCGCTCGAGGCCGCCGGGCAAAAGGAAGGCTGGGAAACCTACATCCCGCGCTTCGAGTTTTGCACCGACAACGCGGGCATGATCGGCGTGACCGCTTATTACAAATACCTGCGCGGCGAGTTTTGCGGCCAAGATGCCGTGCCGTTTGCCCGCCAAAGCTGAACCGTGCGCCCTGTCCGCCCCGCGACAGCAGCAGGACTTCGGGATTGGCAGGACTTAAATTTGCCTTAATTTTGCAACCACAAAACCACAGCCCCTGTTAAGCCTCCGTCATTCAACATTTTTCATTCACAAATTCTCATTCTGAAAATGGCACACCAATTCACGGACGCGAACTTCGATTCGGACGTTCTGAAAAGCGACAAAGTAACTTTGATTGATTTCTGGGCAGAGTGGTGCGGCCCCTGCAAAATCATGAGTCCCGTAGTGGAAGAACTCGCACAAGAGTTCGAGGGCAAGGCAGTCATCGGCAAAATGGACGTGGACAACAATCCAGAAGTGCCGTTCAAATACCGCATCAGCGGCATCCCGACATTCTTGCTGTTCAAAAACGGCGAGCTGAAACAGAAAATCGTGGGTGCCACGACCAAAAAAGCACTCGCCGACGCAATCACCGCCCAACTTTGAGGCTCGGCCTAAGGCCAACATAAAAGCGGCTCCCGGATTTTTTCCGGGAGCCGCGT
>JBKBIC010000235.1:0-6057 GCA_046299435.1 Saprospiraceae bacterium
CGCACTCAAAAACCGCATTGGCTTTGGGCACTTGGCCTGACTGTCGGGGCGGGGCTGATGAATAAATACACGGTCGTGTTTTTTTTTTTTGTGGTGGGGGCCAATTCATTTAGCACCGCCCCCCAAAAAACCGCCCCCCCGCCCACCGGGGGGGGCGGATTTTGTTTGCGGGAAGGCGCGGGTCAGTTGACGGCGATTTGCTTGGCCGTTTTTTCCTCGACTTTGGCCTTGGGCAAAGTCACTTTGAGGATGCCGTCGCCGTATTGGGCCTGGATGTCGTCGCTATTCACGTTTTCGGGCAGCGTAAACGAGCGGCTGAACTGACTGTAACTGAACTCGCGGCGCGTGAACGATTCGTCTTTTTCTTCCGTCTCGGTCTTAGCCTCGCCGGAGATGGTCAGCATACCGTTTTTCACTTCCAATTTGAAATCGTCCTTTTTGAAGCCGGGCGCGGCCACTTCCAGTTTGAACGATTTTGGGCTTTCCTTCACGTTGACGGCTGGGACGGACACACCTTTCGCCACCGCCTGACGGAACCAATTATCGTTGAAAAAATCGTCCATCAGGCTGGTCATACTGGGGAAAAACGAAGTCTCCGGATTCCATTTGATGAGTGACATACGAACCTCCTTTTGAGATAAGTGATTGATAATGATTGAAGTGTGGCATGGTCTTGGGGTGGTTTCTTGTTCAGAAGCTGACGGCGCGTTCGTTCTTGCGCGTGTCAATGCCCAGCAGGGAATAGACCAGACATTTGCCCGAAATGGCGGACACAAGCAGCAGGCCCACCACGAGCAAAATCCATTTGTGCGTGGCGGCAGGGGCAATCGGGGTCAGCATGGAAACGGTCAGCAAGACAGCGACCCAAACACGGAGCGCGCCGTCCCGGAAACCAACATTGGGCTTGAACATGGCTAAAATTTTTGGTGAAAAGGCGTGCGCTCCGGCGGCACCTTCGCGGCTCGTGGCGAAAGCAACCGCCGGAAAACGACCCAAAATTGCCGCGCCACGCCAGCCCCGGCCAATGAAGCCAGTCAACGCATGGATTGATTTTCATCATTGACGACGCTTGCCGGGCGGCCGAATTTTGGAGGGCGAACTGCGCGACTTTTTTCAATCAAAAACGACATACGCCATGCAAACTTTTCCCTCCAACATCGAAGATTGGCTGCGGCGCGAGGCACACTTGGTGGCAGGCCGCTCCTTTGTGTTCAACGAGTGCTCGTACCTGCCCGTTTCGCTGGAATCCGAGCAGCAGCGCCCCGTCGGCTTTTTGGTCACGCACGGCGACGACGTGCAATTCATACCCGCCGCGAGCGAGGAGGGAGCTGCCCCCACGCTTGCATGGGAAAAAGAGGCCGACGAAGCGGTGGCGGTTTTCCCGTCGGAGTATTGGGTAGGGTAAGTGGGACATTTTCGCGGCGAATTGGCATGGGTCTTCATGGGGCATTTTACTTTTGCCAAGCATGGACACGGAAAATTTTCAGCCAGACCAATTCAAGGCACTCTTCGAACACGCCAACGAGGGCATCCTCGTGACCCGTGACACGGGCGAAATCCTGCTCGTCAACCCGGCGGCTGCCGCCATGTTTGGCTACGGCCCGCAGGAATTGGTCGGCCAGACGGTGGACGTGCTCATCCCGGAGTCGCTCCGCCGAGGCCATGCGCGCCACCGCGAAAATTTCCGCCAAAACCCGCACGCCCGTTCGATGGGCCTCGGCCTCGAACTGCGCGGCTGCCGCAAGGACGGCTCGGAATTTCCGGTCGAGGTCAGCCTCAGCCCGTACCAAAATGGGGAGGGCGTGTTCATCATCGCGTTCATCATTGACGTGACCGTCCGGCAGCGGCTCACGGCCCAACGCGAGGAAATGGCCGTCGAACTGGAACGCGAAAAAGAAATCAGCACCCTGAAAACCCACTTTGTGTCCATCGCCTCGCACGAGTTCCGCACACCGCTGAGCACCATCCTGTCCTCCGCCGCGCTCATCGGCAACTATGCGGAGCGGGGCGACACGGCCAGCATCAAACGCCACGCCGAGCGCATCAAAAACTCGGTGCAAAACCTGAACACCATCCTCGGCGAATTCCTGTCGCTGGGCCGCATCGAAGATGGCAAGGTGGAGCCGCGTTTCGAGGCCGTCAACCTGCCCGAACTCATCCAAGAAGTAGAGGAAGATATGCGTGCCATCCTGAAAAAGGGCCAAACCATCAGTTACCAACACGCGGGCGATGACGAGGCCATGCTGGACAAAAACCTGCTCCGCAACGTGGTTATCAACCTGCTCTCCAACGCCAGCAAATACTCACCCGAAGGCGCGCCCATCGAGGTGGCCTGCAACGTCCAAAACGGTCGCACGGAGTTGATTGTCAAGGACAAAGGCATCGGCATATCCGAACAAGACCAGCAAAAATTGTTCAGCCGTTTCTTTCGCGCCACCAATGCCGGCAACGTATCGGGCACGGGGCTTGGCCTCTACATCGTGCGGCGTTACGTCGAGATGATGGGCGGCTCTGTCCAGTGCCGAAGCCAAGTGGGGGAGGGGTCGGAGTTCCGGGTGGCATTTTAAGTTGAAAAGAGGAAGGGTTGAAAAGTTGAACATGAGTCTGTCGTTCAACTTTTCAACCCCTCCTCTTTTCAACTTCTTTCTCTCAGTTCGGCAGGTTCCGCAGCTTTTCGCTGTTCAGCACCATGATGGCTCCGTCGCGGATGTCAATCAATCGCTCGTTTTTGAAGTCGGTCAAAGTGCGGATGAGCGTCTCCTTTGCCGTGCCGGCAATGGCGGCGAGGTCTTCGCGCAGGAGGTGGATTTCCGTTTGGCTGCGGTCGAACAGCTGGACGATGGCCGTCGCCACCCGCTTGCGGACGGAGTTGTAGGCCAAATCGAGCAGTTGCTGTTCTTGGTCGGCGACGTGGCGGGCGAGCATTTTGACGAAGTGGGCGTTCACGTCGCGGTTGCCGAACACCAGCGCGTGGAAATCCTGCTGCGGGATGAGCCGGATGCGGGCCTCTTCGAGCACTGCCGCCGACTCGGTGTAGCGTGTGTCCTTCAGCAGCGAGAGGTAGCCGAGGAAGTCGCCCGGCCCGGCCACTTTCATGATGAGTTCGCGGCCGTCGGAGCTGGTTTTGAACACTTTGACCTGCCCGCTTTCGACGAAGTACAGCCAGCGCGGGGTTTCGCCTTCGCGGAAAATCACGTCTTTTTTGCGGAATTGCCGCGATTCGCGGTCGTTCGAGAGGCTTTGGATGGCATTTATGGCGCGGGCCTCGCTGATGAGGCTCTCCAAGCCGCCCCCGTTTTCGGCGGCGGCTTGGCGGAGGCGTTCGCTTTTTCGCAGGCGCGTGGCGACGGTTTCGAGCAGTTGCACATCGTCGAAGGGCTTGGTGATGTAGTCGTCTGCGCCGAGGGTCATGCCCCGCCGGAAGTCCTCTTTTTCGGCCTTTGCGGTCAGGAAGATGAACGGGATGTCCGCCGTGCGCTGGTTTTTGCCCAAGATGTGCAGCACGCCGTAGCCGTCGAGTTCGGGCATCATCACGTCGCAGAGGATGAGGTCGGGCTGTTCGCGGAGGGCCATTTCCGCGCCGATGCGGCCGTTTTCGGCCAGCACGGTATCGTACCCGGCCAGCAGGAGGATTTCGGAGAGGTTCTCCCGCACGTCGGTGTTGTCTTCGATGATGAGGATTTTGCTCATGGTTTATCGCGCAAAGTTTTGACAATCAAACAGTTCAAGTTTTTCGGCAAATCAAGATTGCCTTTTCGCCACCTGCGATTGTGGCCGCGAAAAGGTACGCATTGCCGCCGTCGCGCAGGCCCAGTTTTTTCCGCACGGCCTCCGCGCCGTCCGGGAAATTGCGGGCCGACACGTTCGCACGGGCTTCGGGCAGGGCCGCGAGCACCGTTTTGCGGTCGTATTTGCACACGTTTTCGATGCGGAAAATGCGGGCTGGCGCGTCGGGCACCGGATGTTCGGAAGTGTAGAGGTGCGTGTTGGCGTGCAGTTTTTGCAGCCCGAAACGCCGGGCAAATGTGCGAAACGCCCCGGCTTTCAGCACCGCCGGATTGGGTTCGTACAAATATTGGCGCGGCGCGGCGCACTCGGTTTCGGCGGCTTGCTCTTCCGCAAAACTGAACTCGAACGCCTGTGCCACGCTGCCGTCCGCCGCCAGCGAGACCGCTGCGATGGGGATGTCGGGCACGGGCGGCGCGGCGTGTTCGAGCAAATAAAGCACCTCGCGGCAGTCGCCCTCGTGCGCTACGACCCAAATCCGGGCGACGTTTCGCAGCTGCTCGGCGGCCAACCGGAGGTCGAGCATTGGGGCGGTTTTCAGCAGGGCGCGGGGCGATTTTTCGAGCATCAAGTCTTTGATTGCCAGCACGTTGGGGCTGCAATCTTCGAGCCGGAACACGCGCCCGCCCGCGCCGTCGCGCCTTGCCGGGTCGAGGTAAATCAGGTCGAAATTTTCGGCGGTGCTTTGCAAAAACTGGCTGGCCTCGGCCTGCTCGAACCGCACATTGGCCGCGCCGAGCTGCGCGAAATTTTGGCGGACGGCGGCCAGCAAATCGGCGTTTTGCTCGACGTAAATCGCCGACTCGAACTGTTGGGCGAGGAAAAAAATATCCACGCCGAGGCCGCCCGTGAGGTCGGCCAGTTTTTGACCCGAAAAAAGCCCGGCCTTGAACCGCGCCGTCGCCTCCGACGATGCCTGCTCGACCGAAACGGCGAGCGGGAAAACCAGCCCTTGCCGATGCCAAGCGGGGATTTTGGCGCGTATTTTTTGCAGCGCGGCTACCTGCGCGGCCACGAACGGCATGGGCAAATCCGGGTGGCGCGGTGCGGCGAGCGCGAGGCGGCGCGGGTCGTCGTCGCGGTGTTGCCAGATGAAATCGTGGAGTTCGGTGGCGGGCATCGGATGTCGCATTGGCTGGGCAAAGGAACCCAGATTTCCCGCAGGTTGCCCACAGGCCGCCCGCAGATTTCCCGCAGCAGGTTGCCCACAGATAAATCTGTGGGCTGGGGTAGAAAATCCGCCGGATTTTGGTTTTCAGGCGTGGCTATCTGACCAAAGTGACGGTGCCGAACAGCATCTCTGTGCGCCCGTCGGGCAATTTCATGCGAATCAAATAAGTGTAAACGCCCGGCAAAGCCCGCCGACCACCGACTTCGCCATTCCAGCCGAAGGCTTTGTCGTTGGGTTGCGCGTGCTCGACGCGGAACACGCGGTGCCCCCAGTTGTCCACGATGTCAATCAATTCCAGCTCGGCCACCGCGCCGGGCTTGGCTTGCACGAACCAAGTGTCGTTGTAAATGTCCAAATCCGGCTGGAAAACATTGGGCACGAATAGCGTGCGGGCCACCGTGTCCACCCGGATTTCGTCGCTGGCCGAGCAGCCATTTTCGGCAGTCACCGTCACCGCGAACGTGCCCGCACCCGTGACCGTGAGCATGGGCGAGCCGTCGCCGGTGTTCCAGTTGTAGGCGCAATTTTCGTTGAAAACATTGAGTGTCAAGGGTTTGTCGTCGTCAAAAAGCGTCGTGTCCTGGCCCAAATCCACACGCGGCGAGGGCAGCACCCCGAACCGGAGCGTGTCGCTGGCCGAGCAGCCGTTGCGGTCTTCGACAAAAACGGAGACGAAACCCGCCGAATCCGGTACGAGCAACGTGGCCGTCGTCCCGCGTTCGCCCGTGCTCCACGAAATGTCGCACTCGCCCGCCGCGCAGTTTTCGGGCTGCACGAGGAAATGCACCGCCTGTTCGGAGCAAAAAGTGGTGTCTGATGGCAATGCGACCTGCACGTTGCACCAAGTTTTGAGGAGCCAGAAGTCGTTGAATCCCAGCGAGTTGTTGCTTTTGAAACCGCCCGCGTTCGACTCCGAGTGCCCGGCCAAGAGCAGCGAGCCGTCGGGGTTTTGCACGAGCGTGGAGGCCGCGTCGGATTTTGCGCCGCCGTAGCTTTTGTCCCAAAGTTGGTTGCCGTTCGCGTCGGTTGCCACGAGCCAGTAGTCGTAATTGCCCAAGCCCGTGCTTGTTTTCGTGCCGTTTGCGGGCGAATTGGAGGCC
>JBKBIC010000235.1:6067-7375 GCA_046299435.1 Saprospiraceae bacterium
CACGAGTTTCGACGGCTGCCGTCGCGCCGTCGAACGCGCTGCCGCCGTAGGCGTTGTCGCGGATTTTTTGCCCGAACGGGCTGATTTTCACCGTCCAAAAATCGAAACTGCCCCGGTTGGCAGCCGTGCGATCGCCGCCAACGAGCGACATGGACGCGCCGAGCAGCAGGAAATTGCCGTCCGAAAGCGGCAGGATTTTGTGCAACTGGTCCACGTCCGGGCCGCCGAACCGCGCATCCCACTCGCGGTTGCCGTCCTCGTCAATTTTGACGACCCAATAATCCGAGTAGCCCCGGCACGGCTCGCTTTTCGTGGCCGTCGCGCCCGAAGCCGACGCGCCGCCGAGCAAAAAACCGCCGTCGGGCGTGGGCACGGCATCGTACAGGTTGTCGAGTTGCGGGCCGCCGAAGCGTTCCTGCCAGATGATTTGCTCACCGTCGGGCGAGATTTTCAAAGTCCACACGTCGTACACGCCGAGCGAATCAGTGGTTTTGTCGCCGCCGACGGGCGAATTTGACCAGCCGCCGAGCAGGAAATTGCCGTCTTGGAATTGGCCCAACGCGAAAAGTTCGTCGCGCCCGGAGCCGCCGAATGTGCGTTCCCAGAGTTTTTCGCCGTCGGGCGAGATTTTCAGGAGCCAAAAATCCGCGTCGCCCCGGCTGGGCGTGGTTTTGTTGCCCGAAACGCCGGACGACGACGTGCCGCCGAGCAGCCAAGTGCCGTCGGGCAACGGCAGGATTGACCAAAGGCGGTCGTTGTCGGAGCCGCCGAAAACCTTGTCCCAGAGTTTGTTGCCGCGCTCGTCCACGCGCACGACCCAGTAATCGTTCAGGCCAAAAACGGGTTGCGAAACCGTGCCGCCCGTCGCCGTCACGTTGCCGCCGAGCAGCCAGCCGCCGCCGGGCGCGGGCGTGGCGACGTGCATCTCGTCCCAGTTCGGGCTGCCGAAAGTCCTGTCCCAATCGCGGCTGGGTTGGGCGTTCGCGGGCGAGCAATATGCGAAGAAGGCAAGGCCAAGGAGAAGTCCTGCGTACTTCATAAGTGTTTGATTTTCAGGAAAAAAAAACTGACGCACACACGCTCGGCTCGCATAGCCGTGACGGAGGGCGCGGGACAACAGGGGACGGGAAAATGATTGAAAATTGGCCGGGCGATTTGCCCAAAAATGAAAGCGCGAACGCGACTAAATGGTGGGAGGGTGCCGACAAAAGTACCCGTTTCGGGTCGCACAGCCAATCAGTGGGCGGTTTTCAGGGAAAAACGCACCTTCCGGCTCACCCCCCCCCGGCCCCCTGAAAGGGGGAGTTG
>JBKBIC010000236.1:0-7334 GCA_046299435.1 Saprospiraceae bacterium
CATCTTCCGTTTATTCCGCCCGCTCTCCCATCCCAATCGCTTTTTCCAATCCTTGCACCGATTTTAGGCAGAGTTTTAATCGCGGTTCTTTCACACTACACATTTCCCCAGTCTTGGCAACTATGTTTCGGCCAATGTGCCTCACAACAGCACGGCGGCTAATCATATTTTTCGGTACTCCCGTACCAGTATAATCTCATGGTTTGCCCCTTCGTGAGGCTCGCAACGGGGGGCTTTTTAGTTTTGAGGGTCATTTTTCTTGGGCGGTTTTTCGGAACCATCCACGAAAAATGACCCTCTTTTTTTGAGTTGAAAAGTTGAATGGGAGGAAGAGTTGAATGGTGCGGCACTGCAGACATTCAACTTTTTAACCCCATTCAACTCTTCAACTCATTCCACGAGCGTCATCCGTTTGAGCGAGCGCGACGTGAAATGCCCGAAAACCCAGCCTTCTACGCCCGTTTTTGTCTCTATTTTGTACCAATAGTCTTCCACTTCGTATTTCTGGCCGTCCTTCGTCAGGGTCATTTTGCTGAGCGAAGCCGTCTTGTCCCACACGCCTGCCGACTCGCCTCTCTTCATTTTCCCAAGTTTTTCTGATGAAGTGCTCGCTTCGCTGCGAATGCTGACTTCCGGCTCGGTGGCGGTCAGCGATTTTTTTGCCTTGTCTTGGATGCTTGTGGCCGATTCTTCGGCTTTCAGCGAAAAACCATCCGCGCCCGCCTCAGCAAGGTTCGACTCAGCGAATTTGCGCCGCGTCGCACCCATGATTTTCCTGAAAAACTCGATTTCGGGCCGGATCGGGGCGTACTCGTCTTTTTCGAGGCTGTTTTTGAGCATGGTTTCCACCTTCTCGAAATTGCCCTGACTGATGTCGTACTCGATGTTGAACTGGGTCTCGTCTTTGAATTTTTGGAAAACCCGGCTCGGTTCGCCGCCCGTCCGCGACACCAACCAATGCAGCCCGAAGCCCGCCACTGCGCTGAAAAATCCGCAAATCAGCAGCATTTTGAATCCAAAACCGCCTTTTTGCTGGCGCAAGGCTTGGTAATCGTCGCGCAGCTGTTGCACGGTTTGGTGCAGGTCGCGGCTTTGTTGCCCGGCAGCGGCAAGGTCGTTTTCGAGCCGGGCGATGCGCTGGTCGCGGTCGGCGATGAGCCTTTTAAAAAACTCGTGGATGTTTTGTTCAGCGTCGTTCGTAGCTTGTTCCATGGCGTATGTTTTGTGTGTGCGGACTGTGCAAAGGTATTTTTTCCAAAAAAATAACCCCCAACCCGCCCGCCCCGAATGTCAACCCGAAAAGGATTCCAACCTTTGCGGCCTCTATCGGCATCACCAAACCAGCGAATAGCCAAATGACCGACAAAGTTGACATCCTTGCCATCGGCATCCACCCCGACGATGTGGAGTTGAGCGCGTCCGGCACCCTGCTCAAACACGCCGCGCAGGGCCGCACTTTCGGGCTGCTCGACCTCTCGCGGGGCGAACTCGGCACACGCGGCACCGCCGAAATCCGGGCCGCCGAAGCCGCCGATTCTGCCCGGATTTTGGGCGCACAGTTCCGCGAGACGCTCGATTTGGCCGACGGTTTTTTCCAGCCCGACCGCGAAAGTCTGTTGAAAATCATCGCCGCCATCCGCCGTTGCCGACCCGAAATCGTGCTGTGCAACGCGCCCGACGACCGCCACCCCGACCATGGCCGCGCTGCCAAACTGGCCGCCGATGCTTGTTTCTACGCCGGGCTTGAAAAGATTGAAACCGTTGATATACAAGGTGTTGTGCAGCAAAAGTGGCGGCCCAAAGCCGTTTACCACTATGTGCAGGACAAGCAACTGACCCCCGATTTTGTGGTGGACATCACGCCGTTTTTCCCGAAAAAAATGGAGGCGATTTTTGCCTTCCGCTCGCAGTTCTACGACCCGAACGACGACCCCAACCAGCCGCAAACACCCATCTCCGGCAAGGATTTCATTGATTTCATGCAGGCCAAAGCCCGCGTGTTTGGCCGCCCGATTCAGGCGGAGTTTGCGGAAGGCTTCATGTTTGCACGCACGCCGGGTGTGCGGGATTTGTTCGATTTGGTGTGAAAATTGAAACGCGGATTTGGCGGACGCGGCGGATTTGCGCGGATTTTTTTCAAACTGACAACTAACCGTTCGCAACTGACAACTATCGAAAATCTGTGTAAATCCGCCGCGTCCGCCAAATCCGCGTTTCAATTGCTATCCAATTGTGTATCAACGATTTAGCCCAAAAATTTCCAGCCCAGCGTTGTTCCGCGCCACGACCAGCACGGTGCGTTTGCCCACTTTCACGGCCTTGATGTCGCGCACTTCGCCGTCAATTTTCAGGCCAGTGGCCGCTGAGCGCAGCACCCGGAAACCGCCCTTGCCATCGCCTTTCAAGAAAGTGCCGTAGTCCGCGTCTTCCCAGCCGAATTCGGGTTTTGCGCCCGTGAAATTGCCGCCAGTCGCCGCGTCCAGATGGCCGTCGCCGTCGAAATCGCCCGTGCAAATGCCGAACATCGGGCTGAATTGCGCCTCGTTCGGCAACTGTTGTATCGAGAATTTTCCGCCGCCGAGGTTGAGCATGACCGCGCTGCCGAGTTCGCTCGCTTGCAGTTCAAAGGCTTCGGCCATTTGCTCTTTCGTGAAAATATCGCCCATCGTTTGCCCGGCATAGCGGCTGTATTTCAGGTACTTTTTTTTCAGGATGGGCAGGTTGCCGACCAAATCGCCGCGCAGTGTGTAAGGCAGTTGCTTGCCCTCGTTGTAGCGGCAAAGGATGGTTTCGGTCAAGCCGTTTTTGTCGAAGTCATTGAAAAACAGCGAGATAGGCTCCCTCGCTTTGGCTTTCAGGCGCGAGTTCAGGCCGTGATTGCCGAGCAAAAAATCGGTTTTGCCGTCGCCGTTGAAGTCGCCCGCCGCGATGCGCCGCCACAGGCCGGCAGTGGCGACGAGGCCGCTGGCTTCGGTCGCGTCAGTGAGTTGGCCGTTGTTGTTGAGGAAAATTTTGACGGGCATCCATTCGCCCACGACCACCAAATCCGGGTCGCCGTCGCCGTCGAGGTCATTCCAAGCCGCATCCGTGACCATGCCCAATTTGTTCAATGCAGGCTGCTGCATCGGGCGGAAAAGGCCGTGCCCTTCGTTGAGCATCACGAAACCGCCGAGCGGCACGCCAACTTTGCCGGGGATGAGCCGCGCCCCGACGAACACGTCCACATCGCCGTCGCCGTCCACGTCGGCAGGGCGGGCGCAACCGGTGGCGAAGGGTTTTTGGTCGGGCAGCGCGTCCGGTTTTCGGGTGAAATTGCCTTTGCCGTCGTTCAGATACAGGCGGTCGGCCAGCGCGGGCGAGCCGGGTTCGGATTCATTGCCGCCCGATGCAACGTACAAATCAAGGTCTCCGTCGCCGTCGGCATCGAAGGCCGCCGCGTCCACGCTTTCGCTGGCTTTGTCTTTTTCAAAGGCGGGTTGCGGCTTCGCAACGAATTGACCGCCAGCGGTTTGCACAAAAAACGCGCAGGCTTGGCCCGATGCACCGCAGGCGAAAATGTCCTCGCGCCCGTCGCCGTTCAGGTCGGCCACGACCAAGCGCGGCCCCTCGGTGGAGTACATGAAATAGAGCAGGCGGTCGCGGTCGAAGTCGGTGAAATCGTTTTCCCGATGCACGAAAGGGACGGCGAGCGCGGCGGTGATATTTTCAAAAACGGGCTTGCTCGACGGGCGCAACCATGCTTTTTCGAGCGGCGGCAGCGTCGCGTCCTGCTCCGTGATTTTTAGGATTTGGTTGGTTTTCACGCCCGTCAAGAGCGCGGTTTTGCCGCCCAAAAACTCGACGATGACCGTGTCCGCTGTTTCCAAGTTGCCGAGGCCGAAGTTGGGCCGCCCGTCCATCGAACTTTCAAAACCGCGCATCGGCATTTGCTCTTGGTAAAACGTCCGGCCTCCGGTGCGGACGAAAATTTTGGCTCCGATGGCTTGTGTGTTCTGGCCTGTGCCGCGCAGTTCAAATTTTAGGAAATGGTTGGTTTTCAGGTGTTTATCTGCGTCATTGCGATAGACGAAGGCTTCCATGTTGGCGTTGTTGACGACCAAATCGAGGTCGCCGTCGTTGTCCAAATCGCCGTAGGCCGAGCCGTTCGAGAACGAAGGTTGGGCCAATCCCCACTCGCTGGTGAGGTTTGAGAAGGTGAGGTCGCCGTTGTTGCGGAAGGCGTAATTGGGCACTTTTTCGCTCGGAATCGAGTCAATCAGCCGCTTGTAATCGGCCACGCCGCTGCTCGTGATTTCGCGCTGCACGGCAGGGTCGGAGACGAACGAGAGGTAATCTTGGTTGGTCAAATCCTGCGCGATGCCGTTCGCCACGAAGATGTCCTTCCAGCCGTCGTTGTCCATGTCGAACATCAATGCACCCCAGCTCCAGTCGGTCGCCTCCACGCCAGCGAGGCAAGCGATGTCGGAAAAATCGGTTGACGGCGGACGGTTGACGGTTGACGGTTTTCCACCGTTGTTCAAATGCAGCATATTCCGCGTGAATTGGTTGAAATAACCCGTGCGGCGGAGGTACTGAAAACGGTCGTAACTGTCGAAAGAAGTCGTGGTCTTGATGCGGCGGTCGGACTCCGGGAGCATGTCCGTGACGAAAATATCGGGCCAGCAGTCGTTGTTCACGTCGGCCATGTCCGCGCCCATCGAAGCTGCTGAGATGTGGCGGAACGAGGTTTCCAACTCCTCCGAAAACTTGCCGTTGCCCTGATTGATGTACAGGTAATCGCGCTCGAAAAAGTCGTTTGAGACGTAGATATCCTGCCAGCCGTCCAAGTTCACGTCGCCGACGGTCACGCCGAGGCCGAAGGCGATGACGCTGCCGAGGATGCCGGCCTCGGTGCTCACGTCGCGGAAGCCCCCCCTTGCCCCCCCTTGAAGGGGGGAATTGGGCTGGGGCGGGCCGTCGTTGCGGTAGAGTTTGTGGCCGCCGAGCGAGTCGCGGGTGAACCGCAGGTTGCGGTCGAGGTTGAAACTGCCGATGGCTTGGAACGAGTTGTTCAGCATGTACATATCGAGGTCGCCATCGCGGTCGTAATCGAAAAACGCGGCGTGCGTGCTCAGGCCCCGGTCGGCGAGGCCGTACTCGCGGGCGCGTTCGGCGAAGGTGCCGTCGCCGTTGTTGATGAACAGTTCGTTTTCACGGAAAAACGACTGGTCGCTTTCGTCGCTGCGCGGGTTGCCGGAGTTGCAGACATAAATATCGAGCCAGCCGTCACCGTTCACGTCGGCCATCGCCACGCCGGTGCTCCACGAGCCTTTGCCGGCCACGCCCGCCCGGTCGGTCGCGTCCTCGAATTTCCAGTTGCCCCGGTTGAGGTAAAGTTTGTTTTGGCCCATGTTGGACGTGAAAAACACGTCCGCGAGGCCGTCATTGTTCACGTCGCCGATGGCCGTGCCGCCGCCGTTGTAAAAATTGCGGTACTTGTAGATGTTGAAATCGCGGTCGTAGCGTAGGTCGTTGCGGAAAGTGATGCCCGTTTCGGAGCCGGGCAAAAAGGCAAAAAGCGGGGACTCGGACGTGGCCGTCTGGGTGTTTTTGTCCGAGCAAGCGGCCCAAAACAGGCAGCCGGCGAGGCAGGACAGGGCGAGTTTTTTCATTTTTTCCGGTTCAAATCAGTGATGAGTGCCTTCGCTTTTTGCTCCTCGAAGGGGAACAGCAGCACTTGTCGGTTGCCGTCCACTTTCACCAGCACCTTGCCTTTTTCGGGGTGTTTGATTTGGATGATAGCGTTTCCGGGCAGCAGTTTTTCGAGGTAGCGGGCCGATTCGGTGAGGAGTTTTTCTTGGTTGAGTTCGTTCATCCACGGCGACCAATCCTTGTACACGAAAATCGCCATCATCTCCGCGATTTGGCCGTCCTCGAACGTGGGGTAAAAATTCATGAACACGGGCGCGGAAAAATGCTGGCTCACGTCCATGCGCGTCGTGATGGGCAACTCGGTGCCATGCGAGAGCACGCCCCGCCCGTTCAGTTGCCAGCAGGTATCGAAAAAGGCTTTTTGCGAGGTGCCGAACCGGAAACCGAGCCAGAGTTCGTCATGTTTCGCGCCGCTGGCGCGTTCTTCGGCGAGCATTTTTTCGTAGTCCGAGCGGCAAGCACCGAACGCAAGCATGGCAGCCAATAGGCTGAAAATCAGTTGTTTCATTGTTTGGAACCCCGTTTTTTCCGGGCAAAAGTAGAAAAGTAACCCAAACCTCCGGGCGGGATACAAGGCGCGGGGCGAACCTTCGGCGCGGGCCTTGCCAATGGTTAAAATTTCCGGCGGCGGAAATAGCCGTTTCGGGCGGCCCGTTCTCCGGCTGTTTTGCAAAACAAACCTTTCGCGGCACGACGTTCGGTTGGCCGTGATTCCCACGAAGCCACTTCCTGTTTCTCGTCAATTTTCACCAAACAAGTTTTTGCTCATGACAAACCTGTTGTCCCGGCAAAGGGCGGCCCGTGCCGTGCTTTGCCTCGGCGGGGCTGTGCTTTCCGCCCAGTTTGCCTTCGCCCAAATCCCCCAACCGACGACCCGCACGGAGGCCAGCCCGCCGATTGACCAAGCCGCGCCGCTCGACGATTTCGTCACGCGCCGCACGGTGGCCGAGCACGCGCCGCTCGCGTACCAGCCCGTCCGCGAGGCCGATGTGGCGTGGGAAAAGCGCATCTGGCGCGTGATTGACACGCGGGAAAAGATGAACCTGCCGTTCATTTTTCCGCAAAACCCGCTGTTTGAAATCATCCGAAAAGCCGCCGAAAACGGCGATTTGACGCTGTACGACCCCGCCGACGAGCGGTTCACGCAGCCGTTCACGACCGACGACATCGCCGCCATTTTTTCCTCGACGGATACCGTAATCCGCTTTGACCCAATCACTTATGTGGAGGAGCGGGTGGTCGTCCAGAACCAAATCAACTGGGCCGACGTGCATCGCTGGCGGGTGAAGGAGGCTTGGTTTTTTGATAAAAACACTGGCACGATGAATGTCCGCATCCTCGGCATAGCGCCGCTGATGACCGAGACGACGGCGGAGGGCGATTTCAAATACGAAAAGCCGCTGTTTTGGGTGCATTACCCGACGGCCCGCCCGCTGCTGGCCCGGCAAAAAGTGTACGCGCCCGGCGACAACATGGCGGCCACGATGACTTGGGAAGACCTTTTCGAGATGCGCTATTTCGCCTCGACGATTTACAAGGAGAACAACGTCTATGACCGCCGCTTGCAGGATTACCTCGCGGGCACGGACTTGCTGATGGAGGCCGACAAAATCCGAAACGAGATTTTCAATTTCGAGGAAGAC
>JBKBIC010000237.1:0-7328 GCA_046299435.1 Saprospiraceae bacterium
TGGCCGAATCCACAAATCAACATTCCCAAAAAGGGCTGCAAAAGTAACTCGATTTCTCAAAAAACAAGGCCGTCGGCAAACCTTCCCCTCGCGGCCTATCTTTGCTCACTGAATTGGCTATTGAGCGATTGGGCTATTTGAGTTCCAAATCAACAAATAGCCCAATCACCCAATCACCAAGTCACCAAACCTCCAAGCGTATGTCTGCACTCCACCCACCCGTGCCCAACCCAGAGCCGGAAGACGACCGCAAGCTCATCTCGCGTGCCTACCGCGACCTGCTGCACTCCATCAAAACCTCCCTCTCGCCGGAGGACAGCCGGATGATTCGGGCGGCGTTCGAGCTGGCCGTCGAGGCGCACCGCGAGCAGCGGCGCAAGTCCGGCGAGCCGTACATCCTGCATCCCATCGCGGTGGCCCAGATTTGCGTGGAGGAAATCGGGCTGGGGCCGACGGCGGTCGTCTGCGCCCTACTGCACGACGTGGTGGAAGACACTAACGTGACCCTCAAAGAAATCCACGACCGCTTCGGTGAGCGCGTCGCGGCCATCGTGGACGGCCTGACCAAACTCGACAGCCTCCACGACTCCGAAAGCCCGCAGGCCGAGAACATGACCAAGGTGCTGCGCACCATGCTGACCGACGTGCGCGTCGTGCTTATCAAAATGGCCGACCGCCTGCACAACCTGCGGACAATCAGGAGCATGGCCCACCACAAGCAGCTCAAAATCGCCGCCGAAACCACCTATATCTACGCGCCACTGGCCCACCGGCTGGGGCTTTACCAGTTCAAAAACGAGTTTCAGGACATTTGCCTGAAAATCACGCACCCCGAAGAATACCAAGAAATCGCCTCCAAACTGCAAGACTCCAAACGCGCCCGCGAGCAGTACATCCAAGCGTTCATGTCGCCGCTCAACCAATCGCTGTCCGACATCGGCTTCCCGACGCGCATTCATGGCCGCCCGAAAAGCATCTATTCGATTTGGAACAAAATCCGCACGAAGCACGTCGCCTTCGAGCATATTTATGACCTTTTTGCCATCCGCATCATCTGCGACGTGCCGCGCGAGCGCGAGAAAATCGCCTGCTGGAGCGTCTATTCCATCGTCACCGACCACTACCAACCCAACCCCGACCGGCTGAAAGATTGGATTACCAGCCCGAAGGCCAACGGCTACGAGTCGCTGCACACGACCGTCATCGGCCCCGACGGGCGGTACGTCGAGGTGCAAATCCGCTCCGAGCGCATGGACGAAATTGCCGAGCGCGGCTTCGCGGCACACTGGAAATACAAGGGCGTGGGCAGCCCCGATGTGTTTGAAAATTGGTTGAACCAAGTGCGCGAAACCCTCGAAAACGCAGGCAGCGGCAGCGCGGTGGAGTTTTTGGCCGATTTCCAGAGCTCGCTTTTCGCGGAGGAACTGCACGTTTTTACCCCAAAGGGCGAGATGAAAATCCTACCCGAGGGCGCGACCGCGCTCGATTTTGCCTTTGCCATCCACACCGACGTGGGCAGCAAGTGCCAAGCCGTGAAGGTGAACAACCGCCTCGTGCCCATTTCCGAAAAACTGAAAAACGGCGACCAAGTCGAAGTCATCACCCAAAAAAACCAAAAACCGACGGAGGATTGGCTCAAAATCGTCGTCACCAGCAAGGCCCGCGCCCGCATCCGCGCGGCCCTGAAAGAGGAAAAACGCAAGCAGGCCGACTATGGCAAGGAAATCCTCGAACGCAAACTTTCGGCCTTCAAAGTGCCGGTGGAGGGCAACGTGGATATGCTCGCCCGCTGGTTTGGATACGAAAACCAGCTCGAGTTTTTGAGTGCGATTCACCTCGACCAAGTGAACCTGCAACTGCTCAAAAACTTCACCACCGACGGCAACCGCCTCGTCGAAAAAGAGCAGGAAAGGCCCGAAACGAACACCCAGCCGGAAACCCTGCCGAAAGTACCGAAGCGCAGCACCAGCAAGGCCGATGTCATCATCAACGGCGAACCGGGCACCATGTACTCGTACACCTTTGCCAACTGCTGCAACCCCGTGCAGGGCGACCCGATTTTCGCTTTCCTGAAAGGCAACCAAGGCGCGGTCATCCACCGGACGCAGTGCCCGAACGCCACGAACCTGTTGGCTAATTACGGCTACCGCATCCTGAAAGCCGACTGGGGCAACACTGTCCGCGCAGAATTTGTCACCGACCTCCTCATCACGGGTGTGGACACGGGCGTGGGGGTCATCCAGCGCATCACCGAAAAAATCTCGAAGGATTTGGACATCAACATCCGGGCGTTCTCCATTTCCGGGCAGGGCGGCTACTTCGAGGGCCGCATCTCCATCGTCGTCCAAAATGCCGACCAGCTGAACATGGCCATCCGCACCCTGAAAGAAGTGCCCGGCGTGGCGGCGGTGACGCGGGTGGAGTGAGGTTTATCGTTTGCGTTCCAGCTGTTTCAACAGCCAATCGCGCTCGGCCAGCGGGTTGGTTTCGAGGATGAGCTGCCGCAGTTTTTCGGTCTGTGTTTTGGAGGAGGGGGCGAGGTGCAGCACTTTTTTCATCATGCTGACGAGGTTTTTGTACGATGCCTTCCGGCTGGGGTCGAGGGCTTCCTTGCGTTGCAAGTACGTCCGCATACTTTCCAAGAGGAACTCCAGCGCGTCCAGTTCGCCCTGCTCGAAGTAGATTTTGAGCAGCATGGTCTTGGCACTGATGTTTTGGAGCATATCGTCGTACTCGAATTGGTTGAGCAGCCGCTGGGCCTTGTCGTAGTCGCCTTTTTCAAAATACAGCCGCGAGAGATTGAAGTGTACGACGTTCTTGCGGAGCCGCTCTTCGAGGTTGTGCTGGTGCTTGGCGATGAACTGTTCGGCCCAGTCAAACTCCTTGCTGCGGATGGCGGCCTGCACCGCGTTGCCGAACGTGTACCGCGAAATCAGCCCGTTTTCGAGCAAAATCCCGCTTTCGATGCCGCGCCTGAACAGCGAAAATGCCTGATGGTAAAAACTGGATTTGCCGGCGTTGATTCGGGAAATGCAGTGGTTGATGGCCAGCAGGTAAATCTCGCGCAGCTCCGATAACGGGAACGAGCCGCCCTGCTCCACGATGAGCCGCGCCAGATTGTCGAAGTGCGTCGGGTCGTCCGGCTCCACGAAGGTCTTGTAACTATAATAATAGATGGCGATGGCCGGCATATCGAGCAGGCCGTTTTGCTCGATGAACGAGAGCGTGCCGCCGAGCAGGCCCGTGTCGTAGGTGGCTTTTTGGAACACCTTCTGGTGCGAAAGCATGAGGCACGTCATGTGCAGTTTGTCGGCGATGTATGCCTTGTCGAGCGCGTCGGAGGTTTCTTGCAGGTTGAGCGGGATGCTGCGTTTTAGGCCGGAGAGGTAGTTGTAGTGCTCTTGTTCGAGGAGGTATTGGTCGCGCATGAAACGGCTGTTTCGGTACGGCGATTTTTCCTGCATTTTCCGCACGGATTCGATGGTCAGCCGGAAGGGTTTTTCGAGTTGCCGCCGCCGATAGACGCTGGCCAGCGCGAGCTGGACGCGCACCTCGTCGCGCACCATCTCGTCATAGGCAAGGCAGTCTTCCACGCATTTCAGCAGGAAGTACATGACCTGCCGCATGTGCGCGTCGTCGAAAGGCTCGCCGGGAAAAATGGCCTGCCAAGCCGCCTCTTTTTCCAACCGGGCATCGTCGGCTTGGAGGTTTTCGACGAGGTAATCGAACAGCAGCAACACGTCCTTGCGTTGGTTGTGCGCGGGCGATTGCAGCCAGCGGCGGATGTCGCGCTGCTCTTTGCGGGTGCAGGCCCGGAGGATTTCGACGAGGGTGCTTTTGAGCATTTTGGTCGGCGTGTTTGGCGATTAGAACCTGTTTGAATTAGTTTTTCGGGCTTGGGCAAGCGGCAATTTTGAGCCAAGTAGCCAAAATTGGCCTACTTCCCCACATTCTCTGGCTCAACAAACGGGCAAATTTGAAAGCCCTAAGTTAACAATGGGTTTTTGGCGCAAACAACTGGTTATCAATTTTTTAAAAAAAAACAGAATTGGTCAATCGCAACCAGAAACGAAAATCAAGCGAAAAAAGCCTTTCAACAAATGGGAAATTTTGTCTTTCACCGCCAACAAACCCGCCTGCACTTTTGTATCGTCTTCCAAAAGCATCTACCCCGACTAATCCCGACGCTCATGAAAAAAGTCTTGTGCTTGCTTGTCATCTTGTCCCTCGCTGCTGCGGCATCTGCGCAGGGCTGGGCGCGTATCGTGACGGGCGGCGGGCAGGACGAGGCGCGGGCTTTGGCACGCACACCCGACGGCGGCTACATTTTGGCTGGTACTTACGGCGGCGGAAAAGCAGCCCTTGTCAAAACAGACGCTGACGGGTTCGTGCAATGGAACAAAACCTACTTGCCCGGCCCGGACGTGTTTGGGATTAAGGCGTTGGTGGTGTTGCCCGATAGCAGTTTCGTGGCGGCTGGCTTCACCAACCCGTTTTTTGGGAAATCGGACGTGTGGCTGATGAAGACCGATTTCGCCGGCAACTTGGTCTGGCAGAAAACTTACGGCGCACCCGACGACAACGACCAAGCATCCGGGATGGCTCTTTTGCCAAACGGCGACTTAGCGATTTGCGGGTTCATACAACCGGCAAATGGCAAATCCGACGCTTGGCTCGCCCGCACAAACACCGATGGCGACACACTCTGGACGCGCACGTTCGGCTTGCCGAATCAGGGCGAGGAAGCAAACGCCGTCATCGTCGCAGCAAACGGGGAGCTGGTGGTCGTCGGCCAAAACGAGGACATCCCCGATTTGGATGTGTTTGCTTTCCGTGCCTCTGCCTCCGACGGGAGTCTGATTTGGCAGAACACCTATGGCTTTGATTTTGTGCCCAATACGTTTTCCGCAGATGCCGGCAATGGCGTGGCGGAGGCTCCCGACGGTGGCTTGCTCGTCGCCGGCAAGACCTCGCTGCTTGGCCAGCAAGGCGGGCTTTTGATGAAAATCACAGCCGACGGCAACAGCACCCCGATTTGGTACAAGACTTTTCAGAACTCCAGTTTCTCGGGCATTGTCCCCAATTCCGAGGGCGGCTACTTGCTGACAGGCCAAAAACAACTCTCGTTGACCAACGATGACCTGTATTTGGCTCATGTGGACGAGTCCGGCGAGAAAATCTGGGATGCCCGCATCGGCCAGACCGCGCAAGACATTGGCTATGCAGTGGTGCAGGCCGACGACGGCGGGGCAGTAGCAGCGGGGCTTGCGGTGCAGGATATTTTGCTGGGCGATTCGTATTTCTACTTGGCAAAAACCACCGCCGACGGTACGCTCTATTCGGATTACATCGAAGGCAATGTTTTTCACGACCTCAACCTGAACTGCCAAAAAGAGGCGAACGAACCCGGTTTTCAAGACTGGATTGTCAAAATCGAAAGCGCGGATTTCACGCGCTATGCCTCGGCAGACAATGACGGCAATTACAGTGTGCTGGTGGATACTGGCCTTTACACCGTCTCGCTCATCCTCCCGAACGACTACTGGCAGGCTTGCCTGCCGAGCGTGACGGTGCCGATATTCAGTTTTTTCGACACCGCGACGGTGAATTTGGGCGTGATCGCAGCTGAGCCTTGCCCGCAAAATTTGGTCGAGGTGAAAACCCCCATCCTCCGCCGCTGCGCCGAAAACACCTACACCATCCGTTACTGCAACGCGGGCACCATACCGTCGCTGGATACTCGGATTGAGGTCAAGTTGGACTCTTTCTTGCTGTTCACGGGCAGCTCGATCCCCGTGCAGCCGGGGCCGGACAACCTGTTCGTGTTCAACATTGGCTACTTGAAAAACGGCGATTGCGGCTCATTCACCTTCACGGCTTGGCTCAATTGCGACAGCACCATCACCGGGCAAGCGCACTGCGTGCGGGCGCATATTTTCCCGGACACTTTTTGCAACCCCTCGCCGACTTGGAACGGCTCCGTGCTTCAAGCCAATGGGCGGTGCCAGAGCGGCGTAGCACAGCTGAGTGTCCGCAACACAGGCAGCAACCCCTCGCCCAACACATTGGAATACATCGTCATCGAAGACGAAATCATGCGTATCGGCCCCACCCCGATTCCGGTGCTGCCGGGCGGCAAGGACACCATCCTGTTCTCCGCCCAAGCCGAAGGCAAAACCTACCGCATCATCGCCGAACAAACGCCCGGCTACCCCGGCATCAGCTACCCGACGGCTGCCGTCGAGGGCTGCAAAACAGATACGACGACATCTTTATCCACCGGCTATTTCATCATGTTCCCGGAGGACGACGCGGACGCTTTCGTCTCGTCGGACTGCCAAGAGAGCTACGAGCCGGACTATAATCCAACCTTTTTGAAAAGAGGCCATCCCAAAGGGTACGACCAAGCCCACTACATCAGTCCGACCACCGATTTAGATTTTTTAATCCGGTTTGTGAACGCAAGCACCGATACCGTCCGGCGAGTCGTCGTGCGCGACACCTTGTCTGCTTGGCTCGACCCCGCGACGGTCAAGCCCGGCACGGCCAGCCACCCATACGATTTCAGGCTGTACGGCGACGGCATCGTGGAGTTCACCATCCCAAACCTTTTTCTCTTGCCGGGTAGCGGTGCCAGTGACGCGGCCTCCGGCGGTTACGTTCAGTTCCGCGTGTCCCAGAGACCGAATTTGCCATGCGGGACTGAAATCTTCAACCGTGCTGCTACCTATTTTGATTTCAACGCGCCCGTTCTGACGAACGAGACTTTCCATACCGTCTGCAAGTACGACTCTGCGCTCGTAGTCAAGACCCACGAAATCCTCATCCCCAACGCACGAGTCCGGGTGTATCCCAACCCATTCGATGACAGTGCCACGTTCGAGGTGTCGGGCGTGGAGGGCGCGAAACAGTACGCGCTCGAAGTCTATGATATTCAAGGAAAATCAATTGTTCGGCAATTCTTTAATCAGCCCACATTCCGATTGTTCAGACATCAGATTCACGGAGGACTGTTTTTTTACCGGCTTTCCGCCGACGGAAAGCCGGTAGCCTCCGGCAAAATCGAAGCACTTGCACACTGACACTTTCATACTTCCCTATAATCCGTCCAAAAAGTTTCAAAAACCGATTTTTTGAGCCGTTGGCGCACCGAGCGTCAACGGCTTTTCTTTGTCAGTAGGCAGTTTTCAGTAGGCAGTGTGCAGTAGGCAGTGTGCAGTAGGCAGTAGGCAGTAGGCAGTGTGCAGTGTGCAGTAGGCAGTGTGCAGTGTGCAGTAGGCAGTAGGCAGTGTGCAGTAGGCAGTAGGCAGTAGGCAGTAGGTATTGGG
>JBKBIC010000238.1:0-7319 GCA_046299435.1 Saprospiraceae bacterium
GCGGCACGTTCGATATTTCCATTTTACAAATCCAAGACGGCATTTTCGAGGTGCTGGCGACCAACGGCGACACCTTCCTCGGCGGCGACGATTTTGACCAAGCCATCGTATCCTTCTGGTTGCAGAAGTTGAATCTTGATGCGGAAATTTTGGTACAGGGCAAGAATTTCGGCCAGCAAATCCGCCTCGCTGCCGAAGCCGCAAAAAAAGCCTTGTCCGCAGCGGAAGTCTTTGAAACTGAACTACTTGGACAGCGCGTGGGCATTTCCAAAACTGAATTCGAGGAGTTGATTGAGCCACTCGTGCGCCGCACATTGGCTTGTTGCCAAAACGCCCTGCGCGATGCAAAACTGACCGCTGCCGACATCGGAAAAGTGGTCATGGTGGGCGGCTCGACGCGGGTGCCGTTGGTCAAAAAATCGGTGGCCGAGTTTTTTGGGCGGCCTGTTTTTGACGACCTGAACCCCGACGAAGTGGTCGCGCTCGGCGCAGCGATTCAGGCTGACATTTTGGCCGGGAACCAACGGGATTTGCTGCTGCTCGACGTGACCCCGCTCTCGCTCGGCATCGAGACAGTCGGCGGCCTCATGGATACCATCATCCCCCGAAACTCTAAAATCCCGACCAAAGCCGGACGGCAATACACGACCAGCGTGGACGGCCAAAAGAACCTGAAAGTGGCCGTATTTCAGGGCGAGCGCGACCTCGTGGAGCACAACCGCCGCCTCGGCGAATTTATCCTGAAAGGCATCCCGCCCATGCCTGCGGGTTTGCCAAAGATTGATATTCAATTCATTATCAATGCCGACGGCATCCTGACCGTGCGGGCGCGGGAGCTGCGGAGCGGCCTCGAACAACAAATCGAAATCCGACCTACCTACGGCATCAGCGAAGAGGCTATGGCGCGGATGCTGCTCGAAAGCATCCAAAATGCCCAGTCGGATATGCGCGTGCGTGGCCTTTTGGAAGCCCGGAACGAGGCCAATAACTTGCTTTTGAGCGGCGAAAAATTTCTCAAACAACACGCTGCCATTCTGTCCGAAACCGAGCAACACGAGACTCGCGCCCTGCTCGAAAACTTGCGGCAAACGACGGGCGGCGAAGACAAAGACGCAATCCACACGGCCATCGAGCGGCTCAATCAGTTCACCGCGCCACTGGCCCACCGGGCAATGGACGTGACCATCTCGGAGGCCATGCGCGGTCAAAAAGTCTTGGGCTGATTTGCAAAGCGTTTGAAAACGGGGCGTTGGCTCCGCCGCGGTTTTGTCGGTTTTTTGTGGCGCGTTTTTCCAATCACTTGAAAATCAATCTATCCGAACATGAAATCGAAAACATTGCTCTATCTGCTTTGCCTCGGCATTTTCTTTTCGTGCCAAACTGCCCAAACTGCCCAAACACCCACCCCGACGGCCACCGCGACAGCGAAAAAAGACGTGCCTTTCGTCACTTGGGAACAAAAACTGATTGACCTCGGCAAGGTGCAAAAAGGCGAAAAACGGGACATGAAGTTCGTGTTCACGAACACCTCCGGTGAGCCGATTCAAATAGAGATTTTGGATGCTTGCGAATGCACGACGACGGATTTTCCGCGCGGCATCATTCCGCCCGGCGGCAAAGGTGAGATTCCGGCCACGTTCAACAGCGAATCCAAAGAGGAGTCCGAGACCATTGCCATCAATGTCTATTTCAAACAGAATGACGAACACGGCAACCCGCGCATCGAGCGCGTGGAATACAAATTCGACTTGGTGAAATAGAAAAGTTGAATAGGGGAATAGTTTAAAAGTTGAAGGGGTTTAGCTGACACACAGCTAAACCCCTTCAACTTTTAAACTATTCCCCTATTCAACTCTTATTCGATTCGCGCCGCTTGAGTTCGTCGCGGATTTTGGCGGCGGTCTCGTAATCTTCGAGTTCGAGCACTTCTTGCAGTTTGCGCTGGAGGAGTTCTTCCGAGAATTGGTCGAGCGATTCCACTTCGTTGCTGGTCATCGGGGTTGGGCGGCGGTTGGCAATCACACCCCCCTCCTCAGTTTCTTCGAGCACCACGCCGGCAGCTTCGAGGATGAAATCGTAGGTGTAAATCGGGCAGCCAAACCGCACGGCCATTGCGATCGCGTCGGAAGTGCGTGAGTCAATCTCGAACGTCTCGCCGTCTTTCACACACACCAGCCGCGCATAAAAAATGCCATCGAGCAGGTTGTTGATGACGACTTCCTTCATGTAAATATTGAACGTGTCGAGTGTGTTTTTGAAGAGGTCGTGCGTGAGCGGGCGGTTCGGGACCATACGCTCCATAGCGACCGCAATCGCTTGTGCCTCGAAACTGCCAATGACGATGGGCAGGCGGCGTTGGCCGCGTCGTTCTCCGAGTACCACCGCGTAATTGTGGGATTGGGTCACGCTGTGCGACAGGGCCACGATATCCAATTCGATTCGTTTCATTGCTTAGATTTTGCTTTTCGGAAGTTTCCGGGCTGGCGAGTCTGCCTATGCCTAAAACATTGATTTTCAATGCTTAACATGGTTTTTTTGCCTACCTGCTTTCCAAAAAGCGGCCAAAGGTACGTTTTGAAATTTGGCCTTTGAAACATCTGGTTTTGGAAAAAGTTAATCTGGGCGTGGATTTAGGATATGTGATTTGCGAGTTGCGATTCTCGTCTGCACGCGCCCCAAATAGGCAGAATCGCAACTCGTTAATCGTCAATCCTACATCACCGTGCGGCCTTGAATTTGCGGACGGCTTCGGTCAATTTTGGCACCACTTCAAAAAGGTCGCCGACCACGCCGTAGTCTGCGGCTTTGAAAAACGGAGCTTCCGCGTCCTTGTTGATGACCACGATGCACTTCGAGTTGTTCACGCCCGCCAAGTGCTGGATGGCGCCCGAAATACCGATGGCAACGTACAAATTCGGACGTATGGCAATGCCCGTCTGACCGACGTGTTCGTGGTGAGGCCGCCAACCTGTGTCGGCCACCGGGCGCGAGCAGGCCGTCGTCGCGCCGAGTGTTTGGGCAAGGTCTTCGACGATGCCCCAGTTTTCCGGGCCTTTCATGCCGCGCCCGGCGGAGACAACGATTTCGGCTTCGGGCAGTGGCACCGTACCGTCTTGGGTCTTCACCTCTTTCACCCGGATGCGGCTGGCGGGGATGCTGGCTGAGATATTTTCGACGACAACTGGGCTGCCGGTTGCCTCTGGTTTCACGGCGTTGCCCATGAGCGAGAGCACTTTCACGGGGCTGCTGATTTGGTACTCAGCGATGGCTTTGCCCGAAAAAACAGACTTTTTTACGCGAAAACTGCCGCCTTCGACCGTCGGCAGGCTGTTCACACCGGAAACCAAGCCTGCGTCCAAGCGCACGGCCAGCCGCCCGGCCAACGATTTGCCGGTCGAAGTGTGCGACAAAACGAGCGTCGTCGCGCCTTCTTTTTTCGCCAAATCGGCGAGTACCGCCGCGTGACGTTGGTTGTCAAAATCGTTGAGCGAAGCATCCGCGACTGCGAGCACGCGGTCTGCGCCATATTTCCCAAGCTCGTCCGCGCCCGTCACGTTGGAGCCGAGCACGACGGCCACGCATTTCGAGCCGAGCGAGGCGGCGAGTTTTTTGCCATACGTCACCGCTTCAAAAGCGGCTTTTTTCAGATGGCCTTTCGGCGTTTCTGCAAAAACGAGAACCATATTATTTGTAGTGATGAGTGTTGAATGATGAGTGATGAATGTTTCGAGTGCGTGAGAGGCGCGCGGGCTCATCACTTATCACTCAAAACTTATCACTGTTTATTAGATGACTTTGGCTTCTTCGTGCAGCAGGCGCACGAGTTCGTCCATGTTGGTGGGGTCAACGAGTTTCACGCCAGCCTTCGCGGGCGGGAGGGTGAATTGCACGGCTTTCACTTGCTCGTTGAACGCGACGGGCGGCACCACTGCGAGCGGCTTAGTGCGAGCCATCATGATGCCGCGCATATTCGGGATGCGTTGCTCGGCCATGCCTTTTGCGGCACTGACAACGAACGGCACATCTACTTCTACCACTTCCTCGCCGCCTTCGATGTCGCGGCTGATGGTAGCGGTCGAGCCGTTCATGTCAAGTTTTGAGCCATACGAAACATACGGAAGATCAAGCATTTCGGCCACCATTGCACCCACTTCGGAGCCGTTGTAGTCAATGGTTTCCTTGCCCAAAAAGATGATGTCGAAGCCTTGCGAGCGGGCGTACTCGGCCACTTGCTTGGCCACGAACTCGGCACTTTTCGGGTCGGCATCAATGCGGACGGCCTCGTCTGCGCCGATGGCCAAGGCCTTGCGGATGGTGGTCTCGTTGGCCGCTGGGCCGACGTTCAGGGCCACGACCGTGCCGCCCAATGCCTCCTTCAACTCGCAAGCCCGCACGAGGGCGTACCACTCGTCGTAGGGGTTCATGATGAACTGCACGCCCGCAGCGTTGAAGTCCGAGCCGTCGGCGGTGAACGAAATCTTGGCCGTCGTATCGGGCGTTTGACTAATGCACACTAAAATTTTCATCGAAAAAACGTGGTTGGATGGTTAGTTGGCCGCTCGGTTCGGGCGAACCGTTTTTGGGCCAAAAGAGGCTAATTTCGCCCCTTGAAAAATGCCCGGCAAAGATAGACGTTCAGGGCAAAAGCAAAAAGTTAGGGCGAAACTTCGCCTGCAAACCGCGATTTATGACCAACCGACTCACGTTGCTGCTCGATTTGCTCGCCAACGCCCCCGCCGATGCCTTCACTCTTTTTGCCATCGCAAAAGAGTACGAAGGCGCGGGCGACGACGCGCAGGCACTCGATTTTTACCAAAAACTGCGCGCCGCCGACCCCAACTACGTCGGCCTGTACTATCACCTCGGCAAATTGCACGAACGGCTCGGCAGCCCCGAAGCAGCCCTCGAAGCCTATCGGACGGGCATGGACGTGGCGAAAAAAGCCCGCGATTTTCATGCCCTCAACGAGTTGGCCGGTGCCAAAATGAACCTCGGCGATTTTGACGAGGAAGACGATTTCTAACTGACAATCAATTACTTGTGCAAAATCTGCCCATGTCTTTTTCCCGAAAAACATCCCTGCCTACCCTGCCCCGTTTGCTCGCCGGGCTGGGCTTTTTCCTCATTTTGACCGCTGCTCAAAGCACTTGCAGCAGCAAAAAATCCGCCGCCTCCAATGCCTCAAAACCCGCGACAGAAGCCCGCAGCGTAGATTTTTTGCAGAAAAAACTCGCTGATAACAGCCTGAAAAATGTGGAACGCCTCTCCGCCAAGGCCAAAATCGCGGTTGACCAAGACGGCTCCATGCTCAACGTATCGGCCAATTTGATTTGGGTCAAAGACTCCATGCTGTGGCTGAACGTCCGAAAATTCGGCATCGAAGGTGCGCGGGCCTTGATTACGCGGGACTCGGTGTTCGTCTTGAACCGATTGGAAAAAACCGTCTCGGTGAAAAGTTGGGACTGGCTGCGCCGCGAGTACAACCTGCCCGAAGGCTTTTCCCTACTCGAAAATGTAGTGCTGGCACGGGCTTGGTTCGACCCCGGCACGAAACTTGCCGCCGACATCCGCGACAGCCTGCACCGCATTTCGGGCACAAACGGCAGATTTTCAGCGGATTATCGCATCGAAGAGAGCAGTTTTCGGCTGCGGAAAATGACGTTTCTGGAACCCAAAGACAGTCGGGCCGTAACATTCGGATTTGAAGGATATGAAAAAATTTCTGGCGCAAGCCACTTCCCCTACCTTCGCACCGTCGAAGCGTTCAGCCCCGAAGACGGCGCGACCCGCCTCGAAATCGAACTTTCAGATGTCGAAATCAACGTGCCCAAAAACTGGCGTTTTGAAATCCCCAGCCACTACAAAAGAGTGGATTGAGGCCAAGCCCGTGAAACATAACTTTCTGATGCTCAACGCTTTGAAACTATTTTTGGGGACTGTGGTGCTCTTGGTTTTGCTCCCTGTGGCGGCTTTTTCGCAGTCGAAAAAAGACTTGGAGGACAAGCGCAAGCGCATCATCCGCGAAATCGAGACCACGAATAAACTCCTGAAGAAAACCAACCAAATCAAAGAGGCCACCCTCGACCGATACGTCGCGCTGCAAAGCCAAATCGAGCAGCGCGAAGACCTTATCCAGACCATCACCGCCGAACTCAACGCCACCGATAGCAGTGCCACGCGCACAGCGGCGGTCATTTCGTCGCTCACCCGCGACGTGCAAAATATGCAGGCCGAGTACGGGCGCATGATGCGCGGCGCGTTCCGCCGCAAGATGATGTGCAATCCGCTCCTATATATTCTATCGGCAGAAAGCCTGAACCAAGCCTTCCGGCGGTTCGTTTTCCTGCGGAAATACGACCAATACCGCCGCCAGCAAGCAGAAGCCATCGAGTTCACGAAAAAAGTGTTGGCGAAAAAAATGGTCGCGCTCGAAGAAACGCGGCTCGAAAAAGCCCAGTTGCTCGACGAAATTCAGGGGCAGCGCAGCACATTGACGGGAGAGTTGATCCAAAAAAACGACCTGCTGCAAACCCTAAAAAAGGACGAATCGCGGCTGCAACAAGATTTGAAACAAAAAGCCGCCGCACACGAAGAACTCAACCGCGCAATCGAGCGCATTATCCAAGAGGAAGTCCGTAAAAAAATCGAAGAGGCCCGAAAACCAAAGCCCAAACCGCAGCCGTCGCCAAGCGCACAGCCACAAGCGAGCACAAGCAATCAGCGCAAACAAGAAAACAGACCGACGGAAAACCCGCCCGACGATGACTCTGACTCGGACGAAGATGCACTTTCAGTTGATTTTCGGAAAAATCGTGGGCGGTTGCCTTGGCCTGTCGAATCGGGGTTTATCGCCCGGAAATTCGGGCGGCAGCCCCACCCCACCATTCCGAGCATCGAGATCACGAACAACGGGATTGATATCCGGGTGGACAACCTGACCCAAGTTTTCGCGGTGTTCGAGGGCAAGGTGGCGGGCGTACAATTTATTCCGGGGCACGATTATACGGTTATCATTCAACACGGAAATTATTACACCGTCTATTCTAATTTGCGCGAAGCATACGTTGAAAAAGGCGAGATAATTAAATCTAAAAAAAGCATCGGGACAATTAGCACAAACAACATCACCGGCTCATCGGAATTACATTTTGAGCTCTGGCATCAAAAAGAACGGTTGAATCCGGCGACTTGGATAAAAAAGAGTTGAAGAGTTGAAGAGAGGGAAAGAGTTTAAGAGTTGTTATAAAAAAGGCCTGGAGGGAGATTCCAACGCCGGCCGGTTTTTTTTGAACTCTGAAACACTTTACCTCGGGTGCAGA
>JBKBIC010000239.1:0-4650 GCA_046299435.1 Saprospiraceae bacterium
CGGGAGAACCTGCCGGGTGCCGTTTTGGGAGAACGGGAAAATCAAGGACGGAAACTTCCGGTCGAAGAATACACGCGCCCTGTGGGGGGAGTGTACTGCCGCGCTTCCGGCCCACTGACGAGGGCTTTCAGCTGGTCAACCGTGTATTGTTGGCGAGCGAGGTCGAACACTTCATCCACTTGGTCGGGGGTGACGGACGGGAATTCGCTGAGAAAATCCCGGACGCTGACCCCGATGCGCAGATAGTCGTAAAACGTCTCGACTCGAATGCGCGTCCCGCTGAAAACGGGCGCACCGTCCTGAATTTCGGGGTGGACTGTGATAGAAGAAATTTGTTTCATCCGGTGCTGTTTACGTTGGAAGTGGAAGCCCCGGGACTATACAATAGGATTAAAATCGGGGGCTAATGTAGGCAAAGCGTTGATTATCAAAAATTTCGTGCCGAAAAATTTGCCCGAACCCGCCGCTGGTCAGAGGTAGCGGTCGCCAAAATTGGCCTTCACGGTCGCGGTCAGTTGTTTCACTTCCTGTTCTTTCGATTTGGGATAGACCATGAGCACGTCGCCCTCGTCCACCACAATATAATTTTGGAGGTCTTTGAGCACCACCAATTTCTCGGCTGGCACCCGCACGAGGCAGTTCGAGGTGTCCAAAGTGAGGACGTGCTTGCCCTGCACGACATTGCCCTGCGCGTCCTTCGGGCACTCCTCGAACAGGCTGGCCCAAGTGCCCAAATCGCTCCACCCGAACTCGGCGGGGATGGTGAACACGTTTTGCGCCTTTTCCATGATGGCAAAATCCACCGAAATGTTGGGCGTGGTCGGGTAAAACTCGTCCATGAAAGCCCGTTCAGTATCGGTGTTGTATTGGCCGCGCCCGTTTTTCAGGATGTCGAAAATATCGCCGCTCAATTTTTCAAAAGCGGCCAGCACGGCGCGGGCGTTCCAGATGAAAATGCCGGCGTTCCACAAATACTCGCGTGAAGCAAGGAAGGCTTGGGCGGTCGGCAAGTCGGGTTTTTCGGCAAAACGCTGCACTTTGAAAATGCCCGGCGCGAATTCTTGCCCAAATTGGATGTACCCGTAGCCCGTGTCCGGGCGGCTGGGCTGGAGGCCGAGCGTGACGAGCGCGTCGTTTTTGGCCGTAAAAGCAAGTGCCTGCCGGATTTTTTCGCGGAAAACATCCTCTTTCAACACCACATGGTCGCTGGGGGCCACGACGAAATTGGCTGACGGGTCGAGGTCGTGCAATTTGAAGGCCGTGAATGCCACGCAAGGCGCGGTGTTGTTGCGGCTTGGCTCGCCAATGATTTGATTGTCAGAGAGTTCGGGGATTTGCTCTTTGACCAAATCGCGGTATGCGGCGTTCGTCACCACGAAGATGTTGCTCGCCGGGCAAATGGGCAGGAACCGCTCAAAAGTCAGGCGCAGGAGGCTTTTGCCCACGCCGAGCATGTCCAAGAATTGCTTTGGCCTTGCCTCGCGGCTGCCCGGCCAGAAGCGGCTGCCAACGCCGCCGGCCATGATGGCGACGTAGGTGTGTGGATTGTTCATCTGAAATTTATGCGTTGGATGCTGTTTGGTTTATCTGCTCGAAGTTGAGGATGTCCATGTACTCCCATTCGCGGTAGGCCATGAGGTAGATGCCCTCGGCGTTTGCCAGTTCGGTGAGGTCGTCCTCGAAATGCAGGCTCGAAAAAACAGGGATGAGCTTGAGATGCTCGAACTCTGGGAACAATTGGCGGAAGGTGGGGATGGTTTTGTGTTTGAAATCAAGCAGTTTAGTCCGGTCAGGCGAGACTTTGGTCTCCACCAAAAACAAGAACGAAGCCGAAGCTGCCACCACATCGAACTCACCACGCAGGTTTTGGGCCTTATCGCGCTTGCGGACGTTGACAGCCCGGTAAGTAACTTCCTCCTTAAAATACTGCTCCATGACAGGTCGCACCGCCGGTGCGATGATGTCTTCCACGAGCGTGCCCATTTTGTTGGCAAGCTCGCCCCATTGCTTGTTCATGTTTTTGCGGTCTTCGCGCATCTCCTGTTTGAAGTCTGACATCTCGTCTTTGAAGTCCGACATCTCGTCCTTGAAGTCCGACATCTCGTCCTTGAAGTCCGACATCTCGTCTTTGAAAGCCGACATCTCGTCCTTGAAAGCCGACATCTCGTCCTTGAAAGCCGACATCTCGTCCTTGAAAGCCGACATCTCGTCCTTGAAAGCCGACAATTCCTGCCTCAGCTTGCGCGAATCCTCCTCCATGTTGCGCCGGGATTGCTCTACCTGCCGTTCGAGCCGGTCGAGGTTGCGGCTCGTATTCAGGTTGGCGTGCGTCATTTGACGCACATATTCATAAATGGCGTTCTCCAAATCGGAGACCCTTTCCAAAACTTCGGTTTCCATGTTGACAATATTTTGCCTCAAAAATAGCCGTCCATATCGGAAATAAGCGGCTACAATTTTTCGCGCACGTCCTCGTAAACAGCCCGCACACCCGCCTCCAAACCAATCCGCGCCCGCCAGCCAAAGCCGTGCAACTTGCTGACATCCATGAGTTTGCGCGGTGTGCCGTCGGGTTTCGACGGGTCTTTTTCGATGCGGCCTTCGTAGCCGACGATGCGGGCCACGAGCTGGGCCAGTTCCAAAATCGAAATATCCTCGCCCGTGCCGATGTTGACCAAGCCCGGCTCGTCGTAGTGCTGCATCAGGTAAAAACACGCATCGGCCAAATCGTCCACGTGCAAAAACTCGCGGCGTGGCGTGCCTGTGCCCCAAATCGTGACCGACGGCAAACCCTGCCGCTTGGCCTCGTGGAAACGCCGCAACATGGCGGGCAGGACGTGCGAATTTTCGGGGTGGTAGTTGTCGTTCGGGCCGTACAAATTCGTGGGCATGACGGAGACGAAGTTGCAGCCATATTGGTCGCGGTAGGCATCGCAAAGTTTGATGCCCGCGATTTTGGCGATGGCATACGGCTCGTTGGTGGGTTCCAGCGGCCCGGTCAAAAGTGCGTCTTCGCGGAGCGGCTGCGGGGCCATTTTCGGGTAGATGCACGACGAGCCGAGGAACATAAGTTTCTGAACACCAACGAGATAGGCCGCATGGATGACGTTGGCCTCCATCATCAAGTTGTCGTACAAAAACTCTGCGCGATAGGTGTTGTTGGCAAGAATGCCGCCCACTTTGGCAGCCGCCAGAAAAACGTAATCCGGCCTTTCGCGGTGAAAAAAATCGTTCACCTCGGCTTGGTTTCGCAGGTCAAGTTCGCGGGACGAGCGTAGGGCAAAGTTGCGGTAGCCCTCGCTTTCCAGCTTCCGCACGATGGCCGACCCGACCATGCCCCGGTGCCCGGCGACATAAATTTTGGCTGATTTTTCCATGAGTTTGCCCGGCGCGATGCCGGGGTTTTGGCGTGTTTGGGTCAATCGGGCAGTTGCACTTTCACGCGGTAATAGCGTTCCGGTTGGTTGATACTTGTGTTGATGGGGTCGTCTTGCTGGACGCGGAACAGCAGGTGCTCGTCGTCCTCCCAGTCCAGCCCGGTGACTTTCTGAAACGGCAACCGCACGGTGAACTCTTCCCGCATTTTCCCGTCGCGGAGACGGTGGAAATGCACATAATTCAATGGTTGCGTGGCAGTTCCGCCCGAAGTCGCTACCCAAAGCCCGTCCGGCGAAACCGAGGGTGTGCCCCAGGGGCGTTCGATGGAGGCAAGCAACGTGCCGTCTTTTCGGCCAATCAATTCGTACCGTTGTTCCGCGCCTTCGCCCACTTGCACGAGGTAAAACCCCTGTGTGGCGTATTGGCCGAGATATTCGTAATGCACGCGGCGCACGTCCGGCTCGATGCCAAACACGGAATCGGAGGCGACGAGTTTTTCGGTGCCGTTCTCGAACGGAAGCTTGAAGGATTTTTGGGTCACATACCGCTTCGCAATGTCCTGCGTGAGCGCGGCCACTTTCGGCTCGAAAAACTGGTAAAAATCGCTCGATTCAAGTTCCTCCGCTTCAAAAAACGGAAAGGCCACCAGCAAATCCTCCGCCGCCTCCGAAAACGACACGGCCACCGGCTTGAAACGGTCGGTCGGCAGCCAGCCGTCGCGGTTGCGTGGCAGGCGCGACATGGGCGGGGGCGGGAAATCGGGCGGCGTGATGTTGCCCGCATAGCGCACTTCGTACCAATCGGCTTTTTCGGGCGGGCGGCCCGTCGAGTAGAACGTGGACACCTCAACGTACTCGCCTTTCAACGCGAAAATCGAGCCCGGCGCAATCCACATAATCGAATCAGGCTCGGTGGGTTCGAGGGTCAAGACCGAATCGGTCGGCGCGAGTTGGACGTATGGGATGGCCTTCGATGCGTCCTCAAAGGATTGGGCGAGGAGCGACGCGCAGGCCAGCAACAAGTTTGGGAGAATCAAAATCCGTTTCATGCGGCAAAAATAGATGGCGGGCGGGATGAATTTGCCGAACATAGCCCGAAACGACGCGCCCTCATTTAACCGATTTATTACTTTTGAGCCAAAACCAACTTTTATGCATCCCAACACAATCAAAAGTCAGGCAGAACTTCATCTCGGCAAGGGGGAACTTGCCGAAGCATTGGATTTATTGATTCGAGAAGTCAAATCTGGGCATTTCAGCCAACGATTTATTT
>JBKBIC010000239.1:4660-7311 GCA_046299435.1 Saprospiraceae bacterium
TCATCACAGTTCCACGACATGATGAAATCTGTGCAACAGGGGCAAATCCAATTTGACGAACTTCCCAAACGTAAAAATCAACTTGCCTTTTCTCTTCTCGAAACATTGCAAGAATTCGCAGGCCCGGAAGCAATTTCAAACTCCGAAAAACCGGCTCTCCTCGCGTCGTTGCCAGTCTATTTGAGCGTCGGTAAGCCACACAATGATGTCCAATCGCGATACCTTGATCGTTTGAAGGCAGTCTTGGCACAAGAGCGAATTCAGGCTGAAACTCTCGGCACAACTTTTTGGACAGTCAAGAAGCCTCTTATACCTATTCAAAAACGTATGACCGAAGTTGCAGGCTGTGTTGTGCTTGCAATGGAACGTTTCTATGCTGTCGAGGGACTCTACAAGCGTGGCAGCAGCGACGAAAAGCGAGTCGAACACACTCGGTACCCAACCCCTTGGGCCCAAATCGAGGCAGCAATGGCATACCAAATCGGGATGCCCCTTTTGATTTTAAAGGACCGCTCACTCGTCGGCGAAGGAATGTTCGACCCAAGCACCCATGACTGGCTAATCCTCGAAATAGACCCCGAAAAACCGGAAGAGTTGGACTCTGGCATGGTCAATGCTTTACTCAAAAGCTGGGCTGATGAGGTAAGGGCATACTATACGGGCAAGAAATGATTTATATCCTAACCTATTGGTAATCATGGAAAACGAAGAATTGAATCCGCAAAATACCTCCGCTGGTACTATACCTGAATACATGAAATCCCGCGTGGACAGCCAGATTGACTGGTACAACCGCAAGGCAGGCACCTTGAAACGCCGCTACCGATGGCTGAAAACCTGCACCATCATCATGGGCGGGTTAATACCGGTGGCCATCGCTTTTTCGGACAGGTTTCCGGCAACAAAGTATCTGGCCGCCGTTTTTGGGGCGGCGATTTCCATTTTGGAGGGCATTTCCGGGATGCTCCGCGACAAGGAAACACTCACTGAATACCGCGCCGCTGCCGAAGCACTCATCGCCGAAAAAATGCAGTTCCAAAGTGGCGCGGGCAAATATGCCGCCGCGACCAAGCCTTTCCTCTTGTTCGTGGATACCTGCGAAACCATCATGGGCGCAGAAACCTCGAAATGGGTCGCCGTTTCGAGCAACCAAGACAAAAAACAAGACCAGCCGAACGGCTAACCCTCACCCGCCAGCCCGCACGTTCACGCGCACGCCGTTGGCCTCTGCGTCGCCCAAAACCCGCAGCCGCTCGGTCAGAGCCAATCGGTCGCGGTCGGTCAGGCAGGAATATTTCAGCGCGAGGATTTCTCCCAACTCTTTGACAATCAAATCTTTGGGTTGCCAAAACGCGGTTTTGTGGTGCATCATGTCTGCCACCAACTCGTCTTTCATCGCCAACAATTCCGGCTCAAAAAGCGGGCACGAGCGCAGCGCACGGCCAATCGTCGCCAACATTTTCAGGTGATGCCCGGCACCGAGTTGGCTGCAATGCCCACTCACGTCGGTCTGGATTTGCCAAACCGGATAGTCTGATTCGATGCTGTCAGTTGGGAAAGCAGCGAGGCAAGTTTGGATGAAAACATCGTCCTGCTCGCCGTCGGTTTTTGCCGCAAGTGCCTGAAAATGAGCATAGTCGGCAAACAAATTTGGCCGCAGGCCGTCGTCCGACATTTGCACGATGAAGCCCGGCAGCGCATCGTTCAGCCAGAAAAAATCAGGCGCAAAAGCGGCGTCGTTGCGCTCGCGGTGGGTCGCCAACGCCTCCGTCAACCGCTGTCGCAATCGCAAGCCCTCCCTGAAAACCTCAGCAAACGCCTCGTCGGCTTGGGCGTTTCCCATCGCGTTGGCCCAGCTGGGCAATTGCGAGGCGAGCGGTTTCCCAAAAAAACAGTCCATTTTTTTCCGCAAAAACCACGCGCCGAAATCCCCCTCCACAGGTTTGACAGCCGAGCCAAATACCCAGCCCACCGCCCCCTCAGCCGCTCGAACGTGCAGCCACGGCGACTGAAAAACCGAGTCGCCGACCTGTATTTGGGCTAAAAAATCGCTTACCTCGCCCAAATCAACCAAGCGTTCGCCGGGCTGGAGTTCGCGTAGCGGCACACCTTTTTCGCCGGGCGTTTCGAGCAAAATCGCCGGGCGAAAATCCGTGACCACCAGCCCGCCAGTCGGCGCGGTCGGTGGCTGGCCACAGGAAAAAAACAACAAGCACGCCGACACCGGGGCCAGCAAGAATTTTAAGCATCCCATGGGCGCAAAAATGGTGATTGTTTACCTTCGCTGACAAAGCATTTCCGATGCCCCCTCGACCTTTTTCCAAAACCTGCGCCGCCGCGCTGTTCGGCCTTTTCTTGCTGACAACCAATGCATTAGGCCAAATTTCCGACGATTTCTCCGACGGCGATTTCACCCAAAATCCCGCTTGGCAAGGCGACGCGGCACACTTCAAAATCAACACTGCCGGGCGGCTCCAACTCAACGCGCCGAGCGGCGGCACCTCTACGCTCGCCGTGCCGGTTTCCGTGCCGGACAGTGCGGTTTGGGGGTGTTTTTTCCAGTTGGATTTTGCGCCGTCCAACGCCAACCGGCTGCGTATTTACCTCATGGCCGACGGCGCAAACCTCTCACAATCAAACGGTTACTACAT
>JBKBIC010000240.1:0-7299 GCA_046299435.1 Saprospiraceae bacterium
AAATCGGTTCCGGGCTGTCAATGCTGTGCCCGCCGGCCAGCGGGATGCCCGCTTCGGCACAAGCCCGGCGGCTGCCTTCGATGACGCGGTTGGCGACTTCCGGCGGCAAAATGTTGACCGGCCAGCCGAGTATGGCAATCGCCAAAAGCGGGGTGCCGCCCATCGCGTACACATCCGAAATAGCATTGACGGAAGCAATGCGCCCGAAATCCTCCGGGTCGTCCACGATGGGCATGAAAAAATCGGTCGTGCTGATGACCGCCGTGCCGTCGCCGAGGTCGAAAACCGCAGCATCGTCACGCTCCTCGTTGCCGACGAGCAGGCCGGGGAATTGCGCGTGCAAGCCGTTGGTTTTCAGGATGTTGTCCAAGATTTTCGGGGAAATTTTGCAGCCGCAGCCCGCCCCGTGCGAATATTGGGTGAGCAGGACGGGCGCGAATTCTTCAATTTCAGGTGCAGTGGGCATGGTTTGTAAAGCGGCGCTGCCGATTTTTCCGGCGAATGTAGGCAAGCCCGTACCTGCCTGAAAACCACGGACATATTTTTATTGCCAATATGGATTTCCTCATCGGCCTCGACATCGGCACCACACATATCAAAGCCATCGCGCTCGACGACGATGGCCAACTGCTCGCCCACGCCGGGCGCGAAAACCAAAGCTCGTCGCCGCTGCCGGGGCAAATGGAGCAAGACCCCGAAGCCATTTTCCAAAACGTGTGCGCCGTGCTGCGCGAAGCATACGAAAAGAGCCAAACCAATGGCAAATCTCGGCTGCGCGGCGTGTCTTTTTCGTCGGCCATGCACAGCCTGCTCGCAACGGACGAGGCCGGGCAACCACTCACACAGGCTTGGTTGTGGTCGGATTTGCGGGCAACTGTGCTCGCCGAGCGGCTTCGCCGCGACCCGCACTGGCAGGGTTTTTACCACGAAACAGGCACCCCGCTCCACCCGATGTCGCCCGCCGTGAAACTGGCTTGGCTCTCCGAAAACGACCCAGCCCTACTCCGCCGAGCGCGTAAGTTTTTGGGAATCAAAGAGTTCTTGTTCCAGAAAATTTTCGGGAAAGCCATTTGCGACCGCTCTGTTGCCTCGGCCACCGGGCTAATGCACACGCGGACAGGCCAATGGCACGCACCGGTTTTGGAGGCAATCGGGCTGCGCGAAAGTCAGCTGCCTTTTTTGGTTGAAAATATTGATGTGAAAATTTTGGGAAAGGAACAAACGTCATGGCTACACTTGCCCGAAGGCACCCCGTTCGTCGTCGGGGCAAGCGACGGTGCGTTGGCCAATTTGGGTTCAGAAGCCGTTGGCCCGGAGACTTTGGCCGTGACCATCGGCACAAGTGCGGCGGTGCGGGTCTGCCTGCCAGAGGCGTATTTTGAAAAGCAGGGCCGCACGTTTTGCTATCGCTTGGACGGGCAAAATTTCATCGTCGGCGGGGCCTCCAACAACGGCGGCAATGTGCTGGATTGGCTGTCCAAGTCGCTGTTTTCCAATGAATTGCGTCGCACACCCGACCTGCTCGCGTTGGCCGAGACCGTGCCGCCGGGCGCGGACGGGCTGCTGTTTTTGCCATACGTTTTTGGCGAACGCGCACCGCTTTGGGAGCCTGCGGCAAAGCCAACTTTTGTCGGCGAAAACGCCCGGCACTCGGCGGCACACCGCGTTCGCGCTGCCCTCGAAGGCGTGATTTTCAACCTGCGATTGATTGCCGAGATGCTACCCAAGCCCGACCAAATCCGGCGCATCCATGCCTCTGGCGGCTTCGTGCGGAGTCGTTTTTGGGTGCAGGTTTTGGCCGATGTGTTTGGTCTTCCTGTCCGTATCCCAGCGGACGATTTGGTGGACGCTTCGGCTCGCGGAGCCGTGATGGTCGGTCGCAAAGCCCTGAAAAAGAGCGATTTGCCGCCAGTTGTTTTTGCCGAAACCATCAACCCGAACATGGGAAACAAAGCGCGATACGACGAGATTTTCGCACGGTTTAAACGCCACGTTTTCGGACATTTGCCGATGTAATTTGGTTCGGGGCGTTGGATTGTATCCACGAAAAACGCCCGACCGGCCGCTCATTCACCACCTTCTGATTCATCAAACAATGCAATTACTCGACGGAGCACTGCTTTCGCAAAACATCAAATCTGAAATCGCCGCCGAAGTCGAACTCATGGTCGCACAGGGCAAAAAACAACCGCACTTGGCCGCCGTGCTGGTCGGCGAAAACGCCGCAAGCGAAGTGTACGTCGGCAACAAAATCAAAAGCTGCGCCCAAGTCGGTTTCAAAAGCACGCTCATCCGTCGCCCGGCGGATTGTTCCGAAGACGAGTTGTTAAGCATTGTAAATCAATTGAATAGCGACCCCGATGTGGACGGTTTCATCGTCCAGTTGCCGCTCCCCAAGCACATCAACGAGGAAAAAATCACGCTCGCCATTGACCACCGGAAGGACGTGGACGGTTTCCATCCGGTCAATTTTGGGCGCATGGCACAGGGGATGCCCGCGTTCCTGCCGGCCACGCCGTTCGGCATCCTCGAAATGCTGCGCCGCTACAACATTGCCACCGATGGCAAACACTGCGTCGTAGTCGGGCGCAGCAACATCGTCGGTACACCCATGTCCATTTTGCTCTCGCGGAAGGGCTATCCGGGCAACTGCACGGTCACGCTGGCGCACTCGCAAACCGCTGATTTACAGGCCGAAACGCTCCGCGCCGACATCCTCGTGGCGGCCATTGGCAGACCTCAATTTATCAAGGCCGACATGGTGAAACCCGGCGCGGTGGTGATTGACGTGGGCATGAACCGCATCCCAGATGCCTCGAAAAAGAACGGCACCCGGCTTGTCGGCGACGTGGACTTCGACAACGTGGCCCCGCGCTGCTCGGCCATCACGCCCGTGCCCGGCGGCGTGGGCGCGATGACGGTCACGGCCTTGATAATCAATACGTTGAAGGCCTGCAAACGGGAAATCTACCCCTGATTTTCGGGAAAAATTTGCGGTCAGATGTTCGGCAGCTCGTCCTCGTTGAGGAGGGGTTGCCCTGCGACGGCTTTGTTTGATAAGTAGGCGAACAGGCAGGCCGTCCAGAACGAATACATCGAATAAATGAGGGCGGGCTTCACCATTTCTTGGTTTTGGAGCAGCGTCCCGGCAATGAGGAAGGCAAGCGTGGTGTTTTGCACCCCACTTTCCATGGCGGCGGTCAGGCGCGAGGGATGGGAAAGGCCCATCCATTTCATGAAAAAATAGCCGAAAAACAGGCAGGCCGCGTTCTGAAAAAGTGCGACCGGGCTGATGACCAAGAAATCGTGCATCGTCAGACCCGCGCCACCATAGCGTTGGCCGGCGAAAAGTTTGACGCAAAACACCACGAACAGCAGCGCAAGCATGACGTACTTGGCCGGTTTGCTGATTTTTTCGGCAAAGCGCGGGTAGTGGCGGCGCGTCAAAAGGCCGAGCGTGGCGGGCACGATTGTGATGAAAAAGATGTGTTGCACCGTTTCCAAGAACGGTAAATGCACCTCTGTGCTGCGCCCCAAAAACACCTGCAACCCGATGTTGACGATGACCGGGATGGAGAACAACGTGAGGAAACTATTGACAGAAGTGATTGACAATGAGAGTGCTACGTTGCCGCGCCAGAGATATGTGAGGAAACCGGAGGTCGCCCCGCCGGGGCTTGCCGAAAGGATGATGAGGCCGACTTTTATCTCTGCCGGGATGGGCGCGACGAGTGCGATGGCAAACGCGATGATTGGCAAACCCAACATTTGCGCCCCCAGAGCCGACGCGAACGCACGCGGATAGCGGATTATGTTGGTGAAATCCGACGCGGCCAGCGACAGCCCGATTCCGAACATAATCAGCCCAAGCACGGTGCTGACGGCGATATCTACGTATTGTGTGGCAGCCAATTTTCAGTAAACAGTTTGCGGTAGGCGGTTTGCAGGGTCGTGGTTCCGGGGAGGGCAAAAGTAGCCGCCGCCGAGCTTTTTTTACTTTTGCCGACGAAAACTTTGAGCCTCCGGCGTTAGACATTTGACCCACAAAGTTTGTTCAACCGCGCAGCCGCCCAAACCGCCAGCCAGCCATGAAAATCTCCGCTTTTTATCTCGCCGAACAAATCCAGCTCAAGCCGCTGAAAGAATCCTACGCCGGGACGCTTTTGCAGGAAAACCCTTCGGAACTATTCTATCGCGTGGACGAGGACAAGTATTTCCACGCCTTCGGCTACGGCGCGGTGGCCTTTGCGAACATGAGCGACACCGATATTTCACAGAGTATCAACCTCTTAGGCCAGTTCCTGAAAAACCCGCTGCCCGAAAAAATCCGCGACGACATCGAAATCTCTGTGGCCGAAAACAGCCCGCTGACCTTCCATTTCGACAGCCTGACCGTGCCGCGCTTGGACGAAAGCGTGGTCAAAATCGTGCTGTTCAACACGGCGCAATCCGTCACGATGGACTTTTTCGCGGAGCGGGCGGACACGCTTTTGGCCGAAATCCAGCAATTCACGAGCCGTATGGAGGACTCTGGCACCATCAGCATCAGCCGGAAAAATATGCTGAAATTCATCGGGCGCACGCTGAACAACAAAAACCGGATTGTCGAAAACCTCTTCATTTTTGATAGCCCGGAAGTCACTTGGGACGATGATTATCTCGATAAAATCCACCGGGGCCTCGTCCGCACGTTCGAATTACAATCGCGGTTCAAAGAAATAGAGTACACGTTCAAAATAATAGAAGACAACCTCACGGTTTTCCGCGAACTGTATTTGCACAAAGAGAGCAGCAAATTGGAGTGGATTATTATTTTCTTGATTTGCATCGAAGTGTTTGACCTGATAATCTCCAAATTGACATAAACACAAAAAAGAATGAACCTGACCGAACGCATAGGCCTGCTTGCCGAACTCGGCGAATACCTCCGCTCCCCTGCCCTGCCGGACGAATTGGAGGCCGTCATCCGGCAATCAAAGGTTGAGAATCAATGGTTTACGGAGGAAAACACCCGCGCCGCGCTGCGAGCCATTGCCGAAAATTTCCTGCAAAAGGACACGCTCACCGCGTGGGCGAGCCGCTACCCCATTGCCGACGACCCGCACCCGACGCGCACAATCGGCCTCGTAATGGCGGGCAATATCCCGCTCGTGGGCTTCCACGATTGGCTGTGCGTGTTCGTGGCCGGGCACCGGGCGAAAGTCAAACTTTCGGACAAGGACAAACGCCTGCTGCCGTTTTTGGTCAAAAAAATGGGCGAATGGGCTTTTGAATCGTGGTCGCGCACAGAGTTTCTGGACGATGCCCAAAAACTGAGCGGTTTCGATGCCGTCATCGCCACCGGCAGCAACAACTCGGCGCGGTACTTCGAGCAATATTTCGGCAAGTATCCGCACGTCATCCGCCGCAACCGCAACAGCGTGGCCGTACTTGATGGCACCGAGACGATGGCCGATTTGTACGCACTCGGCGCGGACATCCTCAGTTATTTTGGCCTCGGCTGCCGCAACGTGAGCAAACTCTACGTCCCGCGTGGCTACGACTTCCAAAACCTGCTCGAAGCCACGCACGAATACCGCGACATCGTGCTGCACGACAAGTACAAAAACAACTTCGACTACAACTTTACTTTGTTCATTCTCAACAAGATGCCGCACCTAAACAACGGTTGCTTGCTGTTCCGCGAAGACCCGGCCTTGACCGCCCGCATCGCCTCGGTGCATTATGAGTTTTACGATTCAAAGGAGCAGTTGGCCAACGATTTGACGGCAAGGCGCGACGAAATCCAATGCCTCGTGGCTCAAAACCCAATACCAAATTTTGAGGCCGTGCCTTTCGGAAAAAGCCAATCGCCCAGCCTCATGGACTACCCAGACGGTGTGGACGTGATGGCATTTTTGACCAAATAAAACCCCGACAACTTGTACATAAACACATGAGAATCAATCTTTTGCTGGCTTTCTTGTTGCCTGTTTGCCTCGTCTCGGCGCAATCGAAAACGATGCTCTCGCTCTCGCCTTCGGAGGTTGCGCTGGCGCAAAACATCGGGTTCAGCACCGAAGTCATGCTGCTGCTGCGGATGAAAACCGACGCGCCGTTCCAGCATTTTTTCGTGGAGGACGGGCCGATTTGGGCAAACGACTCGGTAGTCGGCCACGCCGACCGTTTCGTGGACGGGCTGCTGGTTGACGTGAGTTTTGGATTGGCCGATTCGATTTTGTACGAACTCAGCGACCTGTTTTGGGAGCGCGGATACCATGTTTTCCGCACGGTGGACAACTTCGGCAACGGCCCCGACCAACTGGGCATACTCCGCACCAACGACCCGTTCGAGGCATTGCAAATCGTTGGCACAGAAGGACTTAACTACGGTTACGACCAAATGTGGGTCATGGCTTATGCCCGCAAAATCTTTCAAAAACACCCCTTTCACATTTCAGGCGCGGGGCGCGAGTGGATGGAGGCCGTGCTGCTCGAACCGCTGAGCGACTACCTCGAATTCGCCCGCGAACTTGCCCGCACCTGCCCCGACCTTGTGGAAGACGGCGCGGGCACGGTGGAACAACTGGCCCAAGAAATCCAAGAAAGTGGTCTTTTTTATCTCTGGTGGGACTGACCGGGTTTTCGATTTCAGATTTCCGCAATATTTCCACGCCATTCAACACTCATTTTCACAAACCCACTGCTCAAAAATTGGCTTACACAGAATCTACCATGCTCCCGTTGGGCACCGTCGCGCCCGATTTTTCGCTCCCCGAACCCGCAACCGGCCGCACGGTCGGCCTCGCCGAAATCGCGGCGGGCGCACGGGCCACAGTGGTCATGTTCCTCTGCAACCACTGCCCTTATGTGCTTTACGTCAACCCTGAAATCGTGCGCATCGTGGCCGAATATGGCCCTCGTGATGTGCGCTTTGTGGGCATCAACAGCAACGATGCGGAGAATTACCCCGAAGATTCGCCCGAAAAAATGCCCGCTCACGCCCAATCAGTGGGTTACACTTTTCCGTACTTATACGATGAAAATCAAACAGTTGCGCGGGCGTACGATGCCGCCTGCACGCCCGATTTTTATGTCTTTGACGAAAACTTGCGACTGGCCTATCGCGGCCAATTGGACGAATCGCGCCCGAAGCGCAACCCCGTAGAGCCGACTGGCCGCGACCTCCGCGCCGCATTGGACGCGGTGCTGGCCGGGCAGCCTGCCAGCGAGGAACAGCGGCCATCAGGCGGGTGCAACATCAAGTGGAAGGAAAATGGATAATGAACGAGCGGCTGCCATCCACAAGGTGATGGCAGC
>JBKBIC010000241.1:0-7263 GCA_046299435.1 Saprospiraceae bacterium
ACTGCCAACTGCCTACTGCAAACTGCCTACTGCCCACTGCCTACTGCCTACTGCCGCCGCCCGCGCATTTTGCTCAAAAACTCCGGCGTGACCCCGATGTACGCGGCGATTTGTTTTTGTGGCAGGCATTCGATGAGGGTAGGGTATCGCTGACAGAAGGCCGCGTACCGTTCTTGGGCCGTGAGGCTGAGGCCGTCGAGCACGCGCTGGCGGTGCGTGACCAGCGATTTTTCGGTGATGATGCGGAAGAACCGCTCGAATTTCGGTACCTCGCGGTAGAGACGTTCCTGCTCGTCCTTCGGGAGCAGTAGCACGTCGGTGTCTTCCAGCGCGTCAATGTTCAGGTTGCCGGGGCGTTGGCTGAGGAGGCTGTACATATCGGCGATCCACCAGCCGGGCGGGGCGAATTGCAGGATGTGCTCAAAGCCGTTCGCATCCACCGTGTACCCGCGCAGGCAGCCCCGCACGACAAACGCCGAGTGGCGGCAGACCTCGCCTTCTTGCAGCATAAACTGCCGTCGCCGCAGCGTCTTGGCCGTGAGCAACGAGCCGAAAAATTGTTTTTCCGGCTCCGTGAGCTCGATGTGCCGGGCGATGTTTTGGAAAATCAGGTCGTGGTGCATGGGCAGTTGGAGATAAATTTCAATCCACGCGCAGCGACATCGTGTATGTCAAACCTTCGTCTGTGTGATGTCGAAAAACGAAGGCGCAGTTGTTGATTCTCTCAAATTCGTGCATGGTAGGCCCGTAATTCGGCTGGTCAAAGTTGAAGAGAATGGTTTTGTCCAGCTGATCTGCACGCCATTTCCCGGTTAAGATTTGACCCCCACTGGGCCATTTGAAAGAAGAGTCCGCTGCTAATTCCAAAGGCAAACTTGGGAAATCATAAGGGTGCCAAAGCGTGTCAAGGTATGGGAACCCTTTGTGAGCATAACCTTTCCATTTGCCGACCAGCAGCTCTTGCAAAGTCATGCCCACAGGAACTTCACAAGAAAGCCTTTGTTCTGGGGCATCCACTATTGCTGGGTCATGCTTACAGAAGGAAATTGCGAAGCACAGCAATACGAAAACGACGGTCGTTTTTTTCATAAAGTATTGATTATTAGGTCTTTGAAATCACCTCGTCCAAGTTGGAAACCGTGAGGTTCATTGAATTTCGACCAGCATGTCCTCGGCTCGGAGTTTTTCGAGTGCGACGAGCAAATGCAAGGTCAGTATTTCCTTCAACCGCTCAGAGGAGGTGTTTCCGCAAGTGAGCCAGATGACTTTGGGCGGAGGTTGGTGGCGATAAAGCATTTCCACGAAATCCTTGTCCTTCGTCATGACGATGACGTTTGCCTCTTTTGCTTTTTCAAAAATCAGCCAGTCTGGGGCATCGCGCAGCGAGAGGTTGCGGACGGGCTGGCACGGCTCCCCAAAGGTTTGGGAAATCCACTTGGCAAGCGCAGGTGGCAGTTGAGCATCCAGCCAAATCATGGTTCAAGCGGCTTGGGCAGTGGTGGTCAAAATCGGGTGTTCGATGCGCCGCGACACAAAAACCAAGCAAGCGCGTATGTCTTCTTGTTCCAAATCGGGCAATTCTTCCACGATGTCGGCAGGTGAAAGCCCGTTGGCGAGCAAATCCAGCACATCCGACACCCGGATTCGCATCCCGCGAATCGTCGGGCGGCCACCGCATAAATCCGGGCGGACGGTGATGCGGTTCAAAAGTTCTGCTTGGTGCATAAGTGGTTCTTTTTCAGGCAAAAGTAAATGATTGGTCAAGTCTTTGAAACCGCCTCGTCCAAGTTGAAAACCGTGCTGGCGACGAGCATCAGGGCCGCGCAATCGCTGCAATCCAGCGATTCGTCCTGCGGGTAACGGCCGATTTTCAGCAGTTTTTTGGCGCGTTCGGGGTCGCGTTGGAAGCGGGCCAATTCCGAGGCGTACAGGTCGGCCAGCAGTTTCGATTCTTGGCGGGTCGGTTTTCGGCAGAGGATTTTTCGGAAAACGGCCTCCACCCGCGCTTGGGCGTTCGTGCCTAAATCCTTGTTTTTCAAAACATTGCAAGCCAACACGCGGCTGGCTTCGAGCATTTGCTCGTCGTTCAGTTGGTTCAGGGCTTGGAGCGGCGTGCTCGTGCGCGGGCGGCGCACTTCGCACACATCACGCGGGGCCACGTCGAAAGCCAGCATCGCGGGCGGCGGGATGGTGCGGCGGTTGTAGGTGTAAAGGCTTCTGCGCCAAAGGTTTGCGAGCAGCGTGTCCACTTTGTAGGTGTTTTCGCCCCGGAAGTCGTTGCCTGTTTTGTCGGCGGCAATTTCCTCCCAAAGCCCCGGCGGCTGGTAGGGTTTGACGGACGGGCCACCGATTTCGGGCACCAGCAAATCGGCAGCGGCCAAGGCTTGGTCGCGGAGCATCTCGAACGGCAAGCGGTGGCGTGGGCCACGCGCAAGCCATTGGTTTTCAGGGTCTTGACTTTGCAAATCCGGGTTCGTGGCCGATGATTGGCGGTACGTCGCGGAGGTCACGAGCAGGCGCAGGGTGCGTTTCATGTCCCAGCCGTGGTCGCGGAAATCGGTCGCCAGCCAGTCCAGCAGTTCCGGGTGCGTGGGCAGCGCGCCCTGCACCCCGAAGTTGTCGGATGTCGCCACGATGCCGCGCCCGAACACCTCCTGCCAAAGCCGATTGACCATGACGCGGGCCGTCAGTGGGTTGCGCGGGTCGAAAAGCCACTGCGCGAGGCCGAGCCGGTTTTTCGGGAAATTGCCCGCCGAAAAGGGCAGCACCGCCGCCGGGGTGTTTTCCGCGACCGTGTCCGCCGGTTGGTCGTATTGGCCGCGCCGGAGCAGCCGCGTGGCCCGCAGGCCGACGGAATCGCGCATGACCATTTGCAGGATGGAGTCTTTTTCGGTCTTCAACACAGTTTTGGCGTTCAGGAACGGCAGTTTTTCGTGCCACTCGCGGGCGGTGATTTTCACGAAAGGTGCGGGCGTGGCGAGGTTCGGCACGAAGCCCGTTTCGGGCACTTTGTTGAAAAAAGCGTTCATCTCGTAAAATTCCCGCGTGGTCAGTGGGTCGTATTTGTGGTCGTGGCAGCGGGCACATTCGAGCGTGAGGCCGAGGAAGGCTTTGCTGAACGTGGTGGTGCGGTCGGCGACGTATTCTTGGCGGTATTCCTCGTCAATCACGCCGCCCTCCTGCGTGATTTTGTGGTTGCGGTTGAAGGCCGAGGCGAGCAGGTTTTCGAGCGAGGCATTGGGCAAAAGGTCGCCGGCCAATTGCTCCGTGACGAACCGGTCGTAGGGCAAATTTTGGTTGAACGCCCGGATGACCCAATCGCGCCAGGGCCACATCGTGCGGGCGAGGTCGTCTTGGTAGCCGTGCGTGTCGGAGTATCGGGCGAGGTCGAGCCAGTAGGCGGCCCAGCGTTCGCCATAGGCTGGCGCGGCCAGAAGCGTGTCCACCAGTTGCTCGTAGGCATCGGGCGCGGGGTTTTGGAGGAACTGTGCGAGCTGCGCCGGGCTGGGCGGCAGGCCGGTCAAATCAAAACTCACGCGCCGCGCAAGTCGTTCTTTTTCAGCGGGTTCGGAAGGTTCGAGGCCGTTGGCTTGTTGTTTTTCGAGGATGAAAAAGTCAATTTCGTTGCGCGCCCAATCGGCGTTTTTCACGGTCGGCACGGGCGGTTTTTGCGGCGCGACGAAGGCCCAGTGCGGCTCCCATTTCGCGCCCTGTTCAATCCAGCGTTTCAGGATTTGTTTTTCAAAATCGCTCAGCGTCAGGTGGCTTTCGGGCGTGGGCATCAGGCTGTCGGGGTTCGTGGAAAAAATGCGCTGCACGAGCGTGCTCCGCGCTGCGTCGCCGGGCACGATGGCGAAGTGGTCTTTGGCTTCGCCGAGCGGGGCCTTTGCGCCTGCTTCCGTGTCGAGCCGCAGGCCGCCCTCGCGGTGCGCCGGGTCGGGGCCGTGACACTTGAAGCAGCGGTCGCTCAAAATCGGGCGGACGTGGAAATTGAAACTGACGGTTGACGGCTGACGGCTGACGGCTGACGACGGGCGGCGGACGGCGGTGAACAGGCCGATGGCCACGATGCTCGCGGCGACGGCCAAGCCGATTTTGGATGTGTTGGAGCGGCGCATTTCCCCTGATTTTTTTGGCTAAGGTAAATCGCCGGGCGGTGTTTGCCGAATGGCCGAAAAAACATGGCGGGAATTGCTTCCAAGCCAACAAAGTCGAACCCTTGCCGCGGCGGCCTAAAAAATTAATTAAAACGGCAATGGAACGGAAATTGATTGAGACGGGGCATGAACTCGAAACTGACATTCTGCTGGCCTATCGCGCTGTTTTTGCTGCTCGCCCACGCGGCATCGGCGACCGATTTGGCCCTCAAAATCGCGGTCAGCAAGCACGAGCCGAAGCGCGGCGACACCGTCGCGGCCAGCATCCGGCTCCTCAACCAAGACCGCAGCGACGTGACCAGCATCGCCATCAAAATCGGCCTCGTCGAGGGCTTGCGCCTGCTCAGCCCGGCGGTTTCCATCGGCACTTATGACGCTCAATCGGGCGTGTGGTGCATCCAACAGTTGCCGGCCACGCTGCCCAGCGCGGAGCTGCACCTGTTTTTGGTGGCCGAGGCCGACGGCCCGCTGCCCATCCGCGCCGAAATAATCCACCAGAACGAGCCGGACAGCGACAGCCGCCCCGGCAACGAGCAGTTGAATGAAGACGACCTCGCCTTCGGTTATTTTTCCGTGCCCATCGTGTTTTGCGGCGACGCGCCCATCCGCCTGACGGCCAAGGCTTTGCCGGGCTTCACGGGCTACCAGTGGTTCCGCGACGGGATGCCGCTGCCCGGCGCGACCAACCGCTTCCTCGACATCACGCAGCCCGGCAAGTACACCTGCCGCGTGAACGAGGCAGGCGGCAACGAGGCCGCCAGCACGCCCGTCATCGTGCGCAAAAACCCGGAACTGAAACTGGAACTGCCTGACAATCAGCCTGTTTGTGCGGGCTAGACGCTCTGGGTGCGGCAACCGGTTGTGTCCGGTCCGCCCCCCTATTCTTTTCAATGGGAAAACGACCGGGGCGTGGACATCCAGAAATCGCTCAAAGCCCACACGGATTTCCTGCTCACGGCCACCGTCACCGACGGCATGGGCTGCCGGCAAAAAGCCTCCACCCGCATCCGCGTGATTGATTGCAAGTGAGAAGTTGGGAAACCGGAAATTGAGGAAATTGGGAAATAAAAAACGCGCTCCGGGATTCACCAGAGCGCGTTTTTTATTAGACTTCTTGCATTTATCTCTGCGAAACTCTGCGGGTTCTCTGTGAAACTCTGCGTAATAACTCTTGTGGCAGGCTGTTACGCAGCGTTTCGCAAGAGGTCTGTTTCCCAATTTCTCAATTCTTCTTGTCCTGCTTGGCAAAGACTTTTTGCAGGAGGTCGGTGCTGCGGAGTTTGGGGTTCGAGCGGATGTCTTTCTCCTTTTTCTCGACGAGGTGGAAGAGGCCGATGAGGGCCATTTTGGTCACGTGGTCGTCCAGTTCAGGGTTGGTCGGCGTGACGAGCGGGAGTTTGTTGTAGGCCGTCACCGCCGAACGCCAGTATTCGCGGGCTTTCACCTTGTCCAACGATGCTTGGATGATGGGCTTGAACTCGTCGTACAGGGCTTGGTAAGTGTTTTTTTCGAGGTAGCGCGTGGCCGCATCGGGATTGCCCATGAGGATGTTCATCGCGTCTTGGAAGCTCATTTTTTTGATGGCGGCGAGGAAAATCGGCTTGGCTTTCGTGGCGGCATCTTCGGCGGCGCGGTTCATGCGCTCGGTGATTTCGGCTTCGGCGTTCTGGAAGCCGGGCACGCCTTGCAGTTTGGCGGTGACTTTGCGGGCTTCGTCGGGCAGGAAGATTTTGTACGGGCTTTTGAAGTAGCCGTCTTTGGCCGAGAGGAAATCGGAGGCCGCGCCCACGCCTTCGTTCAGGGCTTCTTTCAGGCCGTTGCCGATTTCAGTTTGCGAAAGGTCGGAACCCATGACCTTGTCTTTGGCGGATTGGGCTTTTTTGGCGAGGTCGCCCAGCTGGGCTTGGGCAGCAAATTGGAGGGCAAAAAAGGCGGCAAAAAACAGGAGCGTCTTTTTCATTTTCGATGGTGTGTGGTTGAGTAATTATGGTGGATTGATGTTGGTTTGTCATTGACAATCAAGCACTTGAAACAAGTTTGGGCCGGATTGGCAGCGAAACACGGGCAAAGAAACGCGCAGCCCGTTTGCCGCGCACGGCTGCCCGGCGGCTTTTGCAAAACAGTAACCTTTTCCCGCGCTGCCGACTGACGAATATCATCTGTGAAACTGAGCAGATAAACCGGCCATGTTGATTGCTTGGGGCGTAACTTCGGGGTAGTTCTTTCCAGTTCATAATCAAATACTTGCACATGAGAACGTTCCTTTCCCTCCTCTTTGGGGCGTTCGCGCCCGCCCTCCTTTTTGCCAATTATTGCCCCGCCAATTCCAACTTCCCCTGGCACGATTGGATTGCCGAAGTGAAAACCGGGAGCATCCAAAACCCCTCCGGCAAAAGCCAATACTCGGATTTCACGGCCCAAACCACTGCGCTGACCATCGGCACCCCGGCCCAAATCGAACTCACCGCCGGGTTCAGCTACTTCACCTTCGATGAATACTGGAAAGTCTGGATTGACCTTGACCACGACGGCCAATTTGCCGACCCTGCCGAGGCCGTCGTCAGCCAAATCCTGACCCGACCCGCCGACGGCACACCCACCAAAACATTGACAATCAATTTGTTGGTGCCCAGTTTCGCGCTCACCGGCCCGACGCGGATGCGCGTGAGCATGAAACGCGGCGCATTTGCCACACCTTGCGAAACGCTGCCCTTCGGCGAGGTGGAGGATTACACTTTTGTAGTCGGGCAGCCACTCGCACCGGGCGTGCCGAGAGCAGAGAATCCAGCGCAACCAATTGATGTCCAGCAATTTACCGTGTTCCCGAACCCAGCGGGCGAGGAGGTTTTCGTGCAGCTGCCCGACGGTGGCGCAGGCAATTTTTCGGTCAAAATTTTTGACCAGCACGGCCTCCTGCGGCACGAGCAAGCGTTTGAAAAAACGACGGAACCGAGCGGCCGCATCTCGTTGGCCGATTTCAGAAACGGGGTGTATTGGCTGCAAATCCAGCCCGAAAATGGGCGGGCGGTGGGCCGGAAATTGGTGGTGGCGCGGATGTACTGATTTGCGTGTTTGGTGTTTCGTGGGTGGTGTTTTGGTTGGGGGG
>JBKBIC010000242.1:0-7224 GCA_046299435.1 Saprospiraceae bacterium
CGAAGCTACCCTGACCGAGCCGCCCATGCTCACGCTCTCGCACAGCGTCGAGACGCTGGCGAACGGCAAATTCCGGGTCACGCTCACCGCTGCTGGCGGCACGCCGTACCCCACCGGAAGCCCGTACAAATATTGCCGCGTGGGCACGACCGGCAACTGCGGCTTCACCTCTACAAGCGTGTACACCATCGCCGCCGCCGGGACGTACACTTTCCGCGCCCGCGACCGCAATGGCTGCGTGGCCTCCATCAATGTCATGCTACCGCCCGCCTTCGGGCCGGGCGGGACAGAGGGGCGCGGTGGCGGTTTCGCATCGGATTTGTCGGAGATAAGCTTTGCCCTTTCGCCCAATCCTTTTGACAATCAATTGGTTGTGAACACCTCGGCACCGTTGGGCGGTGAGTTGAAAGTGAAAATATTGGATGCCACCGGGCGGCTCGTCGTGGAAAAAACATGGCCTGTTGGCACGGACAGGCTGACAATCGAAGACACGGGTGATTGGCCGTCGGGCTTGTTTTTCGTCCAAATCACAGACGCGGCGGGCAAAGCCCACACCAACCTCAAAGCCGTGAAAGCCAATTGAACAAAACGAAACCGACACAAAACGGCGCACTCCGCGAGGGGTGCGCCGTTCGTCTTTGGGGCGACATTGTTGGCACAAAACCTTGCCATACATTTGCAGCCGAATTTTTTCACCAAAAGCGGCGCGCCCGCTTATCCCACAGTTGCACATCAACTACCGCATCCAATGAAAAAGATACAAATCCTCGCACTCCTGCTTTTCCTGCCCGCCGCCGCGCTCTTTTCCGGCTGTAAAAAAGAGGGCTACGCCGTGAAAGGCAGCATCCAGAACGCCGCCAACTTGCAGGTCGTCCTCGAACAAGCCTTTTTCCAAGGCCAGCCAACGGCCATCGGTCGCGTGACCTGCGACGGCAGTGGCCAATTCAAAATTGAACAGGAAAAACCGCTCGAAGCCGGCGTTTACCGCCTCAGCATCGGCGCGAAACGGATGTTTATGGTGCTCGACGGCAAAGAATCCGGCCTCGACATCAAGGCCGACCTGAACACGATGGACAAGATGGAAGGCGTGCAAATCACAGGTTCCGAGACGGCCCAGTGCTTCGTCGAGCGCAACCAAGAACTGGCAGCCCTCGCCAAGGGCGGGCAAATGGGGCCGCAGGCGTACAAATCCGTTGCCGACAAAGCCTGCAACCCGCTTATGAAAACAGTGATGATGGTGCAGCTGCTCAACGGCCCGAACGCCGCCGAATACCTGCCCGAAATGAAGCAGCTTTCGGAGACCATCGCTGCCGAAATGCCCGGCTCGAAGTACGCCACCGACCTCGCGGCGGTCGTCGGGCAAGTGGAGAAATTCGCCCTCCGAGACCAAGCCGAAGGCTCCATCAAAGTCGGCCAAGAGGCCCCGGACATCAGCCTGCCCGACCCGTCAGGCAAGACCCGCAGCCTCAAATCGCTGCGCGGAAAAGTGGTGCTGCTCGATTTTTGGGCTTCGTGGTGCGGCCCCTGCCGCCGCGAAAACCCCAACGTCGTGGCCGTTTACAACAAATACAAAGACAAAGGCTTCGACATTTTCAGCGTGTCGCTGGACGGCGTTGACCCGCGTCAGGGCAGTGTGCCCGGCGGCGAAGAGCGTGGCCGCGAAGCATGGAAACAAGCCATCACGGCCGACGGCCTCATTTGGGAAAACCACGTCAGCGACCTGAAAAAATGGGGCAGCGCGGCAGCGGCACTCTACGGCGTGCAGTCCATCCCGAAGACGTTTTTGATTGACAAAGAAGGCAAAATCGCCGTCATCGAAACGCGCGGCCGCCTCGAACAAGAGTTGCTCAAACTGCTCTGATTCAACGAGTTGAAGAGAGGAAAAGTCAAAAAGGAGAAGGGTTGAAAAGTTGAAGATTCAACTTTTCAACCCTTCCTCTTTTTAAACTCCCTTTCACCGCACCACCACGATTTCCGTCGGGGTCACGCCCGTCGTGAACGCGCTGATTTTCGTGCCGCTGGCGTTGAAAATCGCCACCTCACCCGACGACGAAAAATCCTTCGCATCGCCCACAAGGATGTTGCCCGTTTTCGAGTCCACGCCGACACTGTAAGCCGGGTAATCAAACAAAACGGACAAGCCATCGAGCCGTGCCGCCCGCACCTTGCCGCCTGCGCTGAAATACAGGCTTTGTCCGTCAGGGCTGACCACCAAATCGTCCGAAAAAGTGTTCGGGATTTGGCCGTTGGAATCGTCCGTGCTGTTCCAGCCCGCCACACAGCCAGTGCCGCCGAACTCGCCTTTGCAAAGCACATACGGCCTATCGCTCAGAAAACTGGGCGATGCAAAAGCCGTCGGGTTTTTGCGGAACAGGGTGCGCGTCTCTTTGACCTGCATGGTTTTCCAGTCGAGGATTTGCACCGTCGAATCCACGCCGTAGCCGCCGCCGTTCGGCACCAATACGTCCGTGTCGTTCAAGCGGAAAAGTTTTTCCGGGCCGTGCCCAACTTGCACAGAATCAACGATTTGTCGCGTCGTCAAGTCGAGTTTCAGCACCCGACCGCTCAGGCCGTCCGCGCCCCATTCGCTCACGAGCGCGAACTGGTCGTCCATCGGCAGCAGGTGTCGCGGCAGCGCGAAGCCCTTGATTTCGGCTTCTGCCTTGAACGTCCCGGCATCCACCACGACGATTTTGTTCGCGTTGTTCACCACGATGTAGCCCTTGCCCGCGTGGAAAGTCAGGCTCTGCGCGATGTTGCCCAGCGCGGCCCCGCCATTTTCGAGGCCGTAAATGTCCTGCACCGTTTCGCCGGATTCCGGGTCATGCCAAGTGACCGTGCCCGTGCCGCTGCCGAACGGCCCTTCGCACACCACGAAAACGCCCGTCGCGTACTTGCCCGAAGCCGCCGGGTCGTCGTCTTTTTTGCAGGAGAAAAACGCCAGCGCAGCCAGCGCGGAAAGGAGAAGGAGAGATAGTTTGACCTTCATTTTCAATGAGTTGTGAAAAGTGAAAAATGAAAGGCAAACGGATTGGGACGGCGGACGGCGGACGGCGGACGGCGGACGGCGGACGGAAAAACCGTCCATCGTCCACTGCCTACCGTCTGCCGCAACGACCGGCTTTCACCCGAAGCCCGTGTGCTTGCGAACTTCGGGAGGTCTTCTGGCTCGTTTCCGCCCGGCGCGCCTTCCCGGTTTCCCAGTGGCATCGTGCGCGAGGCGTGTGCTTGGTTGAAGAGTTGAAAAGTTTAAAGGTTGAAAAAGAGGTGCTTCAACTTTTCAACTCTTCAACCAAGCACAGAAACTTACAGCAGCGGGGACTGCCCCGGATTTGCACCGGGTTCCCTGTTCCGAAATTCGGCGGCGAAAGTAGTGGAGCGGGAGTGAAAGCGTTGAGGGTTGGGTTGAAAAGTTGAAATTCAGCCGCCCCAACTCATTTCTCCAACCCTTTCGAGGCAATAGCCAGTCAACAACTGCCCCGGAGCAGGCAACATTTCCACGATTTCGAGCGTGGCTTCGCCCGCCGAGCGCAGCATTTTCTCAAACAAAAGCACGCTCACCGGGCTGCCAAAATCGAGGTATTGCGGCTTGCCGCCGCTGGCCGGGAACCGGTAAAAAACTTGGCGCGGCAGTTGCCATGCTTCGCGCAACGCATTGATTGTCAGGAAAAAAGAAAACTTTCCGGTGCCCAATTTGCCCAGCCAATTCTGCCAAACCATCGGTTCCATTTGCCAAGCAGCGCGGGCAAAAACCCAACTGCCGTGCTGGATGCGCGAGCGCGTTTTCAGCCCCGGCCCGGCGGTTTGCCAAGTGCTCATTTGCGCCAAAGTGCGGCGCAGCGAGACTTTCGGCACGCCCAAATTCAGCAGCATCCGGGCAGCCGCCGTGCGCGATTGCCACGACTCCAAGCCGGGGTCAACGAGCTGCAGCGGTCGCCCAGTTTCGGGTTCGATGAGCCGAGCGCGACCGTTGATTTCCGCGACAGACAACGTGCCTGCCAGCAAATTTTGGGGCGATTTTCGGCTGCGGCCCCCCGGCCAATCGAGGCTTTTTTCGTGCAAAAGCGGGTGAAAATTGGCGTTGTGCCAGCCCAGCGCGGCAAAATGGGCAATGCCGTTTTCGCTCTTGGTCATCTCCGTGCACCAGTCGCGCAGTTCGCGCTCGGCGGTTTCCGAAAAAAGCGGCAGCCACCGCCCAAACATCCTGCCACCGCCCGGAAACCATGCGTTCAGCACCGCACACAGCTGCCCGTCCGTGCCTCGAAACGGCTGGAAAAGCAGGCCCAAGTGCCGTGTTTCGTCGAATGGATTAGGTGAAAAATTCGTCTCAACCAATTGGTTCTCAATCTTTTGTGCCTGCCAATTTTTGAAAAACGTGGGCAGGTCGGTTGGTTGTTCGGTCAGCTGGTTGATTGGCGGGGCGGGGCGGGGCGGCAGCCAATCGGACACGGCTTTTGGGAAGGTTCGGAGCAGGTCAGGGAATTCAGTTTCGGTTCCGAAATCCGATTTGGCGGGCGCGGCGACATCTGCGTAAAACACTTGTTCGGGCGACAAAGGCGGCATTTTTCCGCCAAATTCGGCGAAATGCGCCCGCAGTTTTTCGGTGGCCTCTGCCTGTGTTTGGCTCGCCGCAGGCACTTCTTGGAAAGCCAAAGCCCGCGCCGCGCCGCGCAGCCACTGCAACAACGCCGCCGTTTCGACGACGACTGGCTCGGCGGGCAGGTGGCCGAGAAAGTTCATCAAGCCGCCCGGCCAGCCTGCCGACCAGCCTTTTTCGGGCCAATCCCAGTCCAAAAAACCGATGTCGGCGAGGTCGAGCAGAAAGCGTTCGAGGCGTTCGGGTGGGGCTTCGACGGTTTCGGCGAGGCGGTTTTGCAGCGCGGCGAAGGGCATCTGCCGCTCGTTTTCGAGCAAGGTTTCGACCACGAAATCCACCACCGCGTCGGCGGTCAGCTGCTGGAAACTTTCGTTTTCACCGTCGAAATACAGGAACTCATACACGGGCAACTGCTTGACAATGAACGGGTTGAGCCGCACGGAGAGGCTCTGGTAAAAAACGGGGTAGGCGAGCAACATCTCGTAAAGTGCTTCCAAAACAGCCACGTTAGGCACGACGGCGACCTTCTCGAACGGTGGCGCGTCGTCCTCGTTCGCGTCGCCCAGCCGCGTCAGATGGACAGTGGAAAAATGGGCGAACGGCGAAGTTTTGGCCGCTGCGCGGGCGAGGTATTGATACACAGCCAACGCCGTGCCGCGTGTTTTTTTGTCAAAATTGCCCGGCTGCGCGGCCCGGAAATCGGGCAAACGCCGCAACAACTCGTGGCTGGCAAACAGCAATCCGCGCTGCAAAACCGGGTGCGCGGCGGCGTTTTGCAGATGAGCATAATTGTCCAGCAAGGTTTCATTCCATTGACTTTCAAAGGATTGCAGCGCGTCGGCGCGTGATTGTTCGGCCTCGGCCAAACCTCGCGCTGCCATTTGAACGTCTGCCCAGGCGGCACTCCCGTCTTGGAAAGCGAGCAGCCGCGCCCAGTCCGCTTTTTTTTGCTGGAACAGGTTTTTGCGGGCGTTGTAAACGGCGGTGCGGGCGGCATTTTCGGGCAGGATTTCGAGCAGGTGGGAAAGTGTGCGATGGAGCACGTCGGTTTTATCGCGCAGGTTTTGCTGGGCATTTTGCCAGTTTTCGAGATTCGCCGACCAGTCGCGGCCCAGTGCGGCGAGCATCTCGAAGGGCAACCCGCCCGCCCGGATGAGCGTCAGAGGAAGCAGTTTTTCCATGTTTTTGCGGGAAATATTTTCACCGCGAGAGGCGCAAGGTACACGCGCACCGTGCTTCAGCCCGCCCGAACCAACGTTTCAAAATGAAAAAACTCCTCCATTTTTTGTTGTTGGCTGCCGCGCCCGTGCTGCTTTTTGGGCAGGGCGACGAGCGGCCACGCAGGTTTTTGCTCGGCGCGTTGGTTGGGTTTGAGTCCCAAACGCTTGACTGGACGACGCTGCCGGGCGGCGACCCGGACGAGCCTGCGCGGGTCTGGGCCGACCGCCCGAAGCCGGGCGCGAGCATCGGCGTTTTCGGGGCGTGGCATTTGTCGAAATCGGTGGCTGTCAGGCCGCAGTTGGTGGCTGCGTTCACGCGCAACCGCTTGTTTTTCAGGGCAGGCGACCAGTCGGTGACGGCGCGGGATTACCGTTTCGCCGACCTCGAATTGCCCGTGCATCTGGTGTTCACGAACCCGAAAGGTCGGCTTCCGGTGCGCGGTTCTATTTTGTTGGGTGGGCGTTTCGCATGGAATTTTGCCCAAAACCAACCTGCCGAAGGCCTGCGGCTGTACCACGAACGCTTCGCACTGGACTTGGGCGTGGGCCTCGAAATCCACTTCGGCAAGCTGCGGCTGCGCCCCGAAGTGCTCTATTCCTACGGCCTGAACAACCTGAACGACGCGGTGGAAACGCCCGAATATTGGCGCATCGGCAAGGCGGTGCGCGACCGGGTGAGTGTGCGGGTGTTGGTGAGCTTGGCACGCTAACGAGGTTTTAACGCTTGCTTCCCAACCCCGTCGGGCGAATCGGCGGTCTTGCCCGGAAAACACATTCACCAAACTTTTTCACACATGAAAAACTACTTCTTCGGGCTGACCGCCCTCGTGTTGCTGGGCATGGCTGCCTGCAAAAAATCCGATTCGCGCACCCCCGACTGCTCCGACCCCGTGACGTTCTCGCTGGGCGACACGCTGACGCTCTGCCTCGGCCAACAGGCAAAATTTTCGGGCAATGCCGAAGTGCCGGATTTCTCGGTGACGGACGTGCCGTTTGACAACCGCTGCCCGATTGATGCGATGTGCATCACGGCTGGGTGGGTGGAAACGCAAATCAAGTTCACCCTCGCGGGCCAAACGACGACCGACACGCTTTCGACGATTGATGCCAACGTGATTCACCCCGACTCGACGAGCGTTGGCACGGCACGGTTCCGCTTGCTGGACGCGACACCGTACCCGAAACTCGGCCAAGTGATTGACAAACAGGATTACAAAATCAAGATTGTCGTTTGGTAATTTTACCGGTTTCGAGTTTTGAGTTGAATCCTACTCAAAACTCAAAACTCGAAACCGGTAAAACTCAAAACCGCAATTCGTACCGGAAAACCGGGAAAAACGGCAGCAACGTGTACTGAATCGCCTTGCCTTTGATGCTGCTGCCCGCGTCCACGGTGAGGAAAAACGG